>JBHJJE010000026.1:0-24125 GCA_050042865.1 Mastigocoleus sp.
GTATTGTTTTCAAGTCTTAGAGGCAGATTTTTAAATCATACTTTTAGTGTTCGCCAAAAGTAACAGTGATATTTAAAAGCTTGAAACGACGTATTTACGTTGATACACGAGATAACTCTTTTGTACAGTGCGTAAGTCCTAGTAGTTTGATATTTCGTTTTAAATTTAACTAAAAATTGATTCTAAGACTTTCTGTTCAAAATTTAACAGGTTACGGTTACAGGGTGAGTAGAAAAATAAATTTTTTAGCAGTTTCTGGAATTCTAACTTCGTTTGTTGTATCGCTGATTGTAGTGAGTGTATCAATTGCGTAAGTCCTGACTAATCTGAAACTTCATTCAAAAGGTTAAATGAAATTTTAAATGTAAGTAGCGATTAGCACTGAGGACTATTTTTATCTATATAAGATAGATTAGCGGTAAATACTAGTCAGATATTAAGTTACTAAATTTTGGGTTACGGGGGTATCCAAGGATGAGTTCTTCAGAAGAACAACAAAAAGATTTGGAACGAAGAGAGCGCGAATTACGTAAACGAGAAACGGAAATTAGACTGCGAGAATTAGAGTCTGAAATTAATGAAAAAGAGGCAAAGTATTATAAAACATATAAGCCTAAAGTAGAAGAATCTAAGGGTAAAATATGGAAGAAACAAGCTATTTTAGGTTTGAAATTATTTGCTTTGGGAGTAGCAGTTTTTGCTGCTATTAGATTAGCTTCAATTGTGGCAGGATTTGTGATAGTCGGGACTTTAGGTTTTATCGGATATAAGTTATTTATTGAGTCTAAAATTAAGAACAAAAAATAATATTATTGTTAATAATCTAGGTCTCAATGTTACAAAAAATATAGTGACACATACACTTATAAGTGATTATTATTAGGCTCTAAGATTAATATAGTATTAAATTTATGAATCGTTAGAACTAATACTTCACAAATAATATTTCACAACTAATACTTCAAAACTGAATATTGATAACTCATAAATTCAGAATTAATAGAAATATCAAGACAAATATCAATACAAAGTAATACAAGACACAATAATGATTTCTTCAGTAAATACAGATTCTTTTTTGCATGACTTAGAACGCTTTTCCCAAGCTCGTTCCGAAGTAGCTGTTTCCTTAGATAGAATTGCAAATACCATAGATAAAGCTGAACTGGATGCTGATAATGCTTCTGGTAAATTGGGTATTACCAGGGAAATTGAAGATATAAAAGCAGCTAGTAAAAATCTTCGTCAGGGAGTATTCCGCCTTTTGGTATTGGGAGACATGAAGCGGGGAAAAAGTACTTTTCTGAATGCTTTAATTGGTGAAAGATTATTACCTAGTGATGTAAATCCCTGTACTGCAGTATTAACTGTTTTGCGTTACGGTAAAGAGAAAAAAGTCACAGTACACTTTACTGATAATAAAAGTCCCCAAGAGTTAGACTTTCAATCATTTAAAAATAATTATACTATTGACCCTGCAGAAGCTAAAAAATTAGAGCAGGAAAAAAAACAAGCTTTCCCTGATGTTAGTCATGCAGTGGTGGAATATCCTTTACCATTATTAGAAAAGGGAATTGAAATTGTTGATAGTCCGGGTTTAAATGACACGGAAGCACGTAACGAATTATCTTTAGGTTACGTTAATAACTGCCATGCGATCCTCTTTGTAATGAGAGCATCTCAGCCTTGTACATTAGGTGAACGTCGCTATTTAGAAAATTATATAAAAGGTAGAGGTTTATCAGTATTTTTCTTAATTAATGCTTGGGACCAAGTCAAAGAAGCATTGATAGATCCAGACGATGATCAAGAATTAAGAGAAGCTGAAGAAAGACTCAGAAAAGTATTTCAAGCGAATTTAGAAGAATACTGTATTGTTGATGGTCAAAATATATATGATGAGCGAGTATTTGAAGTCTCTGCAATTCAAGCATTACGTCGCAGAATCAAAGACCCAAGCGCTTCCTTAGACGGAACAGGATTTACGGAATTTATCGCAGCACTGAATACATTTTTAACCAGAGAAAGAGCGATCGCAGAACTCAGACAGGTGAGAACTTTAGCAAGAGGTGCTTGTCATAGTACCCGTGAAGCAATTGAAAGAAGGATACCGTTATTAGAAAAAGACGTAGAAGAATTGCGCGATCGCATTAGTTCTGTGGAACCTGAGTTTAATAAGTTAACGGATATTTGCAATCAGTTTCAAAGGGAGATTCGGGATACAAGGGATAATAAATCTAAAGCTGTAGCTGATTCTTTTAAAGATTATGTATTAGGTTTAGGAGATACTTTTGAGAATGATTTTCTTCGCTATCAACCAGATTTAAATTTATTTGATTTTCTCAGTGCTGGTAAAAGAGAAGCGTTTAATCAATCACTACAAAAAGCTTTTGAACAATACATCATCGATAAAATTGCTGATTGGAGTCTCACTGCTGAAAAAGATATGAAAGCAGCTTTTACTGGTCTTTCTGAAAGTGCAGCAGAATATGGAGCATCCTACAGAAAGGTTACTGATAATATTACTGAAAAGTTGACGGGAGTCAAGGTAAAAGCTGCAACCTCTACACAAGAAGATGATTCCCCCGCTTGGGCTAAATGGGCAATGGGGTTATTATCTTTATCTGAAGGTAATTTAGCAGGTTTCGCAATGGCTGGTTCTGCGGGTTTTGATTGGAAAAATATTTTACTCAATCACTTCAGCGTCATTGGTGTTACCTGGATACTTTCTGCTGTTACGGGTATTTTTCTCGGTCCGATTGGTTTTGCTTTAATTGGACTAGGTGTAGGTGTTTTACAAGCAGACCAAGGACGCAAACAGTTGGTGAAGACTGCTAAAAAAGAATTAGTTAAGTATCTACCTCAAGTCGCCCAGGAACAATGGCATACTGTTCATGATGCTGTGAGAGAATGTTTTGATGTTTATGAAAAAGAAGTAAATCAACGCATCAATGACGATATCTCCTCCCGTCAGTCTGAATTAGATAATCTACTCAAGCAAAAGCAAACTCGCGAAATTAACCGTGAAACTGAACTCAAGCGTTTACAAGATTTAGATAAAAGTATCTTTACAGAGTTGGAAAATATAGAGTCCAATTATCAGAGTCTTTTGAGCTATTACAGTTAGACCACATTTAAGTAAGTCGGCACAAATAAATTTAATTGGTGGGTGACGACATCATTACTTTATTCGTAAAAACTAGAATTTCTTATAGTCGTCACCCACCCTACAATAAAAATAAATTGCATCTTTATACAGAAAAATTATTAAAAACTAAAAGCTGAAAAATAAGAGTTCCAAAATCAAAAATCAAAAATTAAAATATTAATACCATGCAAAATCAGGAAGATTATAAACAACTTATAAATACTCTCAAAGCTGTATCTGAGTTATTAAATCTAGACAAAGAATCTTCCTTAAATCAAGATATTGCAACTATTTGTAATCATCTTGTCAATCCTAACTTTCGGATTGCGGTATTTGGTCCTTTTAACCACGGTAAGTCTACCCTATTAAATGCTATTTTAGGAAGCAAAGCCTTACCCATTGACTTAATTCCCACAACCGGAGCTGCTATTACAGTTAAGCATGGAAGCGACATATATACTCGCATCACCTTGAATGACGGATCAAAAATTTATCGTGCTGGAACAAATATCCTTAAAGAATACGCCATACTTGATGATAACAGACGGATGCGCAATGATGTGACATCAGTAGAATTATTCTGTCCTCACCCATTTCTGAGTACAGGTGTAGAATTTCTGGACTTACCTGGAACCAACGACCGGGAAGCACAGGATAAACTAGTTAAAGAGCAGTTATTGAGCGCAGATTTAGTAGTTCAACTCCTAGATGCTCGTAAAGTAATGACTTTGGGAGAAAGAGAGAACCTGCGAGACTGGTTATCAGATAGAGGAATTAAAACAGTTATATTCGTGGTTAATTTCTTAAATTTACTCGAACCAGAAGAACAAAAAGAAGTTCAAAGTCGTTTACGATTTGTAGCACAGAGTTTTCGTGCAGACTTACCTCCAGGTTTTAGTAACTTATATAGAGTCGATGCTTTACCAGCACTCAGAGCAAGATTAAAAGGTGATACAGCATCAGCAAATACCAGTGGTTTGGTAGCTTTTGAAACTGCACTACAAAATATAGTTGGTATTTTGCAAAAAGATAAAGGTGGTGTAAGTTCCTCTAGGGTAAATGTTGTTTCATCTGGAGTTCAGCAAGCTTTAAAAGCTAAAATAACTGAAATTAGAAGTGAAATTGATGTTTTAGACCGAAAAGATAAAGCCAAAGATGATATTAAAAGAAAAGCAGAAGGATTAATTAGAAAAGGTTTCGAGCAAAGTCTTTCTGAGCTACGTAACTGGTTAACCTTACATAAATTGTGCGATCGCTATCAGAGTGATGCGACTGTGGAGCTAGCTAGGGGTGATTTTAAAACTTGGGAAAAAGAAACTTTAAAAAAAGATTTATCGCAGTTACACTTAGATATAGTTAAATGGTTATATCAAGCTTACGATTTTTTCCAATCCGCCAGACCAGAGGATTTATCAGTATCTTTCCCTAAAGAGCCGCAAATTGAGCTACCACCCCAGTCAGAAAAATTCCTAGATGATAGTCTTAGCGACCCCGGTTCATTAGCTGTTGGTGGGGGAATTGGTCTACTTTTAGCAGGTCCTGTAGGTGCTGCGGTGGTTGGTAGTATTGCTTATATATTAAATAAAAATATACAGCAGCAGGGAGAAAGTCAGTCGGGGGAATCCTATCATCAGAAAGTAGCACAACTGTGTTTAGATGCAGTTGAAGGTTATTTGCAGGAGTTTAGGAGTTCATGTTTATCTCTTGTTAATGAGTTGGAAAAACAAGCAGATAGGGTGATCAAATTTATTCCTGATAATCACGACTCTGCAGAAGTCATTCATAAGCATGAAGAATTACGCAATTTACAGTTGCATTTACAGCAACTCAATCAGGGGTTAGAGAAAACTTTGGGTATTTCAACTCCCCAGGAATTTCAAGTAGAAGTTGATGAACCAAAATCAAAGTCAAATTTTAACCAGACGGAAAAACAACAACAAAAACAACAGCAAACGGTCTATCGTTTTTCAGGTAAAGGAGTTAGAGAAGAAGCAGGGATACCGAGAAAGAGTGATGATACTTCTGCTAAAGGTAAGGATAGCAATCCAAAAGATAGCAGTACTCATACAGTTAATAATTCTCAAACTAAAAACAGCGAGGAAAGAGACCGGACTGAGACAAAAACAGATTCATCCTGGGAATTTCCTGGTTATTCCACATTCTCAGGTTACGTGTCAGACTATGTAAATGATTTTATTAATAAAAAAGCTAATGTATCACCTCCTCCGGATTTTGAAATAGAAAATAAATTCCGAGATTGGGAAATCAACCAAGAGATGGAAGAGATGAAAGCTAATATGTATTCATCTGGTTATAAGAGTAAGAAATCTCAGGGTCAATCTAATAAACAAGCGAGTAAAAATAAACAAGTAGATAAAAATCAGATTGCACGAGCTTATAGTCATTTAGGTTTAAAAGCAGGTGCTAGTAGTGCTGAAATTAAACAAGCTTATAAAAAATTAGTGAAAAAATGGCATCCAGACCTATATGTAGCTCAACCACAAATGCAAAAGCAAGCTGAACAGAGAATGCGGTTAATTAATGAAGCATACAATATCTTAAATGAAGATGGTTGATTTACAAATATAAATTTTTATATTTTTTATTCTCATTATTAAGATTTTTACGCTATGTTAGCGCTCATCATGCAAAAATAATTCATAAATAAAATTTGAAATTCAATTTCAAGTGGAAAAAATCAAATTATAGAAAATATTCACAATCTCAGAGCAATTTGTGAGAAGTCATTCACATAATCAAATTTACTATCTGTAACTGTATCTTCCCTATTTAAACCACAAACATTTACATTCGCATTTGTAGCAGCAGCTAGTTCTTTAAAGGAGTCTGAAAGAAACAAAATTTCCTGGGGTAAAACAGATAATTTATCAGCGATCGCAATGTAAGATTGACTTTCTACTTTACTTCCAGTGGTTGTATCAAAATACGCATCGAACAAAGAAGTTAAATCTCCAACTGAAGTATTTTTAAATAATAATTTCTGAGCTGCAATAGAACCGGAGGAATACACAGCCAGTGTCAGACCTGTATCATACCAGGAACGCAGATACTTAACAGCATCAGGGTAGATATGGGATTTTAATTCACCTTTATCATACCCTTCTTGCCAAATTAAACCCTGTAAGGTTTTCAACGGAGTAATTTTTTGGTCTGCAGATTGCCAATTCATTAATTGATTTATACAATCTTCCACATCAAGATGTAGATTACCAGTAATTTCTTTCACCTGTTGCAATATTTTTTGAACAGATGATAATTCATGATTTCTACGAACCCATCCTGGTAAATGCTTTGCAGAATAGGGGAAAAGAATATTATGTACAAAGCTTATATCAGTTGTAGTACCTTCAATATCTGTGAGAATAACTTTTACTTGTTTATCTTTGTAAATAGGCTTAGTAGATGTCATATTTGGGAAACTTTCTTACAGACAACTGGTAAATAAAAAATGCAAGATTACTTTACATTATCCCAGGATGACACTATTCCAGCACGTTTTACAAAATTACAGAACTGCGACAAAGGTTGTAACAGCACTATTCAAAGATATATGAGATTTACTACCCTGTAATATTATGTCCAGTTAAACACTTATAATAAAACGATTAGGGAGCAAAAGCAGGGTAAAAGAGGATTTCTAGTTTTTCGCACAGATGCGGAAATAATAACTAATCAACCGGATTTGATATAAAAACTCACTGTAATCAGACAGGTAATCAGTACCGATGATGTTGAGGATAATTTCAGCCATTAACCAAATACGAGCATATTTACAGCAGATTGCAGGTCTAGTTATTAGAGTAGTAAATTAGAGTAGTTAAGTAAGTCGGTGTAAAGAAACCAAATACGGTTAATTTTTTTAATAATTGAAAGCAGAATTTAGAGATGCGATCGCAAAACTTAACTTTGTCTGCGATCGCATCTCTAGAAATAAAGATATATTCAAATACGAAATATTGAATTGCTAATTATCTTGTGTGAACTACAACTTTCCACGAGTCAATAATTTATATCCACAAGCCATAGCTAAAAAGCATATCAGAAATGTCATTAATGTCGTAGAAACTATGACAATTCCACCTTTAGCTAAAGTCAATATGATACCAAATGCTATAATTCCCCATGCCCAGTTTTGTATAGATTCTCCACCATATACCAGCATTAAGACTCCTAAAGCACAGAGAAATACAGCAGGAGCATTAATCATGTAGCCACTCGTCGTAATTCTAATCTGATTAGCTAATCCAGAAATTCCTCCAAGCATTAAAGCTAGTCCCAGAAGCCTTGTAAATATCAACATGTTTTGAATTTTTATTAAAAATTTAAGTTTATTTATATTTTTATTATTCCCAATCTCTTTAATAAATTATCAGTAGTTGTTTTTCATAACAGACAATTACAAATGAGATCTAATTTGTTAGATTGATATAATATTAAGCTTTTGGTTTAGGAAGCTTTTAAAGTTGAGTTAAGCGTGCAAATGAGCCTTCAGGCTTAATTATTAGCTTTAAGAATCTGAAGCTATAAAAAGAGTGTTGCTATATATAAATTCATATTTTGCATTTAACCATACAAAATAAGAAAATTAAAAAATGTATGTAAGAAAGCTATATCATTCAACTTGATTTCTATCGATAAAGTAAGATTTAAACCTTAATGCTGAGTAATTAATTTAAATCAAAAAATCTTAGTGGAAGATGTAAGCGACCCATAAGGTGGAAATTCAAAATACTCGCTAATGCGAGAAGCAAGTTACAAAATTCCTGCATACAAAATTTAACTCCACCTTCCAACGAATGAAATTAACACATTTTCTGACAGTATTTCTTAAAAGTAAAAAAAATTAAAAAACATAAAAAAATAGAAAGGAGACATCGTATCTATGTCTCCTTTCTAAATGAAATTAATCGTTTTTCCGAAAAAATTCCTACTTATTCGGTTGGGGAGTCATCCGTAAGTAAGGTTTAATTTCCTGGTATCCCTTAGGAAACTTCTCCTTCAAAACATCTGGGTCTTTGAGAGTGGGGACAATTACACAATCATCACCATCTTTCCAGTCAGCAGGAGTTGCAACACTATGATTATCTGTTAACTGTAACGAATCAATTACCCGCAAGATTTCATCAAAGTTACGTCCAGTACTAGGAGGATAGGTTAAAGTTAGACGTAATTTCTTTTCGGAGTCGATAACAAACACTGTTCTGACAGTCACCTTCGCATTAGCATTGGGGTGAATCATGTCGTAAAGGTCAGAAACCTTACGGTCTGGGTCTGCCAAAATAGGATAATTTAACTTGGTAGTTTGGGTTTCTTCGATATCACCAATCCAACCCTTGTGAGATTCTACATCATCCACACTCAGAGCGATCGCTTTCACATTTCGCTTATCGAATTCTGGCTTTAACTTAGCTACTGTTCCCAATTCTGTAGTACATACAGGTGTATAGTCTGCTGGATGTGAGAACAACACAACCCAGCTATCACCTGCCCAATCGTAAAAACTTATGTCTCCATCACTGGAGGCTTGGGTAAAGTTTGGTACTGTATCACCTAGACGGAGAGTCATAAAGGATTCCCTGTAGTAAAACGCGATTTCGTCTAGAGAGCATCATCCCATAAAACTATGCCTCTCCAATGGGGTTGTCGCTGTTCGCAACAAAATTTTAGCTAACTCTGTATTAATTTAGCTTGTTGTTGCTTTTGGTAATTATTTATTGATGATCGGTAATGGTTGATGATTCAAAATTTAGACATTTTCCGAAATCATCTTTCAATTGAGTGTATTTAACACTAGCAATCATGTAAATCATCGTTTAGCATTTTGATTGTCAATTCGCGTCTGTATTTATATTTAATTAATTTTTATTAGTGTTAATTGCTATTTAATAAATTATTAATTCGCGTATATTCCCACTGGTAAACATAGCTATGAATCAGAAGAAAAATATATTTATTCGAGGTCTGACGGCTGTTTTGAGTCTGCTGTTGCTGAGTGCTTGCGGTGGTGGTAGTGATGTTAATGTGAATAGTGATGCTCAGAGTTATACGTCAGATAATTTTTCGGGTTTAAAAATTAAGTTTTTAGTAGGAAGTGCTTTAGATAATTTTTGTAAGGATGCGATACAAAAGTTTAATGCAACACAACCGAAACTAGATAGTGGTAAGTCTTTTAAAGTTTATTGTGAGGCTGAGGGTAGCGGTGATGTTGTTACCAAAATGGTGACATTAGCTCAGCAGTTAAAGAATGGTACTCTTAAAGCTGATGCACAAGAGTTTCCAACTATAGTTTCTGTAGATGGAGAGATTTACCAGAGTCAGTTAATATACCGGGTTAATCAGTTATATCCCGGTCAGAATTATATACCTGGGATTACAGATTCTCCTCTTTTAGCAAACAGTCCGATGGTATTTATGGCTCAATCGGATGTTGCTCAAGCTCTCAGGAAAGTCGAGAATCCTTTCCAAGCTTTAGTAACAGCCGATACACACCGAGATATCCATCCATCAGCACCACCAACTAAAGTTCATTACGTTCACACAGCACCAACTCGTTCTAATTCTGGACTACAAACTTTGGTAGCTCAGTTTGTTGCTGTTTCTGGTAAACCCGCAGAAGAGTTAACTGTTGCTGATGTACAGAAGTATCAACCCCAAGTACAGCAAATACAAAGTAAGATTACTCGTTACGGAACTTCTACTAATTCTTTAGCTAAAGCTATGGTTAAAAACGGTCCATTTTGGGCTTCTGTAGGTTCTGTATACGAGTCTTCAGTTATAGAAGCTAATTCTAATCTACAACCAGGACAAAAGCGCTATCAGGCAGTTTATCCCAAATCTACCTTTACCTCCAATATGCGAGCAATTGTTCCGAATACACCTTGGGTGAGTGCAGATGAGAAAGCAGCAGCTCAAAAAGTCATAGAATATTTGCGATCGCCTGAAGTACAACAAATAGCAACTAATTTGGGTCTGCGTCCTGGTGTAGCGGGAGTAGCTTTAGGTAATAATTTTAAACCAGAGTTTGGTGTCAATCCCCAAGCAAAGTACGATTCTTTACGTCCGCCGAAGCCAGAAGTGGCAGAGGTAATGATAAAGTCATGGCAGGAAGCTGCGAAAAAACCTTCTTTAGTAGCGGTTATTATTGACTCCTCTGGTTCGATGAGTGGGAATAAGTTACCAGCAGTTCAAAATACTCTGCAAACTTATATTAATAATTTGGGACCCAAAGAACAAATTGCCCTGATTGATTTTGATTCTCAAGTGAGAGAACCGGTCATAGTAGATGGTACCCCAGCAGGAAAGGATAAAGGTTTACAGTTTATTAGCAGTTTGAGAGCAGATGGTGGTACAGCTTTGTATGATGCGACCCTGAACGCACGAAATTGGTTACAGCAAAATTTGCGCAAGGATGCGATTAATGCTGTTTTAGTATTAACGGATGGGGAAGACTCAGGTTCTAGGATTTCTTTACAACAGCTCGGACAAGAATTACAAAAGAGCGGTTTTAGTAGTGACCAACGTATTGGTATCTTTACAGTTGGTTATGGTAAGGAGGGAGAATTTAGTCCTGATGTTCTCAAGCAGATGGCTGAAAGTAACGGCGGTTATTATTCTAAAGGAGACCCGGAAACTATTTCTCGTTTAATGGCTAATTTACAGGTTGAGTTTTAATTTGATAGTTTTAATTTGATAGTTTTAATTTAATTATGATTAATGGCTGATGGTTGATGGTTGATAAATAAGTAGGCACAATTAAATATAAAATCCCTTCATGAGTAGTAATTAGCCTCAAAGCTTTATTTCTATTCACTTATCACTACTTACTACTTACTTTATCAGGGCGATAATTTTTCCTAACCACCTACTTAACTACCAAATAAAAGCTAATAAATAAAAACAAACAACTAACAATTAAAACCTGTTCAACTAACCTTATACTTTATACGAAATAGTAGTTTTATGAAACTAGCTAATCCTTTAAATTATCCTATTGCTGTCTTAATAGGGGGAATTACATTAATTGTTGGTATCCGATTTGTTCGATTACCAAGTGTGGTGATGATACCTCTTTCAGCTGGTGTTGCAACAGTTGGTGCTGTTTATTTTAAGTCTCGCAAACCGGAAAGTTTAGGGTTAGAAAATCCCCAGTTAGAAAGAGAATTACAGACAGTAAAGGAGCGAGCTATAAATTTAGCTGAAAAAGCCCAGGAACTAAGGCAAGAAGCAGGCAAATTATTAACAGATGCCATGCAAATGGAGCTTTTAATCGCTGTACAGTACGGATGCGATCGCGTTGTGGAATTACCCAGTAAAATAAATGATTTAGCTAGACGTTTGCATGGTAAGGATTCTTTACTTTCAGTAACTGATTTACAGCAACAATTATCAGAAGTAGAAATTAAGATTAAGTCTAGTTCTGGTATTGCTAAGAAGAATTTAAGTCAGTTAGTACAAAGTTTAGAAAGAAACATTCAATTAGCGCGTCAAGGTGAAGATGTCCGTCAAGCTCAGGTAATTAATCTCTCTCAATTAGTTGAAGATTCTGCTGGTATTTTGCAACAGTTACAAAATCAAATGCGGACTGTAGATTTAAGTAACGTGGAGCAAGTCCATCGGTTACAAGATGTTAGTAAAGAGTTAAGTAGTTTGCAGGAAAATGCCCAAATTCTGGTTGAGAGTTGAGGATTAAAGTGATTTACATAAAAGAATTTACCACTGTTAACTAAGGTATCGAGAGTTGAGCGAAGTCGAAACTCATCAACCTGGGTATAATATTGGTCAGAAATCACCTAATTAGTAAGATTTAAGGTATTACTGAATTGAAATATAATTTATCTTTCTGATATTTACTAGTCCCCTTAATCCCCCAAAAATGGGGAGACTTTAAAATACATTTCTCCCTCAAAATTGGGGCTGGGGCTATTCATACTATTCATATTTTTAATCAGCAACACCAGATTTAATCTATTTAAATGCAAAGATACGCAAAGAGGAAGGGTATGAAAAATACACAAAAGAAAAGTCGGATTTTTGCTTCTACAGGTATTATTCTTGCATCTTTGGGTTTGGCTTATATACCTATTCCTGGAGTAAACCAAACTATTGTAGTGGTTGCAGGAACGGAAGTACAGGAAGCTTTACAAGAGTTGGAAACAGAGTTTGAAAAGTCACATCCTAATATTGAGGTGGAACTGAAATTTCAAGGTTCCCAGGATATGGTAAATAAATATATTGATAATAAAAATGATTTTAAACCAACTGTATTGATACCTGCAAACGGAGAGATACTCAAAGAACTATCCCAACGCTACCAAGCAACTAATAATAGCGAAGCTTTTTATGAGCAACCCAAACCCATTGCAAAAACTATTTTGGTTGGTGTAGCTTGGTCAGAACGAGGTAAAGTCCTATTTCCCGATGGGAATTTCGATTGGGGACGGCTAGAAAAAGCCATGCAGGCACGTCAATGGGGTAAAGTTGGTGGTGTGGGTGATTGGGGTAGTTTTGACTTTGTGACCACAGACCCGACTCGTTCTAATAGCGGACAGTTGACGATGAATTTGTGGGCACAGTCTAAAGCTGGTATTAGTAATGCTGGTGTTAATAATTTAAATAGTCCAGCAATAGATTCATTATTCGCCTTAGTTAAACGTTCTGTATATCAACCACCTCGTTCTACTGATATTCTCTTACAGGAGTTTATTACTAGGGGTCCCAACGAAGCTGACGTTGCAACTGTATATGAAAGTATAGCTTTACACAGATGGCAAGAAGCTGGGAAAAGTCAAGGTAAACCTTATCAGATTTATTATCTTAATCCCACGGTAGAAACTGTCTCTACCGGAGCAATAGTTAAGCGTGACGTAGGTGAGGGAGAAGCTGAAGCAGGACGGAAGTTTCTGGATTTTTTAGCTCAACCCAAGCAACAATTCGTATTTGTTCAATATGGTTTTCGTCCCGTGAATCAATCCGTTGATTTAAAAAGTGTACCTAATAGTCCTTGGAGTCAAAATATTCCTGGAGCAAAAGTTACCCTACCTGTGAAACCATCCCCTCCACCAAATACTCAAACTTTGGGTGAAATTAAGCGTTTGTGGGAAAGAGCAAATTAGTTGATTGGTGATTATGTTAACTATCGTACTGTTCGTATTTTTGGGAGAAGAATAGCAAAACAAAGAAAATCACTAAAGTTATGACGTGAAAAATAATCATACTCCACAGTAGCTGCTGTTGCTGTGGATTAAATGCGAACCAGTTAGGAACGCTAAGATATAATATTAATTGTGAAGCTGCACTTAAGAGAAAACTAGCTATTCCCCACCGAGTCCCCAGCCATAAACCAATAACAGTAAAGGTGTCTAAAATTGCGTAGAAAATATCTGCAATTTGCCAGCTTAAAGGTTCTTCTGTAAAAGGCATTTCACCAAATCCCAGCAAATTAGAGTAATGTACAATTGCACCATACAAATAAAATATTGCTAGAATTTTCAGGTATCTTTCGATACTTTTATTGTGTCTCAATTCAAATATAAGATGCATTATTTTTGGTTAGATATTATTTCAACTTTATTTACACTACATTACTTGAATATTAAACTCTTCTCGAATACTTTTTAATGAATGATTTAAATAGGGTTTGTAATCCCAAAATAACCATTTCTTTTTCATTTTAAATGTCCGAAATATAACCTTGAAAACTGTGGGTAAACTGACAATCAAACTCCACATTACCTGCAAAAAACCTTCTTTTTGAAAAACCTGTGTCGTTTCTGGATATTTCAAATACTCCATATATTCTGTGAGGGTAACGGTAGAGCCAAAAATTGTCCAGGTATCTGTTAAGGTTTCTTCTTTAATAGAAGTATCGCAACCAAAGATTACATGAGCAACATCATGAAATCTAAAGAGTTTTGCTACTTTAGGCTTTGAGTTCTTTTCCGTAATTAATTCTTGAAAGCTAGAGTAGTATTCTTCAAGAGCTTCTTCAAGAGTTTGTGATGAATTTTGTTGTTGATATTGAAATTTTTTAGACATGATTAATTACCTTATATTGCAATCGTACTTGAGTCTTGCTACATATACTAATAACTAAACCTTTACAAGGTCATTTTTATCTAATTCGGGTTTTCAAAAACTAATTTACAATCTTATATATTTGAACTAAGAATTACTTGTTATACCATTTCTTCATAAAGATGCGCTGAATTCAGCCCACAAGAGTGGGTTGTGTAACTATAACTCCAGCCTTCTAAGGCTAGAGCGATTCGGCGCAACCTCATATAGAATTGGTATTACTAGTATCCATAATGAGTCAATATATATTCTTATATGTATCTTATATTCTATTTTAGATAAGAATATAAAAATTATTTTCTACCAATTATACAAACAAAGCTTTGTTTATCTTCAGATGTAAACACGTGGTTAATATTTCTAAATCCTGATAATCTCATCAGATTTTCTATCTGCTTAGATTCATATGTCTTAAATCCATATTTAGCAAGATTGGTTTGTTGGAGAAATTCTTTGGTATTAAAACAAATAACTAGTAAACCCTCCTCTTCTAAGAGTTGATATAATCTAGTAAAAATTTCTTGAATATCCGACCAAAAATAAATTGTATTAACTGTACAGATATGAGTAAAATTATGATCAAATTCTGGTAAATTCTCAATACTCGCACATTTTAGTTTTAACTTACCCGATTTTATATCCGACTGAAAATGCTTCTTGCACAAATCAAGCATCTCAGGAGATATATCTACTCCTGTCACAGATATTATTCCTGCAAGTTGAAGAATTTTATTTAGTAAATAACCCCCACCAAAACCTAATTCTAAAATACAGTTATCGTCTGTGGATTCTAGATTTAGCATTCTTAATGCAAGGTTATTCATAGAAGCATTATCTCTGTTTAATGCTTTGGCAATAATTCGCTTACCAATCCATCCTGAAGGTTTGCGTAGTTGTGATGCAAGAAATTTAGCAATCATTTCCTGAGCCTAAATATACAGCATTTTCATTAAGGATTAAACTTTCTTTACAGAATTAACTATGGAACTCTCCCAATAGCAATTTTAGATACAATAGTAAAATTAAAGATTCCTGATTAAGGGACATCAGATATTTTTTTATCAGGATTTATAGAACCCCCGAAAGTATCTTGACCTTCTCCGGTATAACAATTCAAGATGGTGGTTATCAAATAAAAATTTACTCTTAAGAAGTGCGATCGCTCTACACAAAGTAGTCGAAGGTACTTCCAAACTTCGACTACTTAAACAAATTTTCATAGAATGGGTTATTCAAGCAGTTTGACAGATAAAGAGTGGGAAATTATTGAACCCCTCTTGCCTAAAAAGAAAAGAACCAAACCTCCAACTTGGAGTAAGAGAGGAATCTTGGATGGGTACGGTAGCTTCCGTACCGTTCCAAAACTTCTATTCATAAGCTTTTAAAAACATTGGAGCAAGTCGTCCGTAGTCACCTCCAAACTGGTGGGTGCCTATATGGTGTAATAATACCCCCATTTGTTCGATATAGCGTCCGTTCGCAAGTTCTCCAGCATCAAAGCTTTGAAAGTCTGCATCTCGTGCAAGTTGAGAAACAATTTTCTTGGCTTCTGGGTCATCTCCGGCGATAAATATAGCAGGTGCAACTGGATTTTTAGCCCATTGATTAGCATCTAGTAAATCAGATGGCATAGTACTGAATGCTTTTACTACACGAGCTTTTGGCAATTCTTCGGAAGTTGAATTGGATTTCATAAACTCCAAATCGTGATAATGCTCAAATTCTGGAGTCACCTTAAGCGGGTTCATAGTGTCGATCACAATTTTGCCCTCAAGTTCGCCAACTTCGGCTAAGGTTGCGTCTAGATTACCCCAGTACACGGAGAATAGAGCCACATCTCCAAATTCTGCTGCTTCTTTGACTGTACCTTTGCTTGCACCATCAACTGTTTTCAGAAAATTCTCTAATTTAGTTTGGTCTCCTGCTTTGGCTAATTTGAGTTGATGACCTGCTTTCAACCATGATTTTGCTAATGTACGACCAATATTACCTGCGTTAATAATTCCAATTTTCATTTTACTTCTCCTGTAAATTTTTGAATTTCTGTCTAAATTTCTGATTTTTCTGCTCTTAGAGTCCACCATCAACAGCAATTTGTTGACCGGTAACCCATCTACTTAAGTCAGAAGCGAGAAATAGAACTGCTTGCGAGATATCTTCAGAAGAGCCAAGACGACCTAATGCTGCTTGATTTGCCATCGATTCTTTTTGCTCGGAGGGTACATAGTCAACCCAATCGGTAGCGGTGTAACCGGGTAGAATGCTATTTACCGTAATATTGCGGGGAGCTAACTCTTTTGACCACATTCGAGTAAATTGTTCGACTGCTCCTTTAGTTGCAGCATATACACTTGTTTGAGGAACGTGATGCTTTGTACTTCCTGATGACATATTAATGATGCGTCCATTGTCGTTTAATAGCGGAAGTAGTTTCTGGGTGAGGAAAAACTGACCCTTGACATTAGTTGCAAACAGCCAATCGTATTCGGATTCAGTTATCTCCTCAAAGGGCTTACTGAGAAAGCTACCAGCATTATTTACTAAAATCTCGATAGAACCAAATTCAGCTTTTAACGAATTAACAAGCTCATCCAAATGGACTATATCGGAAATATCTGACTGAAATCCTTTTACTTTAGACTTGCTACTCATATCTTGTTCTAATTCCCTGGCTTTATCAGCGCTGTTAACATAGTTAAAAGCAACTGTTGCGCCATGATTTACTAAATCTTCTACAATGGCTCGACCGATACCTCGCGTACCTCCAGTAACCAATGCAACCTTACCTGTTAAATCAATTGTTGCGTTTTTCATGGTATTTTCCTTTTTCTAATTTATGTAACTATTGAAAGAGATGTAATTTATGCAGCTTTACGGGCTAATGCAACACCAGCAGTATTTTCGTAAAATTGACCACCTGCAATTAGACCATCTTGCATATCGAAGCGAGCAATCCAGTCACTATCGGCAATTTTCCCAGTTTGACGATGCCGGAAGGTAAAGTGACCTTCGACAAATACACTTTCACCAGCATCGTTATAGCGTTTTGGTTCAAACTCAAGTGCTTCAAATTCTGAAAACAATAGCGTCGTCAATCTTATGTAGCCTTCTTTACCTTTATGGGTGTAACCAGCCCAAGGAATTGCTTCTCGGAGGATTTCATTACCACTACTACCGACAATCCATTGAAAATTAGGTTGAGCGTAGGATTGAAAAGCGCGGTCAAAATTTCCCGTGTATTGTGCTTCTAGAAACTTTTGTACTGTTTGAATGTTAGTTAATGCTTTCATCTCAATTTCTCCATAAGTTTGTATTGTTTTAGTAAGCAATTTGTAGAATGGTTGTTGTTGTTCGCTCATAACAACCTCTTTTTCTTTAAATTCTTTCGGTTGGAATGTTGTTTGTGCATCCATGACTAAACTTTATCTAGTTTTCTTGGATTGATAAATACCCATAAGTGCAATAGACTGTTGACTATGAAATCAACAATCGACCTTGAGTCCCTGGACATTTTCCGCGCTGTAATTGATGCTGGAAGCTTTACCGCAGCAGGTGAAATGCTCAATAAAGACAAAGCACACATAAGCCGAGTCGTCAGTCGCTTAGAAAAACGCTTAGGTGTGCAACTCCTAAAACGCTCAACCCGACGTATAAGCATTACTGAAATTGGTCGCGACTTGTACGAGCGAGCTTGCGGTATTTTGAATGCATTGGAAGAGACAGAAGCCAGTATTGCTCAAGCTCATGGGGAACCTCGCGGACTGCTTAAAGTAACTACAGGAACGGAGTTTGGGTTAATGCGAGTCAATCGTTGGATATCGGAATATCTCAAACGATATCCTCAAGTGCAGGTGGAAGCAGATTTTTCCAACCGTATAGTAGATGTGATTCACGAAGGTATTGATGTTGCCATTCGGGTAGGACCATTAGTAGATTCGGAGTTATCCGTTCGTCCTTTGGGCTACATTCGCTATGGTTTGTACGCGAGTTATGCCTACATTCATGCAAGGGGAGAACCCGAATCTTTACAAGCTTTATCCGAGCATTCACTGATTATGTTTTCTCCCAGAGATAAACCTGTCTGGTTATTAGTGAAGGGTAAACAAAGACAAGAGATAACTGGAGAAGCGCTATGTATCATTAACAATAATTTGGCAGCTAGAGACTTAGCAGCAGACGGACTAGGTATTGCTTTATTACCGCATTTTCAGGCAGCACCATTAGTTTCCCAGGGAAGACTTACTCAAATACTCAAAGATTGGGAAAGAGTACCCGTACCCGTCTGTGCAATTTTTACCTCTAGTCGTTACATGACACCCAAAGTCAGAGCTTTTGTTGATTTAGCTGTGGCGGATTTCAAAACATCATTGTAACTTCCTCACAGCAATTATCTTTCCAGGAATGAGATGCTCCCGGGTTAAGCGATTAAGTGGGTGTGCAAAATTATTTGTGTCATTGCGAGCGACAGCAAAGCAATCTCAAAGTGTTGCGTATAACTGTGTTGCGTATAACTAGTACTCAACCAAGCCAAAATTGCCGGGTAAAGGCAGGCAGGGGAAGCAGAGGAAGCGGAGGAAGCAGAGGGAGAAACAACTTTTTCTTTTCACGAAGAACCACGCAAAGTTCGCTGGGTAAACTACTAGATATTTTCTACTATTTGTTACTATAAAAATTGATACATAAAATATATATTTATATCCGGCGAAACTCGTAAAATATTTGTAATACTCAATAGTTGATTTCAGTATACAGGTCCAATTTGAAATTTGGGCAACAAAATTATCTGCTTACCCAAAATTCAGTTACAGAGGGGAAATTGATGAATTGCTATTTTGTGCGTTGCGCTACTTTATCTATTTTTGCTTCGCTATTTACTTTAATTATTGAAACTAGATATATTTATTCTGTGAATGCTCAAGAGCTAAAAGCAGATTCCAATAATACAAAAAAAAATTGCTCTATTTCTTCTAGATTTGCAACGAAAAAGCTGAGAATTGCCGTTACCGACTTTACAATTTCTGCTACTAGTTTAAATGGTAGATTAATATCTAATAATGTCGAGGAAGTCAAGAGAATTGCAGATATTGTCGCCAGTAAGTTAGCAAAAGACAATAATTTTATCGTGGTTGATAGGACTCAAATTAAACCCAACTTTGATTTATGTCAAATTCGTCAAAAATTGGGTATTGAAGCTGTATTAATAGGAACTTTGACTCAATATGATATTAGTAATAGTACATCTAAAGGAGGATTTTTAGGCTTTGGTAAAACAATTATTAATAGAAATGCTGATGTAGAACTAGCTATCCGAATTATTAATACTGCTACAGGAGAAATAGTTAGCTTTTTCCCAGAAAATGGTAAATCTACTTCTCGTGATAATAGTTTGCGATCGCCTAAATTAGCCCTGGAATTAAGTAATAATAAAAATTATACTAATACTGTTAATAGTAGCAATGAATATCTGAATGATATTAGTGACCAAAGGGGAACTAATTTTAAATTAACTATCAATTCTAACCAGCAACAGGAATTTTTTTCTTCTTCAATGACAAATGAAGGGAAGTTAATGACTTTAGCAACAAAAGAAGCCATTAATAAACTTGTTAGTACATTAAATGCTAATCGTGACCATTTTGTATCTGTATTAAGGTCATTAAATAGTAACTATAGTCTTGTTGTTGGTACCTTTGGAAATTTCATCGTTCTTAACCACGGAAAAATACATGGTTATAGAGAAGGAATGAATTTAGTTATTGAGGAAAAAACTAAGGTGTTTAGAGACCCCCAAACAGGAGAGGTCGTTCGCACATTAAAGTTACCTTTGGGTCGAGTTAAAATTATTGATGTGGATGATAAGTCTAGTTTAGCTAGGGTGATTCCTAGTAGAACAAGTCAAATTATATTTAGTGAAGAAATTAGAAAGCAGATTGAGCAGGGGAATATTACTGCTAAACCTTTAAAATAATTTTTTTTAATTGATATTTAATTCATATTTAATTGATATGTGCGGTATTACCTAGTTGGATTCTTAACCTATTACTACTTTTATAAAAACTGAAACTGGCATTCCAAGAATAAGATAAAATTATTAAGAAATATTAATATTTAATTTTCATGAATTTGCTCCTTTCTACCTTAGCAATTATCTTTGCAATACTTATACTGGCGATCGCATTATATCTAGTTACAGCTCGTCGCTATCAGTCCTCTGACTCGGTAGCTAATTCCTATGATGAGTGGACGGATGACGGTATTTTGGAGTTTTATTGGGGAGAACATATTCACTTGGGTCATTACGGTTCTCCTCCGGTTCGGAAGGATTTTTTAGTTGCAAAATCTGATTTTGTCCATGAGATGGTACGTTGGGGTGGTTTAGATCAAATGTCCCCAGGTACTACAGTCTTAGACGTGGGTTGCGGAATTGGTGGTAGCAGTCGTATTTTAGCCAAGGATTACGGTTTTGCAGTCACTGGGGTTACTATTAGTCCTCAACAGGTAAAACGAGCTCAAGAGTTGACACCAACGGGAGTGAGTGCAGAATTTCAGGTAGATGATGCAATGGCACTTTCTTTTCCCGATGGTAGTTTTGATGTGGTATGGTCAATTGAAGCCGGACCCCATATGCCTGATAAAGCGGTTTTTGCTAGAGAATTAATCAGGGTATTAAAACCTGGTGGAATATTAGTTGTTGCTGATTGGAATCAGAGAGACGACCGTCAGAAACCTTTGAATTTTTGGGAAAAAGCGGTGATGAAGCAGCTACTTGACCAATGGTCTCATCCAGCTTTCTCCAGTATTGAGGGTTTTTCTGAGCTTTTAGGAGAGACAGGATTTGTAGAGGGAGAAGTAGTAACCGCAGACTGGACCGGGGAAACACTTCCTTCTTGGTTAGATTCTATCTGGCAAGGGGTAGCTAGACCAGCTGGTTTAGTACGTTTTGGTATATCTGGTTTAATCAAGTCTCTGCGGGAAGTACCGACCCTACTATTGATGCGTTTAGCTTTTGGTGCAGGTCTTTGCAGATTTGGGATGTTTCGTGCAGTGAGAAATAATCCAGAATCAAATCCTAGTCAGATTGCTTCAACGGAAACTGCTCAAGTTTGAGTAATACCGTAGGGGTTTAGCATTGCTAAACCCCTAAAAATCCAAATTAACCCCTAAAAATCCAAGGGAAGTCTTTTCTGGTAGAAAGAAAACCTGGGGTAATTCCGGTACGTTGGGTATCTTCAGATACGGTAAAGCGATTATCGATCGCATCACAACCGGAAAATCGAGCTTTGCAAATGCTGTTTATGGCTACTTCTCCTTTGAATGTCAAACCTGTACTGGATTTTGAGCAGGAAGAAGCTAGGATTTTGCAGGTGACAGCGCGACAACCTTTATCTTTGACGGTGGAGGAAAGCGGTTGTTTGGAGGAGTTGGGATATTTAGTAGAGGATTATGGGAAAGAATACGGGAAAGAATACGGAGAAGAAGATGATAAGCAGTATTTTGATGTTTTGCATCTTACCGGTCATGGGACAATAAAGGAAGATGGAACACCGGTTTTTATTACAGAATCGACAACCGGTGAAGCTGTATATTCCACTGCTGATGATATCGCTACAGAATTACAATTTCAGCTACCCAAATTAATTTTCCTTTCCGGTTGTCACACTGGGCAAGCAGCTAATTCTGGTACAGTACCCTCAATGGCGGAATCTTTGCTTGATAAAGGTGCAACAGCTGTTTTGGGCTGGGGAAAAGAGGTTTTAGAAACCGATGCAACTGCTGCTGCTGAGACTTTATATAAGGAATTATCTGGGGGAAAACGGTTAAGTGAAGCTTTGGTTTTGACTTATCAGGCTTTAATTAAGAATAAAGCGCAAGACTGGCATTTATTACGGCTATATGTTAGAGGTACTTTACCGGGGAACTTGGTTACATCTCTACGAACTAGGGGAAGGAAACCAGCACCACCCCGTTCTTTTAGTAGTGAATTTTTAGATCCTGCGGGTAAGGTCAAAGTACCCACCAGAGAAAGTTTTGTCGGTAGAAGACGACAGTTACAAGATTGTTTGAGAGTTTTACTTAATCCCTCATCTGAAGAAATTGGGGTGTTAATTCATGGAATGGGAGGATTGGGTAAAAGTAGTTTAGCTGCAAGACTGTGTGACAGGTTAAGCAATAATTTTCAGCGTGTTGTTTTGGTTGGAAGAATTGATGAAGCAAGTTTAGTCAAAGGTTTGACGGAGAAGTTAGATAATCCAGACTTGCGAGAAACCCTGCAAAATCCAGATGAAGAATTAAAATTTCGCTTAAAAAGGGTTTTTGGTTGGTTACAAGAAAACGGAGATTCTTCTTTAATTAATCCTTTTTTACTAATATTTGACGACTTTGAAAACAACTTAGAACCCCGCAATGATACTTATATATTAAAACCAGAAGCAGCTAGGGTATTATCATCTTTAGTGTGGGCAATTAATCAAACTTACGCACCCCATCGGATAATCATTACCAGTCGTTATGACTTTGAATCAAATGATGTACAGGGTTTCTACCAAAAATTCTATAAGCAACCCCTAGAAGGAATGCGGGGTGCAGACTTGCGAAAAAAGCTTAGTCGTCTCACTGCTTTTAATCTAGATACTTTTAATATAGATACCTTTAATCTAGAGAATAGAGATAATCAAGGAAAATCTCAGGTAGATGAGACGTTAACAGCAAAAGCACAAAGATTAGCAGATGGTAATCCCCGCTTATTGGAATGGTTGGATAAAGTATTGCAATCTAATATTGATGTTGCAGAAATTTTAAATCGACTGGAAACCGATCCTGTAGAATTACGAGAACAAGTTTTAGCAAAACAACTGTTGCAGCAAATGGATCGTACCATGCAGGCAATGCTGCAACGGGGTTTGGTGTTTGAGTTACCCGTACCCAGGGAAGCTTTAGAAGTTGTTTGTGAAGGTATTAATAATTTAGGTTTAGATAAATCTAATTTAGATAAATACATAAATAAAGCGGTAGCCTTGGGATTATTAGAAGTTAGTCCCGATCAATCACTACGAGTACCGAGAATTTTACCTTTAAAGAAATTAAATCCGGACTTACCCGCAGATAATGACATCACAGTCATTGCGACTAAAGGAAGCAATCGCGAAATCTTTAAAACTGCTTCCCAAGTTTTATATCGCTTATGGTGGGAAAATTCAGAAACGTCTACAGAAGAACAAAGATTAGAAATTCATCGCTTAGCTTTGCTAGGGAAAGAAACAGAAATTGCTGGTAATTTAGCAGACATAATAGCAAGTTACTGGAAAAATCAAAGTCGGTTCCGAGAAGCAGTAAAACTTTGTAAATCAACCCTAGATATTACAGAAGACTATCGCGTTTTACATTGCATCGCACGCTCAGAAGCAGAATTAGGAGATGTGGAATTAGCTAATATTCATTATCAAAAAGCATTAGAACTTTGTCCCCAGGAAGATGAAGGAGCAAAAGCAACCATTATTCATAACTCTGCAGGAATTTACGCTCAACAGGGAAAAGTAGATGAAGCGATCGCACTCTACAATCAATCTTTAGAGATAACTGAAAAAATAGGTGATGCACAAGGAAAAGCTGGTTCCCTATACAGTCTTGCTAGAATTTACGCTCAACAGGGAAATGTAGAAGAAGCGATCGCACTCTACAAACAATCTTTCGACTTATATGAAAAAATAAGTGATGCACAAGGAAAAGCTGCTTCCCTACATCAACTTGCTATAATTTACGCTCAACAGGGAAATGTAGAAGATTATATAGCACTCTACAAACTATCTTTCGACTTATATGAAAAAATAGGTGATTCAGAAGTAAAAGCTGCTTCCCTACACTGTCTTGCTATAATTTACGCTCA
>JBHJJE010000027.1:0-43899 GCA_050042865.1 Mastigocoleus sp.
GTTTATTTTTTTTTTTCATTTTCTTCACTTTTTTATGGTAGTGAGTGAGAATCTGATGCTGGTTTTTGATGAAAGCTGTTATTTACTTGTTTTTAACTCGATTCACCTTGAGTTGTTTGTAGATTTGAGGTTTCTACACCAGTTTCATCTGATTTCAACTGTATAGATGGAGATTCTGATTCTGGGTTTTGAATAAAGTTGTTATTTACGGGTTTATAACTCTATTCACCTTGAGTTGTTTGTAGATTTGATGTTTCTACACCAGTTCCATCTCTTTTTAACTGTAATGATTTTTATTCTGACTCTTGGTTTTGAATATAGTTGATATTTTCCGGGTTCGAACTCGATCCACCTTGATTAGTTTGTAGATTTGAGGTTTCTACACCAGTTTCATCACTTTGTAATTGTACAGATGGAGAATCTGATTCTGGATTTTGATTAGTCTGTGGAGATGGAGTTTTTTTGTTATGTTTTTTTGACTTAGAAGAATTTAAGTTATGTTTCTGAATATTTGATGGGTTTTGGTTATTATACTGAAAAAAAAATGGTGATTCTTGAAAAAAGATACCTCCACTTTCTTCATGTTTGGGTGAAATTAGATCCTTATCTAAAATAGATATTGTATTCACTCCTAAAGGAACCAAGAATTGAGGTTGTAATCTATCTACCTTTATCGGTTGATGAACTCGAATTGGATTTTCTATACCTAAAGATTCGTCTGTGTTGGAATAATCTGAAAAGGTCTGTACTTCGCGATCGCTTACAGAAGGTGCTAACTCACCATCGCTTCGCGTAACCCCCTTGGGTTTATCGGATGATTTTTTTTCGGATTCAGACATAATTAGTTGCTGCCAAAGTATCCATTATTACGTCCTTTTAAGACAGTTGCGGATGCACTTCCAGATTTTGCAACTTTTATTCCTTCGTAAATTAATGTCAATTCTTCTATTGCAACATTGTTAGAATCTGCTGCTAGGGATGGTGCGCTCCAACCTATGGGTACTGCACCAATTAGCGTCCAGCATTGGGTTGTTTCACCTGCTTGATTAAAAACTGAGATATTCACATTACGACGCTCTACGGAGGTTTTTCCGGTTTTCATAACCTGCTGTATCCACTCCCAAAATACTAGGTCGTTGGTAACTCCACGTTTAAGTGTAACTTCGGAGAATTCTGGTTGTCCTAGAAATACTCTTTTTTGGTCATTGACTCCACCTTCATGGTAAGTTTCATAATTGACTTTGACCCTTAAGCCATCACACTCTGTGAAGGATGCGGAAATACTACTTTCTATACCTACATAGAAACGATTTGCTGTTACATAATCTAGTTCAAATACTTCACTACTACTGGTCTGCATTTATATTTTTCTCCTATATCCTTGGGTTCTTTCCTGATGTAAGCCAATATCTTCACACCATAGTTGATAAACGCGATCGCACAGCTTTTTCATGATGATTGGGTCGTGCAATATGGTTTTGTCTATATTAGTATTATTACTTTTCTCTAGGTTCATATTATTACTGTTTTTTTTAATTTTTGGTATAAATTACTGAAGTTTAAGATTCATCAGAAATACGCTGTCTGAGTTTACCAATTTCACCTACCCAACGACGGCGATCGCTATGCTCCAGGTTGATGATTTCTTCTAATGACCAGTGAAATTCAAAAGCGATACAAGCTACCTCCTCATGGAGCTGTTCTGAAGGGTAGCTTATGATTCCCCCGACAATTGTAATTCCGTAGTAAAGCGATCGCTACATTTGGGACAATATACGGGAATTTCTACGTTACCTTGTTGATTGATACGATTATAGAATTCCCGCAGATAACCTAAATCTAAGCTAAATAAATTTTCCATTACTTCTGGTGTAATTTCAGACAAAGTTCCTAAATTAGTGATTACTCGTGAAAACATCACCAAAGTAGAGTAAGCATCACTTTCTTGAGTCCTTCTATCTTTTTGTACCAGGATTTCATCCTTTGCTGTTGCTAGACGCATGACTCCTTGACGGTGAACGGTTCCTTCATTGTCTATTAAGCCACGGGGGAGTGTAAAATCAAACTCTGTAATCAGCATTGAGGGTTAACTATTTATTCACCTATTTAAAGAGTAATATTCAGAAATACTTAAAAATCATTATTAAGAGCTATGGG
The DNA here is from genome assembly GCA_050042865.1 of Mastigocoleus sp. Lineage (GTDB taxonomy): Bacteria > Cyanobacteriota > Cyanobacteriia > Cyanobacteriales > Nostocaceae > JBCCDM01. Next base: position 2,158 of record JBHJJE010000027.1, read on the forward strand.
TTATTTCCAACTTTGCAAATTCTGATTCTAACTCATTAATTTGTCGGTAGAACTTTTGTAAATAATTTAAATCGCAAGCAAACAGTCCTTCAATCACCATTGGTGTAACTTCGTCTAAAGCACCCAAATTAATGATTACTCTAGATAAAATGGCAACTGTAGCATAAGCAGGATTAGATTTAACCCTAGGGTCTCGCAAAGGTACAATCTCATCCATTGCTCTTGAGAGTCTCATCACACCTTTACGATGAATATTACCATCAGCATCTAGATATCCTTTCGGTAAAGCAAATTCAAATTCTGTCTGCATTATTAAACCGCAACTTTAACTTTAATTCGTTTTAATTCTTCAACAGTTAATTCTATCTCTTCAATTTCAAAATCACTACCCGCCACATTTACATCTGATATTTTATAATTAATGGGCCATGCTCTTTTAAATTCAAAGCGAAACTGTTCTTCTGCTGAATTATTATATATTACTAAAGAGCCATCTCGCCTTTGTTTTGCCCAGTTTCCAGTCTGCACGGCATGTAACCAATCCCAAATTACCATAGAACAGGTTAAACCCCGCTTTAAGGTAATATTAGAGTAATTCATAGTTCCTGGAATTTTAGTTTTGGTGATTCGTCCTACTGATTTTCCTTTACTTCCCCATTTTTGAGGTGTCACTTCAGCTATTTCAATAGTTTCCTGACTCGCTTGAAAACCACTACATTCCATAAAATAACCGTCTACAGAATCTTTTCTTCCATCTAAAATCAGTTCTAAATAAAAGCGGGAATTTGTCAGAATGTCAGGAAAGTCACTCATGATGTTTAATATAAAGAAATGAATAGTAGAAAAGGCTTATATTAGAAATATTGATAATTTTAGTAAAATATAGAGAATATAAAATTAAAAATAAATAAATAAATAAATAAATAAATAAATAAATAAAGAATAGAGTCTACTATCAACATAAATAAATTGTAGTAAACTCTCAATAAAGCCGAACTTTGTTACCTAATTTGAGTTGAAGTTAAAAGCTACTTTTTGCGAATTAGCTTTGTGAATTTTAACTCTAAAGTATCTTCAGCTAATTGACCCGATTGGTCAGGACCTAGGGTTCCACCGGCTTGTTTTAAGGTACTAGGGAACAGGTCTGTAAAATCGAATCTCATTCCTTCATTCCCATCACCATCATATACGACCAGGGAACCAGTTTTACGACTTTTACGTGCCTCCACTGCACCACCGGAAAAAGCTTCTGAATGACATTTTACATACCAGTCTTCTAACTTTTTCTGGGCACTTTCATTACCAGCAATAAAAGTTAATGTAATTGCGGAATTATATTTTACACCACCAATGGTAGCTTGAGTTTGAGTTTTACCACCCTTTGTACAACCGATTGGTGCATCTCCTCCTGCGATCTCCATTTCAATTTCGGGACCACTAACATTTTTAATTAATAAGTCAGTGATACCATCTAACTCAAAATAAAATTTTGAATTAGTTAAGTATTCTTCTACAGCCATAGTTTTCCTCTACTACAAAATCATTCTAAATAAATATGTTTGGAATATAGATGTTTGAGATATATATTTGGGAATTTTACAAAATTAGCAAACAAGTTTAATTAATCAATAGTAAATATCTTAAGTAAATACCTTAAGTTTATATTTCATATTTTTTAATAGCATATTCCAACTTGTTCGCTATTATTTATCAAATTTACTTTTTACGATTCCAATTTTCACAGGTAATTGTAAAAGTTTCTTCCAAATATGAATCAGCAGTAACATCTAAATCTGCCATCTTATATTTAGAAGGCCATCCTTCTTTAAATTCCCACATTGCGACTTCATCTCCGTCGCTATCATAAGCTGTAATCTTACCAGTTTTTTTATTCTTTTTCCACTGTGATTTACCACCATCTGAAGACGGTAAACATTTTTCAAACCAATCGTACATTTTTTTGCTTGCACTTTTAGAATCAGCACTTGCAATACATATGCAATCGAAATTAAATAATCCTTCAAAACCACCAGAGTTTATTTGACGAATTGATTTTCCACCTTTGGTACTACCAATAGATTTTTCTCCACCCTGTACTTTTGGCTGATAATCAGCTAGAGTTACACTCTTAAAAACTAGATCGGTTAATCCATCAAATTCCAAGTAAAAACTACTCGGTGCTATTGGTTTAGCTAGGTCTGCCATAATTTACTATTCCTTTCTCACAAAGGTTTATGCTGAGATTTAATACTTAGAATTTTTCCTAGAAGTTCTTTCTAGATAAGGCTTTACTCACTCCCAGGAATAAATCAGAGATGGGTAAATCCTGTTAATTTAATGAGAAGTAAGGAAAGAATTGAAGGGTATCACTCTATCCTTACTAATAATATCAGTTCTTATTGATTAGGTGCCCACTGACTAACGCGGAAGATAACAAATTCAGCAGGACGTACTGGACAAACACCAACTTCTACATATAATCGACCCATCATCATCGTATCATGGGTATTTAATTCTCCATCACACTTGACATAAAAAGCCTCTGCGGGTGAAGCTCCAAATAAAGCACCTTCACGCCAAAGTTGTTCTAAAAAGTTACTAACTGTTCGGGTAACTCGTGCCCATAAGTCTTGGTCGTTAGGTTCAAATACTACCCACTGAGTACCAATTTCAATTGATTTTTCTATGTAGCTGAGCAAACGACGAACGCTGATATAACGCCATTGTATATTATCAGGTTCTACTAAGGTTCTCGCACCCCAAACTTTATAACCACGATTATAATTAGCAAAGTTACGAATACAATTAATACCAACAGGGTTTAGTAATTCCTGTTCCCGCATATTGGTCTCATAAGCTAAACCAATTACACCCCTGGGAGTATCATTTGCAGGAGCTTTAAATATACCTCTAGATTCATCTGTACGACACCACAAACCCATCATATGACCACTAGGAGGAACCATTATTGGTTTACCACCATTACGAGGATTTGCAACTTTAATCCAAGGATAATAAATTGCTCCGAACATGGAACGACGATTGAATTCCTTCAACCAGTTAAATACGTCCTGGGGTTTTTGCTGTTCTGGAGCTACAGCTTGATTATTATTTTTACCTGGTTTTACTGGTGGTGCATCTAATACTGCCATTCTATAGGCAGGACCAGGAAAGGAATTCTCGCACATGCTGACCATCATTTCCATGATGCCATGTACCTGTTCAACATCCATCAATCCATCTTGATATACCCGCATCAAGTCAGGACAAGACACCATTGCAACTTCGTCTACTTCAAAAATACCTTGGAGACCGGTTTTATCAGAACGATTTCCCTGTAAATCTCTTGCGGTACGATCTTCACTTGCAACATAAGGAGGAGGAGCAATTTCATAAAGACCATTTGCAGGACGACGAGATAATGCTTGTCCTGTTTGGGATATGTTAGCGATTTCTACAAATTCAGATGCTTCTAAAGCAGTGACTGCATATTCTGCAACTGCTGTTTCAACTTCTGGATTCATACTCAGATTTTCATATCTTTCCAGAACTTCATCACCTCTGGTGACCAAAACAGAGAAAAACTCACCTGTATCTAGGGGTGCTTCTGTATCTTCTGGAGCATCCTCTGACAATGGTTTAGGTTCACTATCTATAACTGCAACTTTTAGTCGGTCTTCATCACTAGGTAGTAAAGCTGGTGTATCATCGTCTGTCTGAGCAGCTTTCAGATTAAACATCAAAGACGGTTTACCACCGGGGGTCAGTAGCTTAGTGGCTGTTTCCTCTGTTGTTGGTGCAGCAGAACCAGGTAATTTTGTACCGATACTAACAACCCAGCAACGTCCTCCACCATTGAGGAACCAACCTTGAACTCCAAAAGGTAGATAAGCATCGAAGTCTGTAAAACCGTCAGAACCAGGTTTACCAAAATATTCTAGATACTGACTCCAATTGGTAATCATCATTGGTTTGAATAATTCCGCATCACCGCGGACATCTTCTGTAAAACCAACGAAGCCAGCAACGCTCATGCTAACTCCTTCTATAGGGCGACTTCCACGGTCTACCTCTTCAACATAGACCCCAGGAGCAAAATAATCTAATGCCATTAATCTTCATCCTCTATTTTAATTAATTCTTGATAATCAAAGGACTTTACTTAGCTAACTATACATTTGTCAAAATGACATTTGCATAGTTCAGTTTTAGTACATGTATTGCGATCGCTTACAGCGGGTACTACGTACCATTGCTTATAGCGGGCACTACTGTGCCATCGCCGAAGGTGGGTACTAGGCACCACGCTCAAATCGTCTGTCCTATTCTAGAATGCCTCTCTATTGACATATTGAGAAATGATAGTACTTAAAAATAAATACAGCAGTACAATGTCAGTACTTCCAAGTAGTCTAGTAGTTCACCCAGCGAACTTTGCGTGGTTGTTCGTGAAAACAAAAAGTTGTTTCTCCCCCTGCGTCCTCCGCTTCCTCTGCTTCCCCTGCCTGCTTTTACCCGGCAATTTTGGCTTGGTCAAGTACTAGTTTATGAAAAGTGCTGTATTCTCTGGTAACATCAAGCAATAACATGAACAATGTCAAAATAAAGTAACTAATTTTTGTAGGGGCAAAAATTAATAAGTTTCTATAGCTATTACTTAATTTACAGATATATACCGAAATCACCAGCAAAAAATTAACTGATCCTACGAATCGTAAATAAGTTTTAGCAAATAATACACTGGTTTAAAAAAATACTGAACTTCAGTGTAAAAACGGCTGCTTACTTATCAAACATGACACAACTATTTGTGGTTCGTCGATACTTATGAAGTTTTATCAAATCAAAAAAACTAATAGTTTTCTAAAAAAATATATTTTATATTTATCATTTATGATTTGAGTTTTCTATGGAGAACTAAATTGTTTACTTAATAGGTAGTTATTTCATTTCTGACTGATTAGCTAAGCTGCGGGAGCATTTAACTTGTATATTCATAATTATATTAATGAACACCTAAAAATCTTATCCCTTCTGATTTTTAAGTCGGCAGTCGGCAGTGGGAAAAGACACAATACGGCGGTTTGTTGGTAGTGTTAGCCCAGCTTTCCCGGAGGGTATACCAATTGTTTCATCGGGACTGCCTACTGCTCTGTGCCTTGCTGTTGTGCATTTTTAATGCACGACAGCTTATTATATTGGTAATTAGTAATTACCCAAGATTATTACAAGTATGTTACTTTTTTACTTTTAATCTATCTATGGACAATTACTGATGACTTAGTTAAATTAGAACAGTCAATTTTGTTAGTGTACTTAATTGTAAAAGCTGTCCTCAGTGCAATTAATCAAATTAATCAAATTAATCAAATAAACTTACTAGATCAACAAAATACTATAAGTGAGTAATTATGAGGCTGTTGCTACAGTAACAGCTGTTTTACAGAGGATTCTTCAATCTGCTGTACAAGCTGATATAGATGGGGTGAGAGTTACAACTATACAGCCTAGAAATATTGGTAATGGAACTCCTGAAATAGGTATTAACCTTTTTCTATATCATGTTGTCCGTAATGCTGCCTTAAATAATATGGATACAACTCCATTTCGCTCTAAGGGGTTATCCTTGAAGCGTCAAGCAGCCTTAGATTTGTACTATATGATTAGCTTTTATGGAAATGATATAGAACTAGAACCTCAAAGACTCTTAGGTAGTGTAGTTCGCACTTTTAATGACTATCCCAGTATCAAACCTGAAGCGATCGCCCAAGTAACAGCAGATACAAATTTTCGATTTCTTCGGAGTAACAATACTATCAATCAGATTCAACAGTTACAGGTTGTACCGATAGATATTAGTTTGGATGACCTATCGAAAATTTGGTCAGTTTTTTTTCAGTCTCCTTATCTGCTGTCTTTAGCTTATAAGGTGACGATGGTGATGATTGATGGTGAAGAAACTGTGGGTCGGGGTTTACCTGTGAAGGAAACTCGTTTGAGGGGTAGAGAATTATCTGTTAGGAGACCTATAGTAGAAAAAGTTGCTTCTAGGAATGGTCAATTAGAGCCTATATTCTCAAGTAGTAAGATTTATATTTATGGTAAACATTTAAATTATAAAATTCCTCAAGTTCGCATTGCTAATATTGATGTCATACCCTGTGAAGTTAGTGAACATAAATTAAGTTTGGATTTACAGGTTATAGATGCAGATATATTACGAGCTGGAGTACAAAGCTTACAAGTTATTCATCATTTATCAACGGATGAGGAGAGATTCAATAGTGGTTATCCTATAATTGAATCTAATGTTGCATCCTTTGTTATACGTCCAACAATTAAACAGATAAGCATCATTGAACAGGATGAATATGCCCTGGAAGTATATCTGGCAGTTTTAAGTTTAAAAGTAGATACGATGGTGGGAGTTAAACAGAGGGTTATATTAGCACTTAATGAATGGTCATCGGTAACTAAATATGAACCTGTAGTTTATCAAGCCGAAGCAGATACTCGTAAAATAGAAACAGATACAGTTAACTTTACAATCAAGAATATTAAACCCGGTGAATACTTACTGCGTTTACAAATTGATGGTGCAGAAAGTTTATTAGATATTGACAATGATGAAAATAGTTCAACCTTTGGTTGGTATAATTCCCCGAGAGTAAGTATCGGACGGGTTTAATTTAAGGTAACTTATGATATGACAAGTATTTGATAGAGGGTTTAATCGCAGATTAAAACTAACAAAGTAGACAAAGCAATCAGAAATATTTTTAGTTTTGTATAAGTATAGGAAAATATATAGGAAATCGTAACAACTATGGATGCAGAAGAATTATTACGACAACAAATCAAACAAGAAGGTGACATCATCAGCGCTAACCTCTTGAATGAACTTGGTAATCGAGCAATTGAACTTGGTTTAATTGCAGGACATGGACACCGGGCAGGTAAATATGAGATTTTACGTCAAGGTAAAGCTATCATGCTCTCACCAAAGGAAGCACAGTCCTATTTACAAAATTTGATTACTGAAATTGAACAGTGAGTATTTCTCAAATAACTCCACAGTGGTATCAAGATAACCAAAATCACTTGATGTGGGAAATCAAACGTATAAAGAAGAGATTAGAGTCTTTTATTGAGGGAAAACAATATACGCAAGAGTTTCCAGATCATATATCAGCAGAGAACTTTTCCCATTCTCAAACCTTTACATCTGCCTTGGAGCAACTTTGTTATATATTTAAACTTTCTGAGTTTGAGCGAGATATTCTTCTACTATGTGCAGGTATAGAACTTGATGGAAGTTTCCCTGGTTTATGTGCTCAAGTTACAGGTAATCGGGAGTATACCTATCCTACATTTAGTTTGGCACTATCTACCCTGGAAAAACCCAACTGGGGAATTCTCACACCCGATGCAACACTTAGGCGATCGCATTTAATAGAAATAGGTGCTGGTAGTTCTTTGACTCATAGTCCTTTGCGAATTGATGAGCGGATTTTACATTATTTGACTGGTAACCAGTACTTAGATCAACGTTTATCTCAAATCAGTTTACCTTTAAATATTCAAGAGAATCTTGTAAAATCACATTTACAAATTGCTGTAGAGATGGCACAAATCTGGTGCTTGGAATCCCAAACAGGACAAACCTTACCAGTGCTCCAACTATCTGGAAAAGATAATGCATCCCAAAGAGCGATCGCTTTTATTTGTTGTAACAAAATTAATCTTTCCACTTATATTATTTCAGTAGAATTACTGCCGACTGATGCAAGAGGTCTAAATTTAATCAAGAGTTTGTGGGAGCGGGAATATGTTTTGAATCCTACGGCAATTTTACTAGAAATAGATGGTTGGGATAATGGGGATGTTAAACAGTTAGTGGCTATTAACTATTTAATTGAAAATATTCAAATTCCTATAATTATTCTTACCCAGGAACGTCGTTCCCAGAGGAACCGTAATTTAATTACTTTTGATGTCGATAGTCCGACAACGGAGGAACAGCGTTCATTATGGCTGGATAATTTAGATGCATTGAATATCAATTTAGATACCCCAGATGATTCTATCAATTTTTTAACCTCACATTTTAATTTAAGCGCTCCAGCAATTCGCACTACCTTATTAAAAGCAAATTTAAAGAATCAGGAAAATGGCTATCAACAAGGAGCAAAACAAAGCCAAACAATTGATTCTCACTTAACTCTTGGGAACCTCTGGGAAGTTTGTCGTACCCAAGCTCGTCCCCGTTTGGATGAATTAGCCCAACCGATGGAAACTAAAGCCGGATGGGATGATTTGGTATTACCATTCGAGCAAAAACAAGTCCTACAACAAGCAGCAAATCAAATTAGACAGCGAACCAAGGTTTACCAAGAATGGGGTTTTGCTGGTAAAAGTAAAAGAGGTCTAGGAATCAGTGCTTTATTTGCAGGTGCAAGTGGTACTGGTAAAACAATGGCTGCGGAGATACTAGCGCAAGAGTTAAAGTTAGATTTATACCGTATAGATTTAAGTGCTGTCGTTAGTAAATATATTGGTGAGACAGAGAAGAATTTGGGTAAGGTGTTTGATGCAGCAGAAACCGGAGGGGTTATCCTATTATTTGATGAAGCAGACGCTTTATTTGGTAAACGCAGCGAAGTCAAGGATTCTCATGACCGTCATGCAAATATGGAGGTTGCTTACCTGTTACAAAGAATGGAAGCTTATCCGGGTCTTTCTATTATGACTACCAATTTAAAGGGTTCTATTGACCAAGCTTTCTTACGTCGAATCCGGTTTATTGTGCAATTTTCCTTTCCTGATAAGAGCCAGAGAGCGGAAATTTGGCAAAGAGTCTTTCCTAAGAGTACACCGACAAAGGATTTAGACGAGTCTAAGTTAGCAAGATTAAATGTATCTGGAGGTAATATTCGTAATATTGCCATAAATGCTGCATTTATAGCCGCAGAAGCTGGTCAATCTATATCCATGGAACATATTTTACAATCAGCAAAAAGTGAGTATATGAAAATGGAGCGACCGTTAACTGATATAGAGGTAAGAGGGTGGGTGTAGTGAATTCAAAATTCAAAATTCAAAATACCCTACGGGAACGTTTTCAACGAACAAAATTCAAAATGAATCACTACTCATTGGTTTTGCTTTGGGATTATTGATTTTTGGTATTCCCTGACTTTAATTTTTCTTGTGTACATCTATAAATTTAAATTTTGGAGTAAGTAAACTATGTCTCAGCAAGAAGTTATCAGATTATTTAGAAATGCTAACAGTAATCCTGGTTTGAAAAAGCAATTAAATACTGCTCCCACACCAGAGAAGTTCGTGGAAATGGCACGTACAGAGGGTTATGAGTTTACTGTAGAAGAATGGCAAAAAGCCACTCGTTTTTCTGTGGAAGAATTAAAATGTGAATTATCTGAAATTCCTGGTATTTAGATAAGTTGCTTCTTTTAGTTCTTGTAGGGTGTTGTGACGGTCACTAAAAATCTTCCCTCTTTAAGGATTGGGATTCATATTACCGTCACGCACCAACGGATAACTCTTAATATACAAGGATGTGTTAGACCCAAGGTAAAATCTGACTTTTACGATGACATTGAATGTAGTCTAACGCACTAAGAAAGATGACGCGTTATGGCAAATCTCTATCGACTCTCAAATTTAAATCCTTTAGATAATCATAATGCAGTTTACTTGATAATTTTTTTAATAAATACCCCCCTCTAATTATCAAAATTATTTTTATAAATACTTTCCATAGTACTGACAACCATATCTGATTCGAGTATCTCTTCTAATGAAGACTGTAAAGTCCCCCTCAAATACTTTTGACAATGCTGAGTAAATTTCTCGCTGAGTGAGTGTAATTGTGTTTGGTCATAACTTAAAGCTTGAAATAAACCTTTCTGAGTAATCGCTAACAACTCAGTTTCAACCCCCGTAACCATATTTATAGAAGGTAAAGACTCCCCTAAAAATAAAGTCCTCTCACCAAAGAAGTCTCCCTTCTGTAGCTGTTCAATTGGAGATGGAGGACAATTTTTGAGAAAATCTTCTCTACTACTTAAATCTATAATCTCTTTCGCTAATAGCTGATATAACCAGTAAATAGAATTAGTTTTCTTTGCAACTTCTTTAGTCAGAGAGAAAGCGGAAGGTCCAATATAATAAACTAACTGATAAGCAATTAAATTAATTGTTTCTTCATTTATAGGAACAGGAGGTTGAGACGAGGGTTTATGGCTAAATGGTTTAACTAACACCCCACCAGATTCAAATACAACCTGTTGCTCAACTTCCACATAACCCTTACTAACCATAAACATCGCTTGTGGTGGTAAATTATCCCGACTTAACTTCTCCCCAGTATCAAACAGTAAAATTTCAGCATTATCCAATAAAATTTTCCGTCCCTCTGGAGAAAAATCCCGGAAGAGCTCCACAGAAGCAATTAATGGTAAATAATATTCCCCAGAAGGAGTTACATATTCAGGACTTAATCCCTGACGGTGTAAAGCATACCAAATCCGACGCATAATTTCCCGGTCGGTGTGACGATTTGCTTGGTTATAGTTCCGGGGACAATAAAAAAGTTTATAAGTAATAAATAACCCTGATTCTGCCAAATTATACTGCCACATCCGGACTTCCACCGGCTGATTCAGATTAATATTAGGATGGGGTTGATTTAACACAGCATCATAAACCGTATCAATAACCCTTTGTGGTGGTGCGATCGCTGGAACTAAAAAATCGATGGTACGTTTAACAGGTTTGTCCAAAGGAACAACGGTAACTAAATCTTCAGACATAAAACCGTTGGGAACATAGGTTATTTTACCGCTACTCAAACGTATACCCGTTGCTCTCCAGGTAATAGAATCTACTATTCCTTCCACACCTTTTATGATTATGCGATCGCCTATTTGAAACGGTTGGTCTATTCGTAAAGCAACACCGGAGAAGAAATTACCCAAAGTTGATTGGAGTGCAAAACCGATAACTGCTGTCACAATTGCTGAGGTTGTAAATAATACAGCAATATCTTTGCCAAAAATCTGTAAAATGACGATAGCACAACCGACATACAAAACAATCCTAATTACCAACTTCAGTAGTGCCGAAGGTTGCTTTCCACGGGAACGAGCAAACCAGACATCAGCAATTAAAAAAGATAAAGTACTAACAGCAGCAATGCTACCACAAACTAAAACTGCAAGTTTCAGATATGTTAATGCAACGTTGGATATTAGACCCGGATTTCCATTAAAAAAAGAGTATGCTAACAATAGCAAACCCGTAACAGCAATCAGAATTAAGTTGTTTGCACTCATTTGTTTGCACTCATTTATTTGCACTCACTTTTCTGAAGATGATGGAGCTTGATTCGTTGTGATATTGCGATTAGAAAGAGCTTTCTCTAAACTAATTAACAATCTATTAATAGATTTACTCAACTTACCAATTTCATCTGCACGTTCTTCCGGTAACTGGGAATTATTTACCTGACTCAAGCTCAATTCTTCTACAATCTTGGCAATACTATCTAAAGGAGAAATAACCCAGCGTCGGACTATTAAACTAACAGTTGTATAGGCAATTAGTAAAATACTTGCTAGGAGCAATAAAAACGATAAGACTGTGTCATTTGCTCTTTGTTTAGGGATAGACATAGGTACAGAAATTAACCGAGTACCAATAACTTCATTTAATTTCCAGCCAAAACCATTATCGCTCCCATAGGTTTTAATTAACTGCGGTGGAGCCACATCCGGGGTACTGTGACACTGCAAACAGCTTTGTTGTTTAATCTGTATTGGTTGAGCAACATATAAAAATTTATTTCTCTTTCTAGAAATTCTCTCTCCGACAATTTCTGAAAGTTGAGGATTGTTGATAAATTCTTGTATTAACTCTACCTGCCATCCTTCAGCCAAGTCTTTAGGATTGGTGGGATTTAAAGCTCTTTCTACATAATTATAATCTTGATGTTGTTTATCCAACCCCTTAAATAACTGTTGAGCAGCATAGGAAGGAACTGTCTGGGGAATAAATTCTTCCTTTTCAAGTTCTTGGAGTAAAGGAGCAACTTCATTTGATGTATATCCCCTGGAAGCTACTGCCGTGTTTAATAATACCTCGGCATTGCGGATAACTTCATTACGAGCATTTTGCTGTTCCAGAGCGTAAGTTATTGCTCCTGCTGTTATCCAGCCACAAATAAAGATGATTAATATAACCAACTCCAATCTGGTTTGTAATTTCATTTCATATCTTTTAGTTATATATACTTAATCACATAAGATTATCTCATTGATGATGAAAAGAGACTTCCTTGAAAGTGCTGAGATTAGGAAAATTTGCAATAAATCTACTCTACAGAGCAATCTAAAAAATAAAAAATGATAGTACTTATACGTATGTAAAAATTAAATAATGCTACAAATTACCACTAAGTTAATAGACAAACAGGTGAAGACAATTCAAGAGGCTAGAAGTCTTTTGAAAAATGAATTGTAGGATAAATACAAAACTAGCTTCAATGAAGTTCCTAGATTTGGATACTTTCATTGAAGCTGCATGGTGCCATAGTGAAGTAAGAAAGATAATCGCTAACTTCTTTCTACTATATAGTGTTATACTCAGCCCTTAGCTGTATTTCTTGTACTTTAACTTCACCAAGTTTATATGAGGTTTTGGATATATTGTGTTATGTCGTTGAGGTCGTTTCGTGTCCACTTACCTGCTCCAGCTTTAACCAAATGAAAGTGTAACTGGCTACCCATATCATAACCCGAGTGACTACCTGCATGCCTTGGGTCAAGTTGATTCGGTTCAATTGTTGCCCATTTCTTTTGGATATATGTTTTTACTTTAGACATTGTACTCACAGAGTTACGACCAGGATTTGCTGTATAAGAAATTAAGCAATCCCCAAGTATTCCAAATTCATCTAACACTCCTTGACCTGCAAGTTGTTGGGTATAGGTCAAACCTGGGTCTAAATTCATCGCTTCAACTGGTCCAATACCACCTGTCTTCTGATTTTTTTCTTCAAATTTTTCTCTCAATGAAGGAGTTAAATGCTTAAAGTGTTTCAGATCTAATGTTACTGGAAATTTCCCGCTATCATCCTCTTCTCCCCAATCCATTCCTTGCTTATCGAAACGAAACTTCGACCATTTTAAAGAGTTTAATTCCAAGTTCCATAGATTAGAACTATTAGAACTACTTTTATCGACAGCTAGTACATCTTCCTTTACACTATTTATCACCTTATTCAACTCTTTTTGAATAACCTTACCTTTGCTATTTTTAGAGAAGATATACTCTTTATTTAAACTTTGAAGCTTAGTTAAATAATACCTCTGCTTTTCTGTCAAAGGACGGTTTACAAGTGTTTCCAATTCATTTAATGTGACACTATTTGGTTCATCATCCATTTCTCCCAGAGTTAATAATTGTCTCTGTATAGAGGTTTGACTGTTTCCCTGAGAGAATTTAGTAAAATCATTGGATTCCAAGGAATTAGAAATTGCTTCGGTTTGAACTGGTTGTTTTTGAATTTCCTTTTGCTGTACTTGACTACCACCCTGCTGCACTACATGGGTCAACTCGTGAGCAATTAATTCCTGACCACTTTTACTCCCTGGTTCGTATTCTCCTTTCTTAAAAAAGATATCCTTTCCAGTAGTGAAAGCTCTTGCTTGTACTGACCTATTTAACTGGTCAGAATTTGAATCTGTATGTACCTTCACCCCACTAAAGTCATTACCCATGACATTTTCCATTTTCATCCGTAACTGGGGTTGTAGAGGTTGTCCGCCACTTTTTGACTTATTGAGTGAAGATTCAAATTCATTGTTGAGAGTACCTCCATCAAGATTTAACTGACGCTGGACAACTGAATTCACGCGCTGAATTCGGGGATATATTGGCTTTGTTTGTATGGAATTATCTTCTTCCTTACCTTCTTGACTTTCTTCCTTTTGTACTTGGGGAGGTTGGGTTTGTTCTGGACTATGGAGTTTTTGTACAACTTCGCTTGCAACCCTATCTGCTTCTTGCTCGTATTTATCTCCCGGTTCACCGATTGCTAGTTTTGGTTGTATTACTGCACCCCTTTCTAGGGTCTGAGCTTGTACTTCACCAAAGCTATGAGCAAAATTATTCGCTGTTTGCAATTGTGTTTGTACGTTTTCTGCCGAACCGTCATTTTTTTTTGTTTGCAGGAAACCTGATAAATTTGATACTTTACTTGAGTGAGATATACCTTTCTTCTGAGTCTCTTGCACCTTAGCCATTAAACACTCCAAACTATAGTTAATCTAAAATTAATCCAGTTAATTCACATATTTTTAAAATAAATAACTTTAGTTTGGCATAAGTATTTATCTCAGTTGCTTCAGTGATTTTACTTGTCTTTTAATAATAATTGTTTCACAGTAGAGATGTTATACATATAGCACAACCCAACGCCGATTAATTCTTACTCCTCACTCCTTACTTCACCTATACATTCTGGAAATATATCTGTTGTATATTTTGTCTGCGTTCACCGCAGATTTAACTTAATTATCGCCATTTGTGTTACGTTCTATCACACAAATGGCATTAATGAACTTAGGACAAATTAGTGCCGATATTACCAGCTAAACATTCTGCGACCCCATCTCCCAATAGCTCTAGCTCCGTTAGCAATTCCTGTACCAACAGCCTTAGTTCCATTCCAAGCCATAGAAGCTCCTTTGGCAATTCCTTTACCAAAATATTTAGCTCCTTTGGCAATTCCTCTACCAGCATATTTAGCTCCTTTCCAAGCCATAGAAGCTCCTTTGGCAATTCCTTTACCAACAGCTTTAGCTCCTTTATAACCGGCATAACCAAGCCCTCCAAGAATACCTCCAACAGTAGCAAGGGCTGTTCCTGTAACTTTATTAAGGAAAATCAGACGACCCATTTCAGCAAGTCTAGATTTGACGGCATATGGTCGCTTACCCTCCATAACTTTAATATCTTCTCTATGCCTACCTTTTCCTTCTTTATTTCCAACAATATCTTCAGTATTTAATAACATAGACGTATGTGAGAGCGGATTCCTTCCTTTGACATTGTGCAAAAAGAATTTACCTTCTAAATGCTCTCCTCCAGCTAAATCCACGAGATCGCCTTTAGCAATGTGATGTATTACCTCTGGCAAATCATTTTCGTCTGTATTGTTGATATTTTTATTGTACTGTTTAGCATTTGGTGCGGCTGATTGAAATGTCACCAACCGTCTGACCTTCTCTGGATTATTACCAGTGTAATGCTGTGCTAAAGCTCCCCCTAAACTGTGACCAGTAACGTCGATTTTTGCACCTTTTGTATGATCATTCACATACTTATCGATCTTTTTGCGTTGTTTATTAAAACCGCCATGACCAGGAGAATTCATGTCAAAATCTTGCCATAAAGTTCTTAGACTACTAGTGCCCCTAAAAGCAAGAACCGGTGCCAGTCCTGGTCGCTTTGGCTTCTCCTTATCTGGAACTAATAATCCGTAGTTTACACCCCAGCCTGGTCTTTGCAATCCACCACCACACCATTCCTTTTCAAACCCTTGCTCCTCTAACCATGTTTTGTGTGTATTTTCGAGGCTATTTTTATACACTAAACCATGAGCAATTTTTTCTAAATATACGTCACGGGTATCAATTTCTGTTTCTTTTCCTGAAACCTTAACGTTCTGCTTTTCGTAGTCATCTCTAAGACACTGCAAACGCTGTACTTGACTACCACCCTGCTGTACCACATGGGTCAACTCATGAGCAATTAATTCCTGACCGCTCTTACTCTGTGGTTCGTATTCTCCTTTCTTAAAAAAGATATCCTTTCCAGTAGTGAAAGCTCTTGCTTGAACTGACCTATTTAACTGGTCAGATTTTGAATCTGTATGTACCTTCACCCCACTAAAGTCATTACCCATGACATTTTCCATCTTCATCCGTAACTGGGGTTGTAGAGGTTGTCCGCCACTTTTTGACTTATTGAGTGAAGATTCAAACTCATTGTTGAGAGTACCTCCATCAAGATTTAACTGACGCTGGACGACTGAACTCACGCGCTGAATTCGGGGATATATTGGCTTTGTCTGTACTTGATTATCTTCTGGACTTTGGATTTTCGGAGGTTTGGGTGGTTCTGGACTATGTAGCTTTTGTACAACTTCACTTGCAACCCTATCTGCTTCTTGCTCGTATTTATCTCCCGGTTCACCGATTGTTAGTTTTGGTTGTATTACTGCACCCTTTTCTAGGGTCTGAGCTTGGACTTCACCAAAGCTATGAGTAAGATTATTCGCTGTTTGTAACTGTGTTTGTAAGTTTTCTGCGGAACTGTCAAATTTTTTCGTTTGCAGGAAATCTGATAAATTTGATACTTTACTTGAGTGGGAGATATCTTTCTTCTGAACCTCTTGCACCTTAGTCATAAAATACTCCAAACTATAGTGAATCTAAAATTAATCCAGTGAATTCAAATATTTTTAAAATAAGTGAATTTAGTTTGGCATAAGTATTTATCTCAGCTACTTCAGTGTTTTTACTTGATTTATTATTTATATACATCGTACATCACTTGAATTTTCCCTAAAATGCAGAGAAAAATGGTGCGTTAGACCATAATTAGTACCATCGTAAGAATAGTAATTAATCGTGGGTCTAACACACCCTTTTATATTAAGAGTGTGGTAGACCGTCACACCCTTAGTTATTATAAGCACGCTCTTAGGAGTTACTAATTATTTTATGACGTATAAATTATGTATGTATATCTATAGTAAATACTTAGATTACTTCTTATTCCTTACCTCACCTGTACATTCTGGAAATATGTCTTTTCGGTATTTTTATCTGCGATCGCGGACAATTTGTTTCGTACTTTCTGGTTAAATTCTACGCTCATCTTCAAAACTATCTGTTTCAATTTTTCTGGAGTTTGAACTCCGAAAGCATTATTAACAATCTCAACAGCTTTCTGATTTTTTGCATCTTCATTATCAAATTTGATACTCCCTTTGCGGATAGCGACTAATTTAGATTTGATGATTTGAGCTAGTGATTCCTCATCACCTATACTTAGGTTGATATCTGTAAATTCTTCACGCTTTTTAATTTCTCTAACGGCATCAAATAAACGATACAGGTATTTTGAGGAACGGTAAAATACCTTTCCATCCTCAGCGTTGACTTGAGTGTAGTGAGCAATGTCTTTGAGGAAATCTCCCAACTGCTCGTTATAAGACTGTAAGATGTGTTCTGGGGTTAACTTAGCAAGTTCAGTTTCAGCATTGTCTCCCTGTAAACCTGCAACGATATGTTTTACTGCTCCCTCACTATGATAGGCTTCGGCAGCAAAGAAACAGGCTTCACCGAGTAATTTTTTCACCTCTGTTTTCAAAGCATCAATATTATCCTGGTTCTCAGGATTTTGAATCATACATTGTAGGACACGTACTTGTCTCATTCTGTCTACATAAAGCTGATTGCTCTTTTCCAAGACTAAATCGGGATTATCATGAGTAATTAAATCTAAATCTTCTATCCCTAATAACTGTTTTTCTACCTGTTCTCGAACATTACTATCTTTAATTTTTGCTAACTCTACTTGTTCTTCTTTTCCTAGCTTTACTTTCTTATTAACTAAATTATCGTCATTTTTTACTGCTTCGAGTAAATTATGAGCAGATATTTGATAAATTGCGTCTGCTTCCTCATACTGTTTTAAGACAGCTTTTTTCTTTCCTTGGTCTGAAATTCCTTCAACAACTGAATCAGTATATTTATCCCATTCCACCTGATTCATAAATCGTCTTTGCTTCACCAAAGCTGCGACATCTTGGTCTAAGTCTGTTAATTTTCCTAACTCTTGGTTTTCTGGTTGTGCTAAGTCAGTGTCTGGTTGACTTTGTTCTTCGATAAGATTTTCCTTCACTTTCAGAAAATCTTTCGCATATAGATTAGTATCAAACAAAGTTCCGGACTGGACTCCAAACTCCGATTTCACCATTTTGTTGAACTCATCAACTGCTTCCACATCCTCACCTGTCCCAGGAGTGGAAACTGTCAGGTCATAATCGGAGCTTAAATCTCTACTACCTACAGATTTAGCAATTAAGGTAGGATATTTCTTTCTCAGTTCATTAATTTTACCGTCCACATAAGACTTGCGGAAATCAACAAACTGTTGCATTATCTCAGGTTGATCAGAAATAAACTTACTTTTAACAGCATCCCAGCTTTTCAATTCCTGTAACTGATTGTAAATCTCCTCTGTGGTTATTTGCTGTGATTGAGAATCAGTTTGTTGAGTGTTATCTGTTTCATCTTTCTGAAGAATCGGGGTTTGAGTTTTTTGCTCCACCACAGCGATCGCTGAATTATCTCCTGAATTCCCAATAGCTAGTTTTGGTTGTAATGTATTCTTAGGTGTATCCCTATCTTTTGTTTGCAGGTGTAATTCACCAAAGTCATGACCGATATTACTAGTTTCTAAGTTTTCCTGCGGGTTCTTTGTAGAGTCATGGAATGGTCGTGTTTGCAGGAAATTTGTTGAATTTGATACATCAGGTGAATTAGACACCTTTTTTTTTCTCTGGATTTCTTTTTGCTTACCCATAAAATACTCTCTACTTTGCAAAACAGTTATAGTTTGGCAAAATAGAAGTTTTTATAGTTCAGTAATGGTAGGTATTTTAGAATCGATTGTAGTTTAATACGCTAATAATATTTATTACGATACCTCTATTAAAATAGCTTTACTAAAATAGCGATCGCTTATGATGGATTCACCGTGCTCCCATAATAATTAATAATTTCCAATAAAAATTTCTAATAAAAGTGTGATTCCAATACCATTGAGTTCAACATTAGTAGGGGAACAGAGAAGTCAGGGGAATAGTAGTTAATAGTTGTTAACTAACTATCTTTTTACATCCATTCCTCACTACTCATGACTATTACATTCTGGAGGGGGTTTGGGGGACGCAGTCGTCCTCCCAATCGGGGGTTTGGGGGAGAATCCCCCAATTCTTCAATAAATTCTTTAATTATAAGTAAATTTTTGCTTAACAGAACCATATTGAGTGTGACTAAGTATTTACACGACGAAGAACAAATACTCAAATCAGAATAATTCATAAGTTCACAATAAATACACTTAGTTATAAACAATTAGATATCAGAGTATTTACTGATATCGCCGTTAAGTATTTACAAGTATACTAATATCATTCTTATGGATATCTCTATAGCTTGAAATTAACAACTGGCATCGGTCTTTCGGAAAGATTGAGTATCAACATTCTCTTTTGTGGAGGATAATTTTTCACTTGCTTTTTATAAACTAGAATTTTCCCATGTCAGCAGAATCAAACCAAAACCATTTAGGATACGGATTTGCATTCCCTCTGAGGGTAAATGTTCAGGGAAATATTCAATTGAGTCCGAAAGTACAAAGTATTGAGGAATCAATTCAGATTATCTTAAGAACCCAATTGGGGGAGCGAGTGTATCGTCCTGATTTTGGCTGTCGTTTGGGTGAGTTAGTATTTGCACCGATGAATACTCAAACTCTCTTACTAGCTCGAATGTATACCCAGGAAGCTTTGGAAAAGTGGGAACCCCGAATAGTTATTGATTCAGTACGTACAGAACCAGATCCTATTAAAGGTCGCTTAGATATTCTGATCGAATATCATCCCCGGGATAGTCATGAAACCCGTAGTTTAGTTTATCCATTTTATTTAACCCCAAACTAATGGATTTTAATTTTTTACCACAGTTACCAAAGTCGGATTTAGATGACCGGACTTTTAAGGATTTGGTGGATGAATGTATTCTACGGATTCCTCGTTACTGTCCGGAGTGGACTAATTTTAATCCAGGAGACCCGGGTATAACTCTGGTTGAGTTATTTGCTTGGTTGAGCGACCAAATGATGTTGCGATTCAATCAGGTACCACGACGTAATTATGTAACTTTTCTGGAAATGTTGGGTATTCGCTTGCAACCAGCTGTCCCAGCACAAACAGAATTAACTTTTTACCTGAGTTCAACTCAAGCAAATGATTATGAAATTGCTCCTGGGGTAGAGGTTGCGACAGTACGAACTGAAAATCAAGAGGCTATAGTATTTAGTACAGAGAAGCTTTTAACTATTGGAAAACCAGAAATAACCCATTTTTTGACAGCTTCAACAGCAGCACAAAAACTAGAAAGTAATCTGAATTCTGGTATAGCAGTCCTAAATGACCGTTTAACGAACATCTGGACGCAAAATCATGAAAATGGTTGGGAAGGTAGAGCACAATCTATTTTTGCCGAACAACCACAACCAGGTAATTGTTTTTACCTGGTTTTTGGTGCAGAACAGAATTTAGCAGGAAATGTTTTAGCAATAAAACTGAAAGGAGAAGCTGCAACATCTACAGGTATTAATCCTGATTATCCTCCTCGGAGATGGGAAGCTTGGAATGGAGAATTTTGGCAACCTATACTTTTGCAGGAGACTGATGATGGAACCAATGGTTTTAGTTTCCGGGATACAGAACAACCAATTCCCAATTCGGTAGCTGAGGGTGAGGTTATTTTACATTTACCTTTGGAGCTTCCAGTTACTTACTTTTCTAGCTATCAAGGAAGATGGTTGCGTTGTGTCTATATACCTCCCAATGGAGTGCAATCAGGATTTCTACGTTCTCCTGAGCTACTTGGTATTTCCGCTCGTGCTGTTGGTGGTACTGTTAGAGCTAGTCAGTGTAGTCTAGTAGAGGATGAATTCCTTGGTAAGAGTGATGGTAACCCCGGACAAAGATTTCAACTACAGCATACTTCCATTTTACCCCGTGAATCCGATGAGAATCTCTTAGTGATTCCCCCCGGAGGTTTACCGGAAATATGGGAGGAAGTTAATGATTTTGCTGAATCTGCACCTAACGACCGTCATTATATTTTAGATTCTCTGACTGGAGAAATACAGTTTGGACCCTTAATTCGGGAACCGAGACAAATACGGGAGCAAATCAAAGTAAGAGCAAAAATGCAAGTTGCTGGTGCAAATACTCTACAAGTCCAAGAGGAAGCTGCTGCAATGCATTTAATGGAGCGTCAGTACGGAGCAATTCCTCCCAAAGCATCCCAAATTCGTATGGTTAGATATCGTCATGGGGGAGGGAAAAAGGGCAATGTTCAAAGTCATACTTTACAAATTCCTAAAACAGCGATTCCTTATGTAGAGAGGGTGACCAATCATATTAATGCTCGTAATGGTATTGATGCTGAATCTTTGGAAGACGCTGTTTTGCGAGTACCTAAAATACTTAGAACTAGAGATAGAGCAGTTACTCCCGAAGATTTTGAAAATCTAGCATTACAAGCTGGAGGTGGAGCTGTTGCTCGTGCTTATTGTCCTCCGATGTCAAATCATCATAGTCGTCGGGGTATGGTCGAATTACTTATTGTCCCCCAGGTTAATACAGAAGGTGTTCATCGAGGAGAAGGGGTAGACCCGAATGAGTTTGCTTTAAATTCTGTCTTAGAAAAACAGATACTTAGTTATCTTGATGAACGAAGATTATTAGGAGTTGAAGTAAGATTACAGCAACCTGAATATGTTGGTGTTTCGGTACAAGCAGAAGTGGGTTTAGAACCGGAATACAATCATCCCCAAGCACAGCAAACGATTATTCAAAATTTACTAATGTCTCTGTATCGTTTTCTTAATCCTTTAACGGGGGGATATGAAGGTAAAGGTTGGAATTTCGGAGCTAGTGTATATACTTCGGATATTGTTAGTCTATTTCAAAATACTATCGGGGTTCGTTATTTAGGAGCAATTTTACTTTTTGAACTTCGTTTTTCTAATTCTGTGTGGAATCGTACCTTAGCACCGAATGGTGTAGTTAATCCGGGTTCATTAGGGTTGATTTGTTCTTGGAACAATTCAAGTTTGCGTTCTTTCCACGCTATTAGTTTAGTTTAGTTATGACCTTACTGATAACTGATAATTGAAATGACTCAATCGAGTTCCAGTCAACTTCTAGGTATAGAATTGACTCCCATGAAAATTCCGGAGTCAGTCCCCCCAAATTCAAGTTCCCAATCTGCATCATGGAAGGATGTAGAAAATGTTGATGATACTTCTAGTCTTAGAAAAAGTCTACTTCTATCTCCTGGGGAACCAAGTGAGATGGTTGTACATTTAAGGAATAATAGTTCTTGTATTTTGCAGTTGGGTTTACGAGTCCAAGGAGACTTTCCTCAAGAATGGTGCAAAATTGGTATGGAGGGTTCTGAAGTCCTTCCAAATCAACATATGGAAGCTGTGATATATTTTCAGATTCCTCCTAATTTCTTTGAAGATGATACCGTGCTTTCTCCAGGGGAAAGTTTAAAGTTAAATTATGTAATTAATTTATATGCAGAATGGATTGAATCGGATACATTCAAGAAACATGTAGAGCATGTAACGTTTAATCTATATATTCGTTCCTCTAGTCTCTATCTGAACTTTCTGCCCGCAACTTACAGAGATGTTGATTTTATTGGTCGATTTCTGAAGATATGCGAACAAAGCTTTGAACCATCCGTTAATATTTTAGATAATCTATGGGCATATTTAGATCCTTTAACTGCACCACAAGCTTTTTTACCTTTTTTATCTCACTGGGTTGCATGGCAAGAATCGGTACAAATTGACCAAAAAAAGCAGCGTCAACTAATTAAAAATGCCATACAAATTTATCAATGGAGAGGTACGCGACGGGGTTTACGCTTCTATTTACATTTGGCTACTAACTTACCTTTAGATGAACATATTTCTGATGAAGCTGAAAAGCATATTAGTATTACTGAAAATTTTAGTAAAGGCTTAATTTTTGGAGAGGCAAAAATTGGCGAAGACAGCGTCTTGGGAGGAGAACTTCCTTTCCATTTTACAGTAAATTTGCGTCCTGGAGAACATATTCAAATTGATGAAAAACTGGTAAAAAAGGTCATAGAGCAAGAAAAGCCGGCTTTTTGTACCTATGAACTTTATATTAACAATTAAATTAAAATTAAAGCTGTCAATAATTATTTATTTTTTTACTATTTGATTTTTTATTATTTTAATATTAACTATTTTTTTGTAAATTAAAAGTATTATTTCAATGTTTTTCAATTTCTAATTTTAACAGTTGTAAATTAACTGTAACTAATAACTGTAACTAATAACTGTGAACGAATAACTGTGAACGAATAAATGATAATGCAAACACCCTCCTTAACTATCAAACCTTTAGAAAGACTCCAGGTAAATGATGGTCTTTTGTTAACAGCAAAGTTGTGGAAACAAGCACATGACTATCATCGTCAGCGTCAAAATATTTATTATCAATCCTTACATCAACCTGGAATTATCAGTGGTTTAGGGATTTGTATCATTGAACCACCAGAAGAAGTTGCAGCAGAATATAAAGACCGACGATGGTTAAAGATTAAACCAGGTGTCGCTATTGATGTGAACGGAAATCCAATAGTAGTTCCGCGATCGCTAACATTTCGGATTGCTTCTGATTCCCCTAAAAGCGGTTATATAGTTGTATATGTGGTGATTAATTATGTGGACCCGGATAAACTGCAAATAGAAAATAACAATCAGTTAGTAACGGAAACTTTTCGTATAGATGAAAAAACTAATCAACCAGATTCTACGGAGATAGAGTTATGTCGTATTTTACTATCTGCTCAAGGGGTAGAGTTGACCGAGTCTGGGGATATTTTATCTCCACAAGTAAATAATGTAGATTTACGATTTCGCAAACATGGACAATTCAAACCTTCTGAGGAAGTCATAGTTGGTTATTTAGGGAATATAGAGGTTAATCAAGTAGATAATGTTTTTGCTTTATGTAAGGCAGTACCTGGGCTTTATCATAAAATGGAAGCAAGTCTTGTGTTGATGGATGATTCTATAAAGGATGTCAATGAATTATGTTGCGATATCATTTATATTACTTATCAGGATTTTATTAGTTTAAGATTAATCAGTTTAGAGAAATTACAACAGTTTTTAAAAACAGGTGCAGTTCTTTTTATAGAAGCTTCAGCGAGGGAAGCAGATATTACTGATTTGAGTTCAGTTAAACAGCAATTACAAACAACTATTCATGGTCTTTCTCATCAACCTGATGTAGTGCAAGTTCGTCAAGAGTTAGAGGTAGAATTAGATGCTGTTAATTTAAAAATTACTGAACAATTAGAGGAATTGATTTCCCCTATGAATAATTTGACTAGCCAATTAGGATTTGAATTGTCATCAATTAATTGTAATGATTTATCTTCAGATCATCTTTTACGAAATCATCCATTTTTATTTTCCCAGTTACCAGTTATCGGAGGAGAGAGTACTTACTTATTTAACTGGGGAGGAATTATTTTAAGTATTGGAAATTTATCTAGTGGGTGGGGAATAAATAATAAATATTCTTTATCAAGGGAAACTATTCGTTCAGCACAGGAAATCGGTATTAATATTTTATACTTTTCTTGGTATCGCCATCAAATTAAAAGTTTATCTTCTCAAGTGTGAATTTTAATATATTTAATGGTTTAGGATTGAATTAATAATTAATATTTGTAACTATTTAATTTTATTTTCTTTAATTTGATTATTTTTAATATTATTTGATTTTATTTTACTTTAACTAATCTATCATCTAAGTAAGTTGGCAGAAAAAACATAACTATGTAACAAAATGTAAATGACCCTTAAACCCTTATTATGAATGCCTACTGCCTTGCTTTAATTACAATTTTCAACCCTGACCTACTTGTATTTAAGTCTATATGAATACTGAATTATCTCCAAAAGAGACAGAAGTAAATTCTAGAAAAGACCACGTTCCAATTTGGGCATCTTTAAAATTTACAGTCCCATTTATATTATTGGCTCCCCTAATAACTTGTGTTACTTTACTGGGAACTATTGCAATTTTTAGTGGTTATAAAACTGCTGAAAAATTTGAAGCGCAAAGTATGAAAACTTTAAATGAGCAAATCAAAGAGCGTTTAAATAACTATTTAGATAAACCCCACTATATTAATAAAATTAATAATGATGCAATTCAGCAAAATCAATTAAATCTTAAAAAAATTAACACTTTAGGAAAACATTTTTGGCTACAAGCCAAAGTTTTTAAAAATGTCAATGGAATTCAATTTGGTACGGAAAAAAATGGTTTAGTTAGAAGTATAGTTCGAGAAGGGGAAAAATTAACTTTTAATGTTGGTTATGCAGTACCTAAAAGAGAAAATGTAATTATTGAAGCTGATAGTAAAGGAAGTAGGGGGAGGATAATAGATAGAAAAGAGAACTATGACCCCCGTAAACGTCCTTGGTATAAGACAGCACTAGAAGCAAAAAAAGAAACCTGGACGAAAATTTTTGCGAAAAGAACAGCTTCAGAAGCTCAATTACGTTTATCTGCTGTTAAACCAGTATATGAAAAAGGGAGTGAGAAGTTATTAGGAGTTTTAGCTGTAGATTTTTTCTTGACTCAAATTAGTGATTTTTTAAAAGAGCTTAGTGAAGATCATTCTAGAGAGATTTTTATTGTTGACCGTTCTGGAAGAATGATTGCTTCTTCTACACATATGTCATTATTTAAGGATACAGGAGATGCAATAGATAGAGTTGAAGCTGCAAAAAGTAATGATACCTTAGTTGAAGATACAGCGAGAGCCATTACTCAGCAATTAAATGGTTTTAATCAAATCAAACAAGTTAAATCTATTAAATATAATAACTCAGTTTCCAATGAAGCATATGTAGCCAAAATAGCGCCTTTTAATGATAAATATGGATTAGATTGGTTAGTGGTAATCATGGTACCTGAGAAAGAGTTTATGCAGGGTGTTAAAAATACTATGAATACCACAATATTATTAGGGATAGGAACATTATTATTTTCTTTACTATTAGGAATTTTTGTGACTACATGGTTAATTAAACCAATTTTAAGATTAAATAATGCAGCCAAACAAATAGAGGATGACAATATACCATTTGAGCCAGAAAAAATAGAAAATGTTTCTAAAAGATTGGACGAAATTGGTCAGTTAGCTGGAATGTTTAAAGAAATGGCAGAACAAATATATATGCGAGAAAGAAATCTTAAAGATAGGGTAACACAATTACGTAAAGAAACAGACAAAGCAAAAAAAGCAGCATTAGCCACTCAAATTACAGGTGGTAGTATAGATATTCAAGAATTACTAACGCGATCGCAAGATATACGTAATAGAATTAGTAGTAAGAAATACTAATCAAGATATTAATCAAGCAGAGTCAAATTTTCTTCTTTCCTATTAATAAATGCTAAAAGAAAAAATAGCCACAAAAATATCTGCAAATCATTTAACCTTAAAACCAGGGGGGACATCCTTTGATGTCACTGTTGTTAATAATAGTGATGATTTTGCAACATTTCAGGTCGAACTTTTAGCAGATATTGCTAAAAATAGTGTCGGTGATGATTGGTACACAATTTCTCCAGATGTATGTACTAAAAAACCCCCCGGAGATTCAACTCGTTTTTCTGTTCACATTCATGATGTCCCCAGACGTGGATTTGTGGGATTGATGACTCTAACTGTCAGGGTATTCTCTTTAGAATTACCAGCTTCTGAAGAAAGTCGTCAAGTTGTTAGGTTATTGGTTCCTGGAGAAGGTGTTCCAGCTCCACAACTAGATTTACCTAATAAACAATTTAATCGTTATCCTGGTGAAAGTTTTCAAATACCGGTTACTTTAGAGAGTTTCAATCAAAGAACTACTCAAATAACTTTGCGTATTGTCGGAATAGATTCTGCTTGGTTTGATTACCGACATGAAAGAGACTTACAAATCCCACCAACAGGTAAAACCAAAGAATTTTTTGAATGTCATATCCCCTCAGATTTAACTTTAGCAGCAAGTAAACGTTATATCTTTAGTATTGAAGCGATCGCATTAGATACACCGGTAGTAAAAGTAGATGGTGTTTTGACACTATTACCTCAAGGTTATATAGATTTTAGTTGTGGAGAGTTATATTATCAAGATACAGATAAACCTAGTTTTTTACCCTTTCGCAGTCAAGTAGTTGAACAAAAGTGTAGATTACAGTTTGATAACCACAGTAATCTGATTCAAGATGTAAATGTGGAAGTTGAACATAGGGATGATATTGATAATTCTGAGGATAATAGTAAATCTAGTCAGATTAGTATCAATAATAGCTCCGAAGAAAAAGAATCCGGGGAGGAACAATTAAATAATAATTCCAATAATAATAATTCCAATAATAATAAACGTCATTTAAACAATAATAAACAAAAATTTTGGCAGCGTTTTATTTATTCAGAAGAATCTTTAACAGCAGAAATATTAACCCCTCAAACAACTCTTAATTTAAAAGAACCAGCCCTATTTGAACTAGTATTACAGCATGTACGTCCTTGGTTTGGTTTTCCCCAAAGACACCTATTAAAAGCAAAAGCAATTATCAGTGACTACAGGGTTGAAGTACACAACGATTTACAGACCTTAGAAGTGGAAGTACTTCCGGTTATTCCTACATGGTTGCAACTTTTATTATTAGTTTTATTATTATTGTCAGGATACTATGTCGGTAACTGGTATTTTTGGTACAAACAACAGCATATAGCTCCAGTTAATTCAGTTATTTTTAATGGTTTAGGTAAAGAAGTCATCAGCGCTTCTAATGACCAAACAATTCGTCAATGGAGGGTAGAAAATAATCAAATTCAACCCCAAGGAATTTTAGCTTCTTCAGATAAAGCAATTAGAGTCATTAGTTATCGTCCGGTAAATAATGACCGGGTTGCAATTGGTTATGAAAATGGGGAAATTCAGTTATTGAATTTACTTTCTGGTAAATCTTCCATACCTTTAGTGGATAAAAATCAAAAAGATGACCGAGTCTTTGATTTAACTTTTAATAAGAATTCTCGCTACTTATTTAGTGGACATGGTAGTGGTATGGTCAAGCAATGGAATCTTACCAATGGAGTTCATTTAAGTAAACGCATTCAGAAACAAAAACAAGTAGGTTTCGCTATCAATTCTTTAGCGATAGTGGGTCAAAATGAAAATTATTTAGCCATTGGTGGTAGATATAATCAGTTAGTGTTGTGGAATTTAAAAACTAATCACATCAAACAAATAAATAATAATAATGGCGGTCAAGAAGATTATATTCTTAGTTTGGCAACTGTTGAAAATAATCCTGACATTTTAGTAACATCTGATAATCAAAGTAAAATTAAAATCTGGAACTTACGTCCTTGCTTAGAAGGTGTTCAAACTTGTGAATTATTAGATGAATGGGATACAGGAACTCAAGCAATTCGGTCTGTTGCATTGAGTGCGAATGGTTGCTATTTAGCCAGTGTAGGAGATGATGGAAGTGCAAGATTATGGTCTTTAAATTACCTAGGAGAGAGAATTGACCGTCAAGATAATTTTGGTAAGGTATTCCATAAATCACCGCAAACTCTCAAGAGTGTAGATGTGATTAGTATTCGAGATAAAGTCTTAATTGTCAGTGCTGGTAAAGATAAAAGAGTCAGATTATCTGAAGAAATAATGACTAATTCTCAATGTAATTAATTAGTGAAGAGTGAAGAGTGAATAGTTAATAATTCTCAATGCAATTAATCAGTGAAGAATGAAGAGTGAATAGTAAACAGTAAACAGTTAATAATTATCAATTACTTATTACTTATTATCAAAAATGTTAAGCGAACAATTACAAACAGCAATAACAACATCACAACAACAATATTCTGAAGTATTAGATTCAGTCAATAAACCTTTAGCTATAATTATTAATGCTTCAGGTAAAGAGACCGTAGCAGTTGGAACCTCTTTTTATTTGAGCGTTACAGTATGTAATAAAGGTAATCAAAGTGCTGTTATTGAGGTTTATATCCAGGAAGAATCACCAGGAGTAAGAAGTTGGTGTAAATCTGGACAAAAGTTATTAGCTTTAGGTGAGGGACAGAGTGAAGAGGTCGTATTTGAATTTGAAATACCTCCAGATGCTTTAATTGGTACTCATACTTATAGCATAGTTGTTGATGCCCCAGAGGATTATCCAGAACATACTCCAATTCAATATCCGCAATATTTCCAGGTTCTACCTTCTACCTCAGACATTGTAGTTAGTAGTGACCCAACTTTTGGATTGCAACCAACGACCACCTCCACCTTCCCCTCCATTGTTCCTCACGGTGGAGCGATCGCGGTACAAGTATTAGTTCATAACCGGGGAGAATGTGTAGACCGTTTTCGGGTAGTTTGTTCCGATTTACCGGATAAATGGTTAACCATCAATTATCCTCAAGGTTTTCAAGAATCGGGTTTACTTTTAGATTCTGAGTGTCTTAATCTAAATCCAGGCGATCGCGGACAAGTTTCTTTGTTGATTTCCCCTCCGATGAATGCTTTAGCGGGAAATTATATTGCAACTATACGATTATATTCTGAGAATAATCCAGAATTAACCTTGCTGGATTTAATATATTTGCAAATTCCTCCTAATTATTTATTACAAAGTGATTTTCGCACTTTATTAGGTAGGATAAAGAAAAAATCTGGACTTTTTAAGATTAATTTAACTAATCACGGTAATACTTCCCGTTTAGTTAATCTGAAAGTTCAAGATTTAGAAGAAGAAGAAATTTGTAAATATCATCTGGAATCCTCTCAAACTTTAATTCCACCCCAGAAAGCTGTAGATATTAACTTAAAAGTAGAACCGACAAAATGGTGGAAACGTCCTCTATTCGGTGGTGCTAAGGTTATTAACTTTAGTTTAGATGTAGAGGATGCTCAAGAGTTACCCTTAGTCAATAAAAACTTTCCCGGTACTTTGATATGGGAAGCACGTCCTTGGTGGCAATTACTACCATTTATCCTGTTATTATTACTGTCTATTGGAGCTAGCGTATACCTGGTTTGGTGGTTTCTTTTTAGAACTCCCCCTTCACCTAAGGTTTTCGAGTTTTATCCTGAAGATAGTTACTACAGTGCTGAAAATAACGATGTCGTCCATTTGGGATTTTCCATTAATAATCCTCAACGCATCAAATCAATAAAAATGGTCGGGATGTCTGCGGATGGTGAAATTCTCACCCGTCCGGAAACCTATGATTTTAGTAACGGGGTACCGATAAATTTAAAACCATACTGCAATCAGAATCAACAAATCTTAAACTGTAATCGAGTCCGCAGTAATGCTCGCAAACCAGACACTTATGTGTTTGAGATGACCGTATTACCCAAGTCTGGGAAAGGTACAAAACCAGTAACTTTCAAGACTAGTCCAGTCACCATTGTACCTATACCCCGTCCAGAAATTATCAGTTTTGGTTCCACAAGACCAATTTATCAAGAAGTTAGCTATATATTTCCAGAATCATCAAAAACAAGTAGAAGACAAGATAAAAGAAAAAATAAAAGAAAAAATAAAAGAAATAATCAAAAAATTAACTCTCAAATTAAACTAAACTGGGCATTGACTAACCCCAATCAACTGCAATCTATACAAATTATTGGTCGTACACCGGAAGGTTTAGTAACCAGTCCTTTGAAAACCTATAACTTCAGTCAAGGTATTCCCCCAGAACTACAGGGTTACTGTAGAAGCGGAAAACCATTAGTATGTCTGAATGTAAATACTAGAGTGCAGAAACCAGGTAACTATATTTTTGAGATAATTGCAATTCCTAAAGGTAAAGTCAGCGATAAAGTAGCGACTAAAAAAACAGATTTAATTAAAATACTACCCAAACCATCTAGAATTCTGGACTTTAAAATTAACGGTAATACAGCACCAGCTAAATATTTAATTCCCATAGTTGATCAAAAAAAATCTCCCAAAGTCAATATATTTTGGAAAGTTGACGCAAGTGTAGGTGCAAAAGTTGAGTTATTACCAGCACCAGGAACCATACCTCTATCTGGTTCTATACCTCTAATTCTAGAACCAGAACCAACAGATTTAACACTTAGGCTACAGGTAACTAGTCCCACAGGTCAACAAGTTTCCAGGTCTGTAATTTTAACCACCTATGACCCCAACGCAAAAGACCCGGCAGTTGTAGCAGCAGAAGCTTTGAAAGAAGCAATGATAGAATCTCAAAAACAGACCAGTGAAAAGGTCCCAGGAGCAATACCACAGCAAACATCCCAAACTAACCAAGCTGGTGTAGATTCAACTCAGAACCAAACTGGGGAAAAAAAATCATCAGACCAAAATAATCCTGCACCCAGTGTAAATAGTCCAGCAGAGCTACAGATTTTGATTGATGAAGAAGCTTATGAAAATCAATCTCCTAAAAATAAAAAAGCTCCCTCTCTAAAACCTGTAGAGATTCCACCGCAAATTGATAAGTGATATTGTTTATCGATATGTAAACCGAGAATAGTTTAATTGCCCTTGTTCTCGTGCTTCAATAATTAGTGAATGGTCTGATGACAAATGACAAGTTGGGTCGGTAGCATTAGATTTACCGGTGAGTAAAAAAGCTTGACAGCGACAACCTCCAAAATCAGTATTTTTACGAGAACAGCTACGACAAGGTTCTTCCATCCAATCAGTACCCCGAAAGCGGTTAAATGCAACTGAATCAAACCAAGTCCACTCTAAATTAGAATCGCGAATATTTGTAAAGCTTAATTCGGAAATAGAAGCAGCTACCTGACAAGGTAATATATCTCCCGAAGGAGAAATAACTATTGTCTTTTGTCCCCATCCACCCATGCACGGTTTGGGATATTTTTCGTAGTAATCGGGTAGTACGTAAACAATACCCATAGGAAAATATCGTTTCTGTGCAGCGATCGCAGTTGCTTGTTGAGCTCTTTCTAATTGAGTGGGTGTTGGTAGTAGTGAAGTACGATTTTTCAATGCCCAACCATAATATTGAGTGTTGGCTAATTCAACCCTATCTGCTTGCAGTGTTTTACATAGTTCTATAATATCTGCAATTCTATCCAAATTATGACGATGCAGTACAACATTAATGGTTAGGGGGAATCCCAGTTTTTTTACCAGTTTTGCAGCAGTCAATTTTTGTTCAAAGGAGACAACTCCTGCAATATAATCAGATTGTGCTGCTTGACTATCTTGGATACTGATTTGTATATGGTCTAATCCACAGTCTTTAAGTTTAGCAGCTCGTTGTGGGGTAAGAATTGTTCCGGCGGTAATTAAGCTGGTGTACATTCCTGTAGAAGCAGCTGTTTCTACCATCACCTCTAAATCTTTTCTTAGAAGTGGTTCTCCTCCAGTGAAACCTAGTTGTAAAATTCCGAGCTTTGCAGCTTGATTGATTGCGTCTAACCAGTGTTGGGTAGGTAGTTCTTGATTCTTATTAATTTCACTATAGTTCAAGGGATTAGAACAATAGGGACATCGAAGGGGACAACGATGGGTTAATTCTGCAATTAGCGTTAACGGTCTATCAATATTCATTTTAGTTATCAGTAACAGTTAAGTAGGTAGGCACAAATAAATCTATCTATGTAACGAAATGTAAAATATCTGAAAAACTTGCGATTACTACGCTTCACTACGTTACGCTCGTAATGACTTAGTGAGGTTTTATCGTACTTATCTACTTACTCAGTTAACAGTTAACGTTTTTGACCTCCGACCTGATTAATAATCCTCTGTTAACTACCGACAACAATAAATTTTCCACATCACCAATATTAACGTCAAGAAATTGCTGCGATAATACTGCTACAATTTCATCAAAAGAACGATTTCCATCACATTTAGAGAGTATAGCTGCTGCTGTTGGATTTAAAGCAAGTGCAGCTTCGGGAAATAGCAGCCAATATTGCTGTCTGACTTCACTCCAATGCAAACGTACACCACAAGCAAAAGCTAAATAATCAAGATTTTGGGAAACTTGACTTTCTTGCATTATTTACCCTCCACATCCAAGACGAGTTTCACCCCGGTCAATCGCGTCTAATTGACTCCATAGCAAATCGCATTTGAATTTTAATGCTTCCACCGCTTGCTCTTGACTATCGCGGGTTTTGCAGTGTTGTAGAACCAAATTGAGTGCATACTTCGCGTCCCGTGGTGCTTTTTCTAAGCGTACCCGGAAGTATTCAAATCCAGCAGGATCTATCCAAGAGTAATGAGATTCTAGTGCTGCTAATCGTACTTTAATCGCATCCGGACCAAACAGCTCCGTTAAAGATGCAGCGATCGCTATAATCCAGGAACTATTGCGACAAAAATTTACATAAGCATCTACAGCATAGCGAACGCTTGGTAATACATAACCCTCATCAAGTAGTTCAGAACAAGATAAACCGACAGCTTCACCTAATTGTAACCAAGCTTCGATACCACCAACTTCAGGGGAACGTCCATCGTGGTCGATAATTCGCTCAATCCATTCTCTTCTTACTTCTCGATGAGGACAGTTTGCCATAATTGCGGCATCTTTGAGGGGAATATTTTTTTGATAATAAAAACGATTTGCGACCCAATTTCGTATTTCTGTGGGTGTTAATAATCCTTCATTCATTCTCCTATGAAAAGGATGTAAATGATGATAGCGGTTTTTCTGGGAATAGAGTACGGATTCAAATTCTTCTTTTGTCCAAGAAGGTTTTTCCAGTTCTTGTTTAAATAATTGCATTGAGTTTTTTTAAGATTAATTTTTACGACTAATTTTTACGATTAATAACTAAACTTTTAACTAACAGGACTTTTAACTACAATTCAATTGTCAATCCATCATAAGCAACCTCCATCCCTGCTTTTTCAACTATTTGACGTTCTGGTGAATTAGCAATCAAAATCGGGTTAGTATTGTTAATATGAGTAAAAATTTTTCGCTTACAGGAAAGTTTGGAAAGAAGAGTTAAGCTACCACTCTCTCCCGAAAGTGGTAAATGTCCCATTGCACGAGCGGTACGGGTTGATGTTCCTAATGCTAGTAATTCATTATCTTGCCAGCATGTTCCATCAACTAAGATACAATCGCTATTATCAAACCTCTCCAATATTGAATCGCTCAACTCACTGAGTGCTGGAGCATAAGTTACAACGCTACCACTATCGCGAAACGTAAACCCGACTACCCAATCCCCCTCGACGGTGGAGGTAGAGCGCATATATTTGGGTGGTTTGCTAGGGAGTGAAAAGACTTCTACTTCTAAACCATTTACATTTAAACCTGAATTATCGTTATTATTTAAACTATTAGTTAAATTATTACTCAAACTTACTTTTGAACCCGGTTCGATATCAACCCAGTTTACCCCGCAGTAATCTTTCAACACGCGGAGTAGAGAAAAACCACCAGTTAATCCTTGTCTGACTGCATTTGTCCCATATATTTGCAGTGGTTCGTCAGATTCTCGTAAAATCATTAATCCTGCTGTATGGTCAATTTCTCCATCACTTAACAGTATCCCCGCAATCGGACTAGAACGAACTGATAATGGTTTTCCATCCCGGAGTCCTTCGAGTTGTTGACGCACGTCAGGGGATGCATTGACCAAAAACCAAGAACCGTCATCTGCTCGAACAGCAAGAGATGATTGAGTCCGTCCGGATGCATTTCTATCACCAGCACGGGTAGATTGACAACCAGCGCAATTACAGTTCCACTGAGGAAATCCCCCTCCAGCAGCAGAACCAAGAATACGTACAAGCATTGATTTTATTTATAAGATGGGTTTTAGAAATGGTGAGTAAGAAGTAAGAAGTGGTGTAAGGGTTTAGCACCTCTTACCCGTACAGCTGCTTCCTCTGCTCCTCTGCTCCTCTGCTTCCTCAATCCCATTGCTGAATGTAGGTTGTAACTTCCATACAAAGTGTAAATTCTTCAAAAGAGGGTGATTCCCATACTGCTGCTGGTTTGAATTCTGGTGAGTTATCAGAATTGATATTAGCTTTTTTAGTCTTCATGTCTGAAAGGTTTATATCTTTATTTACAGACATCGAAGAATTGTTTGCGTCATGCATGGTTATAGCACCCCTAATTAATTAATTAATAAATATTTATTTGAATTTTGAGGTAGGTGATAGCGTATAGCAATCCTTAAATCCTTAAAACCTTAAAACCTTAACCCAATCCCTACACCCTCTAACCGTCCATTAACCCTGTGTAGGTTCAATACTTATAAGCTGTCCATTTTGCTCATCTGTCAAAACATATAGTCTACCATCGGGACTTTGACGTATATCCCGGACTCTGCTACCGATAGGAATAGATTCTTCTCCAACAACCTGATTATTTGCATCCAAATCAATGCGACGAACATCGCGAGAAACTAATCCCCCTGCAAATAAATCTCCCTTCCATGCTTTCAAGCGACTTCCAGAGTAGAATGCTAATCCTGAAGGTGCGATCGCAGGAGTCCAAACTACTTTTGGATCTACTATTCCCGGTTGCGATCGCTTAGAGGAAATCTCTCCTCCAGTATATTCTTTACTGTAGGTAACGAGGGGCCAGCCATAGTTTTTTCCTGCTTCTACAAGATTTAGTTCGTCACCACCCCTTGAACCATGTTCGGTTGACCACAATTTATTATTAACTGGGTCAAAGGTTATTCCTTGAATGTTGCGATGTCCGTAACTCCATACAGCTGAGTCTGCATTTTCAGAATCAACAAAGGGATTATCTTTAGGTATTGAACCATCATCGTTTAAACGAACGACTTTACCCAAATGAGAGTTAAGATTTTGAGCTTGTTTGCGAATTAAGTCACCATTAAGCTGGGTTGGTGGATTACCACCATCCCCAATGGCTACTAACATGGTATTATCTGGTAACCAAGTAATGCGCGACCCGAAATGTTGACCTCCTGATTTTGTTTGAGAAACTTGAAAGATAACCTGCCAGTTTTTGAGAGTTGACCCGTCAAGTGTTGCTCTAGCAACCCTGGTACGGTTTGCTTCACCGGTACCATGAGAATAGGTAAAGTAAACTAAGCGATTTTTTTGAAAGTTCGGATGCACCGAAACATCCATTAAACCTCCTTGATTAACCGCGAAAACTTCTGCTACTCCCGCGATAGGATTAGGATCTAAAGCTCCATTACGAACAATCCGCACTCTCCCCGGACGTTCAGTAATTAACATTGCTCCATCTGGTAACCATGTCATACCCCAAGGTCGTTCTAAACCAACTAAAACCGTTGTTGCTTTAAAATTTTTTGCAACAGTAACATTCCTGCCCGATAGTAGTGGATTATTAGATGGCGAACTATTGCTATTCTTTGGGGTAGTTGACTCAGAAGTATTTTGTGCCGAAGAGGAACTATCTGTAGAAGAACAAGCTACAAGAGTATAAAGAACAGTTACACTTAGCGTTGCTATTATCAAGCGAGTGATGTTAATTTTCATCGATTCTCAAAGCTATATCAACTTGTCATCAATTTATCGGGTATTTAAAAAAACACAATTAGCTAAAAATTAGCTAAAAAACACAATTAGCGTGTGATGCAAAGCTGTTTTTCAGTCTGACAAAAAAACATGACAAAAAAATGACAGCTAATCAAAAACTTATGATTTTGTAATTAAACTTCAATTTCTTTGCAGTCAAAATCATAAGTTTTTGACTGAATACAAAATTATTGCCATCAGTGGGATACGTCCAGAATAGTAGTAGCTACTTTTAGGGTCTATACTCTGCTGTTTAGTTACCTAATTAGCCATGAAATACCGTGAAAGTACGGAACATTATATAATAATTGGGAATTTGACAAAATTATGCGTAATTGTTAACTATGCATCTGTAATATACACATATATAGAGATACTTTGATGTTCGTTTTAGCATTCTTGTAGGGTAGCAATTGGTAAATTGATGTAGAACTCAGTTCCTTGACCTGGTTCAGACCATACATTTAGACTACCACCATGCTTGTCCACCACAATTTGGCGAGCGATCGCTAACTTTTGTGTTAATTCTAATTGCTGCTGCTGAATATATTTTTCTAGGGATATCCCACCCCAATCTGCCATCATCAGGACATAGCCATTGCCCAATGTCTCCAAGCTCAAGGGTTGAACAATGCCAGCAATGGATAAATTTTTGGCGATGGTGCGGTAGCACCCGCCCGAAGCGATCGCATACTGATTGCGAAACTGTAGCAATTCCCCAAATATTGTAAATAACAATACACCTGGAGATAATATTAGCTAAAATTCAAACTGTACATTTAAACTGTCTATTTAAATTAGATAAAATATGCCACAGCAAGTATGTATGGGTGCTTCCTTACAATGCGTACCCTTTGGAAGCACTCCTAGTTCCTTAATTGTGATTCCTAAAGGTCCTCCGGTGACAGTTACTGGAATGTTAGCTGCGACCATTATGGACTTTGCACCCATTGCAAATATCCCTCCCTTTGGAATGTGTACTTCCCTGGCAAACCCAACAGTTGCATCAGCTACAGCAGCAGCATTGGGGGTGTTGACTCCCATGCCTTGTATACCAGTTCCTACTGGTCCGTGGAAACCAGGTGCAGTAAAAGTCAAAATTAACAAATTTCCTGCTTTACCTAACACAGCAATTTGTAATTGTGCTTGGGGTGGGGTAATTAAAATTAATTATCCCGGACAGATTAAGGTTAATATTACTTAGGTCGTGTCAAGTCGCTTCGCTCCAATTCAAAATTCAAAATTCAAAATTCAAAATTTTTGAGTTCTTCAAAATGGTCAAACTGCTACTTTTGCAAAACATAGTAAAAGTATTCAACATCTTGATTTTTGAACCCTTCATAAATCGGAGTTCCTTGACACCCAGCAAACCAGGTTGCTATTGTATGCAGATACTTAGGAACATTTTCCGTAATAGTTGCTATTTTTCTTTTGTTTTCTATATCCATTGCTTTAATTACATTTTCAGTAATTACTTCTGATTTCAATATTTTAAAGCCCGATAATTCTAATTTTTTTTTGATATCATTAGTTGCTGCTTTTGGTCGAAAATCAGCAAATAGAAAGTGACCATTAGGACGAAGAATTCTAAAAACTTCAGCGAAAAACTTTTCGATTGAAGCATAACAATGAGATGATTCGACGTTAACTACAGCATCAAATGAATGGTCAGTAAACTGTAGAGATTCTGCATCTCCCACACAAAAATTTAAGTGGGGAGAAATATGTTGTTTTTGACAAAAGTTGATATTACTTTCTGATAAATCAACACCTGTCATTGTTTGTGGATTTAAATAAAGCTGAATATATGAAGAACCCCCACCACGTCCACACCCTACTTCCAGAACATCTAAGCCATTGAGAGGAATAAAAGAAGCAACGTGATGATAAAGTTGAGCACAATATACTTCATTCTGCTCCGAATCTTTGAGTTCTAACAGTTTTGCATGAGAATTTAAATCAGCATAACCATAATTTAAAAAAGTAATTTTCATGTTGATAAGATTTGATGTTAAGGAGTTGTACCATATTTTCCAAATAAATTTTCTAAAAGGGGAATCAAGTAAATAACTTAAGAATTGTTTCAACATGTAATTTGTGGATTTATTTAATTTAAAATCTATTACTCAAATCTATTAACATTTTATAGTAGAATATAATGTGATATATTCACTAATTGAATTACTCGAAGAAGCAAAGTAAGTACAAGAAAATTTACACAAAATGTGCTTGTAATGTGGGTCAATAATTATAATTATGCGATCGCGCACAGACATTACAGATTTGCAAGCAAAAGTGGAAGAACTAGAGCAGAATTAAAGTTCATTTCCAGTATCTTGATCTAATTGAGCAGAATTGTTTGTTTTTTTCCGTTGAAGAAATCCAGTAATCAGAGCGAGAGCAAATACACCTAACAAAGCAAATACCAACAACCAATTACCTCCCTCCCAAATACCAGCACCCAGAGCAACGATTGGTGGATTTGAAATTGCAACACCAAGAATCAAAGCAGGTATAAACTTCTTTGGTGAAGCTTTTGTTAATCCAACAGCATAGGAGACAAAATCGAATAAACCCGTCATCATAAAAGCCGTCATCAGAAAAAAGTTATTTTCCAAATGACGCTGAGTGAGTTTATCAACTCGATTCATAAATCGATCGCCTATTAATTTTCTGACTAAATCTCGACCGTAACATCTTGATAAATAAAAACTTAACGTACAAGAAGTGATATCAGCGATCACAACCACAATTACCCCTGTGGTAAAACCAAACAAACTCCCAGCAAGTAACGAGTAAGCTGTACTTGGGAGTGCTGGGATAACTACACTGGTAAATCTTAGTACAAAAATACCTATAGGTGCCCAAATACCCAATTGTTTAACATTTGCTCGTATTTGTTCAATCCCATAGCGATTTAATAACCATATAGCCAAAGCTACTAGCAGGATAATAGAACAAAATTTCAGGATTTTGACAACTCTATGCTTATTCATGGTTACTTCAGATAGTGGGATTTAATTGAGGGTATATTGCATCATAATATTTTTAGCGTTTTGTTGTTTTTGCAAAGAATACAAAATCAAAGTAGACATATTTCTACTAGCTCTGTAAAAAAGTTTGATGTGAAAGCTTTTTTAAGTAGTAGCAAAGATAAGCCATTATCATAAACAGCTATAATTAAGTTGTAAAACCTCGCGTGCGTCAAGATTTGTGACCAAAGCCAAGGAAAGTGATATTTGCCAAACTCGGTGTTTTAACTCGGAATTAGTGAATCAGGTTGGTGAAGCATTGCCGGGAGATGATACTCTCGAAAATGCTCAAATTCTTTTTAGTGCTTTAGCAGATAAATCGCGCTTAAAGATTCTCCATGCTCTGAGTGATGGTCAAGAGCTTTGCGTATGTGATGTAGCTTCCCTGCTTGATGTCAAGATTGCATCTGCTTCTCATCACCTGCGGAAACTACGCGACCTTAAAATTTTAAAGTATAGAAACGACGGAAAGCTTGCTTACTATTCTCTAAAAGACCAACGCATCGCAGAAGTTCTTTACTATACATTAAGGCAACTTGCGGAATAAGTCATTCTAAGCAACGTTAGAATGACTTTTTTTTATGATATCATTCAAATGTTCATTTGAATATTAGAATAATTGAATCATAGGAAAGCCATGAGTGACAACTGTTGTCAAAACAAAGGTTGCGAGCTAACGAAGCTGAAAAAACAGCAAGCTAATGTTCTAGTAGTAGTTTTATTTATCAACCT
Source organism: Mastigocoleus sp. (assembly GCA_050042865.1). Classification (GTDB taxonomy): domain Bacteria; phylum Cyanobacteriota; class Cyanobacteriia; order Cyanobacteriales; family Nostocaceae; genus JBCCDM01. Next base: position 42,454 of record JBHJJE010000027.1, read on the forward strand.
CGTGATGTTCTTTGTGGAGTTTGGAGCGGGTATTCGTGCAGATTCGCTGTCTTTGACTGGAGACTCCCTCGATATGCTAGGTGATACCTTGGTTTACGCAACCAGTTTGTATGTGATTAATAAGGGTAGTAAAGCTCAAGCTGGTTCCGCTTTTCTGAAGGGAGTCATCATGTTTTTGTTTGCGATCGCAGTCTTTGCCAGAGCAATTTATCAATTCTCTTCGGGTGTATCTCCAGAAGCAAGCGTTATGAGTGCGATTGGATTTGTAGCATTATTTGCAAATATAGTCTGTTTGCTGTTATTAGCTAGACATAGAAAGGATAATCTGAATATGTCTTCTGTGTGGTTATGTTCGAGAAATGACATCATTGCCAATATCTCTGTTCTTATAGCAGCAGGTTTGGTGTTTTTGACAGGCTCGATATTACCGGATTTAGCAGTAGGTTTATTATTGACGTTTGTGTTTGCAAAGTCAGCAGGGAAAGTGCTTTCACAGTCTTGGAGAGCTTTGGCTTAGATACTGTTTTGTAGGCAATCATAGACAGTAAAAAAACTTGCGATACACCTTCGGTGTCGGCTTCGCCTATCGCCATGAAGCAACTCAAAAGCTCCAGTAGCTCGTCATCACAATTAGTAAAAACATTGCTGTATAATACATATGCTCTACCACTCATTCAAAAGTTTTAATGGATGAAAACAGATACAAATCTTTTACACGTTGTTACAAAATCTCCCCAGCGTATTATTTGAAATATTGCAACAATCTCTCAACCAAGCTTTACACTATGAATTTTCCTCTGTGGAGATAAAAGAACTTGCACGACGGATTGATGGTTTATTTTGACCCAAACCTGAATATCCCCAAGACCCAATTTACTTTGTAGAAGTACAATATCAGAATGATGATAATTTATACTGGCGACTAATTACCGAAGCCTTTGTTTATTTAAATCAATACAGACCAGATAAAACTTGGAAAGCGGTAGTTTTATGGGCGAAACGTAGCCTTGACCCAGGTATCCCGATTGCGTATCAGACATCACTGTCCGATGGGCAAATACAAGTAATATATCTAGGTAAGCAACCCCGGTCTAAAGACGCGGGGCTTCAGCCTAATTCAAAGTAGCTAGTCGGAAACAATCTGAGTTGTCCTTCTAACTGGCAACTTATCTTCAGGCTTTCGGGCTGGATTACAGACAACCCCAAAGCTGCGATGTTAAGCGCAGCGTTTATATCAGCGTCATGTTCAAAACCGCAATTACCGCACTTATACTTTTTCCCGCTACGGTACGACTTCCCTTTAATTGGGTGGACGTGGTGACAACGCGAACAAGTTTGAGAAGTGTAAGCAGGTGGAACAAAAACAACCGGAATGCCAGCAATTCTAGCCTTGTAATCAACAAACATTCGGAGTTGATAAAATGCCCAGTTATTAGTTCTGCGTCG
>JBHJJE010000028.1:0-16576 GCA_050042865.1 Mastigocoleus sp.
ATGTAATTCGTACTTCCTTAAAAGAAGAAACTTTATCGGCTACTGATACAGTCAAAGCTTACAAAAATCTTTCTCAAGTTGAGCAAGCTTTTCGTAGTTATAAAACAGTTGATTTAAAAGTTCGTCCAATTTATCACCACACAGCCGAGCGTGTAAAAGCTCATATATTTTTATGCATGTTGGCTTACTATGTAGAATGGCATATGCGAGAACTTTTAGCTCCAATACTTTTTGATGTAGACGCGCTTTGCGCGGCTTCTCGAAGAGAAGATGATTGGGAAACAGCGAATTCGAGAAAAGAGTCTGTTGTATCTCCTGCCAAAAAGAGCGATAAAGCTAAAAATAAAGCGAATAAAAAACGTACCTCAGATAATTTACCCGTTCATAGCTTCCAAACTTTATTAGATGATTTAGCTACAATTGTTAAAAATACAATTTCTACAACAATTGGTAGTAAATCATTAGTTTTTGAGAAGATTACTCAACCCACACCAATACAACAAAGAGCAATAGATTTACTTGAAATAAGCATGATTTGTACCCAGTAAACTCAGGCTCTAAATCTCTGCAAGTCCTTCTATGCATAGATTTCATTTTTCGTCAAAGGGGAACTTCAGATTAATAAATATTTCAAGTAATTGACTTATGTCTAAAGATACTAAAATGCCAATGAGCCTTATTCCTAGAGCAGTATAGTCATTAGTACAATTTCTGGTGCAGCAAAGATACAGCGCCGGATAATTGATTCATATACAAGCCTTTAAGATTTCTGAGATAGTCAGTTAATTCTGCGAATATGTACTAGTAGTTCACCCAGCGAACTTTGCGTGGTTGTTCGTGAAAAGAAACAGTTGTTTCTCCCCCTGCTCCCTCCGCTTCCCCTGCCTGCCTTTACCCGGCAATTTTGGCTTGGTCGAGTACTAATAGCAAAAACGAACAGGGAGGAATCTGTAAAAGATTGCACCCTATTTTTTCGGTACATTATTGGTACATCAATTGAATGCATAGATTCTAAAGCTCTTGTTTGATTTTTTTTGTGCCTAATTTAACTGTTTTATTAACAAATATTAATTTTTTATTATATTTTGTACTTATATATGATATGTAACTAGGGCTTCAGCGCTCATATCATAAATGGATGGGTTCAAATAACTTCTATGTATACAAAGCAGGTAAACTAATAGCTGAGGTTAACTTAAGGCTTAAAGGTACTTAACGATAACAAATGGCGATCGCAATTGATTTTGGTACTAGTAATACGGTAATTGCTCGTTGGAATGCAGTTACGAAACAGCCGGAGACTTTGAGTATAGCGGGTTTGTCGATGCAGCAGAGTCTAAATCCGCCTTTGATACCGAGTTTGGTGTATGTGTCCGATGCAGTCTCGGGTAAAGTCATGGTCGGTCAACAAGTACGCGATCGCGGTTTGGATATGCAGAATGAACCGCGCTTTTTTCGCAGTTTTAAGCGGGGAATCGGTGCAGATATTCCAGGTTTTGTACCAGAGTTGGATGGAAGGGAGGTTAGTTTTGCACAAGCTGGGGAATGGTTTTTGCAGGAGGTAATTTCTCAACTGGGTAAGACGAATGAAGAAGTTAATGATACTTTGATACTGACGGTTCCGGTTGATAGTTTTGAGGTTTACCGTCACTGGTTGGGGAAAGTTTGTGATGCTTTACCTGTGCAGGAAGTGAAGATATTAGATGAACCAACAGCGGCAGCTTTGGGTTATGGTTTAGCTGGGGCTGAGGTTCTATTAGTGGTTGATTTTGGTGGGGGAACTTTAGATTTGTCTTTGGTACAGTTAGACCAAAGTGTGCAAAAAACAAAGGAATCAACTGGGTTTCTGTTGAAGTGGGGTAAGAAATCTTTAGCAGAAGACTCGAAGCAAAAGGTGAAGACTGCAAGGGTTTTAGCAAAGGCAGGACAAAATTTAGGTGGTACTGATATTGATAACTGGATAGTTGATTATTTTGCTCAAAATCAAGGTTTAACTGTTAGTTCTTTGACTACCAGGTTAGCGGAAAAGGTGAAGATTCAGCTATCGACTCAAAATAAAGCCAGCGAGGTTTACTTCAATGATGAAACCTTTGAAAGTTATGAGTTAGAGCTTGACCGAGACACTTTAAATAATATCCTTCAAGAAAGAGGATTTTTCGACTTACTCGATGAATCCATGAATAGTTTACTACAACAAGCCCGCCGTCAAGGAATAGAAGTTGCAGATATTAACGCAGTTTTACTAGTTGGGGGAACATCCCAGTTAAACGCAGTGCAAACATGGATCGGCAATTATTTTGATACAGATAAAATACGCTGCGAACGTCCTTTTGAAGCGATCGCTCAAGGAGCATTACAATTAGCCCAAGGGACACAAATTAAAGATTTCCTATATCACAGCTACGGGATTCGTTACTGGGATAGACGCAATCAACGTCACAGTTGGCATCCTATCATACCCACCGGACAACCCTACCCGATGGTAAACCCAGTAGAATTAGTCCTGGGTGCATCAATGGAAAATCAACCCAGTATAGAACTAATTATGGGAGAATTAGCTGCAGATAAGGGAGGCACAGAAGTTTACTTTGATGGCGATCGCTTAATTACTCGACCCTCTCAAGCAAACCAAATGACCGTCCAAACCCTCAATGATAAAGACGGGGGTCGAAATATCGCAACCCTCACACCACCAGGTTTCCCCGGAAGCGATCGCATTAAAATATTATTTCAAGTTGATGCTCAGCGTTTTTTACGTATCACCGTTGAAGACTTATTAACAAGTGAGACGCTCTTAGAAGAAGAGATTGTGGCACAGTTAAGTTAGAAGATTTTTAAGGTCAGCACCAATAGTTATAGCTTTTTATTAATCTAACTTCATATCCCTTGCATAAAGCTCAATTAACTCACTACGAGTCAAATTCTTTTTTCGAGCGATCGCATCCAAATTTTCCCAAGCTGTATTCGTAAGTCGTAGCGATCGCACCTGTTTTGGTTCTTGATAATCTTGCTCAAATTTACCGGAACTAGAACGTTTACGTCTTGGGGTTTTTTCTCGGATTCCAGCATACTTGTCCCCATCGGTCTTGGGTTTCCCAAGAATTAAGTTAACCACACATTCAACTAACCTTTGTCGCTCCATCGGCAAAATTTCCCCCGCCTGGAGCATGTACTCAATCATGCTAAAGTGAACTAAAGTACCCATGAATACCCGTGCTGCCGCTTCTGGATCGTCAATTTGTATTTGAGAGTGGGATGATTCCAAAGGGGTTGTATTAAGGGATGGTGGGTTAGCACCCGCTGTAAGGGTTTGCAAATATTTAACCACAGACTGAAAAAAACTTTTATCTACGTTATGAACCATGTATTGCGCTAGCATGGGAAATCTTCCCGATTCAGCAATCATTAAGCGAATTAAATCCAAAAATTCTGGTCTATCACTAACGTTTTTACTAAATTGATTTAATAAATTATTTGCCAAAGAGGTTAATACTTTACTAGGTTCTCCTTCAAATATTTCTGGATTTTCTTGATTCAACGCAAATCCAGAATTTGCAATTAAACGCTCAATTAAAGCTATAAATAGTTTTTCTTTATCTTGAAAATAAGTATAAACAGTGCTTTTTGAAACACCTGCTGCTGATGTAACTTTATCCATTGTTGTTGCAGCAAAACCATGAGTCAAAAATTCCTGCATTGCACCTTGTAAAATCGCTTCGATTTTTTCTAAGGACTGTGAAGTTTCTAACTTATTGTTATTATTTGCTTTTTTTATAGCTCTTTTTTTCGCTGTCATAGTTGATTACGGGAATAGAATAGAAGGTAGATTGTGAATTCTAGTCATCTCTTTATCTTCATACCAAGAAGTCCCCACAGTTACTTCAGTGGAGCTTCAGTTCGGGGCTGACAATAGCAGTCAAAAACCATGTATTACGATTATTCTATCTTAATTATCGCCCAAAAGAAAAAATAGACCATTTGAGGTAGGATACTGTACTTGGATTACTAACACTTTCTTTAGAAATAAGCCTGTAGAAAGATTTTGTTACCACAGATGCTCACTACCGCAACAAAAGCTCAATTATCTGTATTTCATAGCTCATAAAAACCATCTTGACAATAACAACTAAACCGTTTAGTTTAGTACTATAAGATTTATTAGTTTACTTTTACCGGGGGAAGCTATGGTAAATGATACATCTGTAAATACTTCAATATTGCCAAAATTTAAGTCCAAACCCGTAGTGATTGGTATTTCAGCAGGACTATTATTGGGTGGAGTTTTGCTATCTCAGACTGTAATCAACCAAGTATTGCAAACAAGACAAGCAGTGCAAGAGGAGCAGGTCGTCATCCCTGAAATTAAAACGGTGACAGCATTAGGCAGAATAGAACCGAAAGGAGAAGTGATTAACCTTGCTGCGAGTTCATCTCAGGGGGGAGGTCAAGGAAGTAAAGTAGACAAGCTATTAGTTGAAGAAGGAGATAAAGTAAAAGCAGGACAGGTAATAGCAGTTTTGCAGGATAGTGACAAGAAAAGAGCAGCATATGAAAAATCTAAGGAAGCAGTCTTAGTTGCAAAAGCCAATTTAGCGAGAGTCCAAGCAGGTGCAAAAACCGGGGAAATTAATGCTCAAAAAGCAGAAATTGCCAGAATTCAGGCACAATCCTTGGGTGAAGAAAGAGCCCAGAGAGAAACTATACTTAGATTAGAAGCACAATGGGAAGGAGATATAAATTCTCAAAGAGCGACTATTCGGAGGTTAGAGGCAGAACTGAAGAATGCCAAATCGGAATTTAAGCGCTATGAACAATTATATAAAGAAGGTGCTATTTCTCAATCTGATTTTGATTCTAGACGTTTAACTTTAGATACTGTGTCTCAACAGTTAAACGAAGCGAAAGCAACATTTGAGCGGACAAAGAGAACAGGGAATAGACAGATTAAAGAAGCAAGAGCTGTTCTCAATCGGATTCAAAGTACAAGTACTCAACAAATCAGTTCAGCCGAAGGAACCCTCAATAAAATTGCGGAAGTTCGTCCCGTAGATGTGCAAGTATCAACAGCGGAACTCAGACAAGCAGTTGCAGCAGAAAAAGAAGCAAAAGCTGATTTTCAGCAATCTTTAATTAAAACACCAAAAGACGGTGTAATTTTGAAAGTTCATACTCGTGCAGGAGAAACAGTATCTGGTGATGGAATTGTTGAAATAGGACAAATCCAACAGATGACTGTATTAGCAGAAGTATATCAAAGTCACATTAACAAAATCAAAAAAGGTCAAAATGTACGTGTAACCAGTAGTTCCTTGAATAAGGACTTACAGGGTAAAGTAGATTTCATTGGCTGGAAAATACAACGACAAGACGTGATTAATGCAGACCCTAGTGAAAATATTGATGCAAGGGTTGTAGAAGTTCGAGTCCTTTTAGATCCTAAATCCAGTCAAAAAGCTGAAAAATTTACTAACTTGCAGGTGAAAGCAATAATTGAGTTGTAAATTTCAGTCAAAAAAAGAGGTTGATTAATACCTTGTAATTAATACCTTGTAATTAAATATTTTAAGTTCAATATTTTAAATTTAATGTCTTAAATTAAATCAAATCAAAAATCGTCATGCTGGGATTTCTTAAACAACTTCAACGTCGTACTCCCTTGGGTTGGTTACAACTCTCACGTCACAAAGGACGCTTTATTGTCGCAATTTCCGGAATCGCTTTTGCTGACATTCTGATGTTTATGCAGCTTGGCTTTCAAAATTCGTTGTTTGAAAGTAATACTAAACTTAATAGTGCAATACTTGCAGATATTGTTTTAGTTAGTTCTCAAGCTAAAAATACCCAAAATTTATCTTCATTTCCTCGAAATAGACTATTAGAAGCATCTGACGTACCAGGAGTCAAAACAGCTGAACCGATGTACATCGGTATGGTGTCCTGGAGGAACATAGAAACACGAAAAAAAGTTCAGGTACAAGCAATTGGATTTAATCCTGCAAAACCTGCTTTAGATATACCGGAAGTAAATACACAGTTAGATAAAATTCAATTACCAGACAATTTTTTATTTGATAAAGCCGCAAGGGGAGAATACGATCAGCTTTATAGTAAAGTCGAAGCTGGGCAGGATGTTTCTACAGAAGTAGGTAGAAGAACAGTTACTGTAAGTGGACTATTTAAATTTGGAGCCTCCTTTGCTGCCGATGGTATCTTAATTTCGAGTGATAATAATTATTTACGCTTATTTCCTCAGCAACAAGCAAGTAGTATAAATGTTGGTTTAATTTACCTTCAACCAGGATATAAACCTGATGAAGTTGTAACTCGATTACAAGCACATTTACCAGATGATGTAAAAGTTCTTACCCAAGAAGGATTTGTTCAATTTGAATTTGATGTACTTAACGAAGAAAGTCCAATTGCTGTAATTTTCACTTTTGGTGTAGCAATGGGCTTTTTTATTGGTGTAATTATTGTCTATCAAATCCTTTCAACAGATGTAAATTCCCATTTAAAAGAGTATGCAACATTCAAAGCAATGGGTTACGGAAATAATTATTTATTAGGAGTCATTTTTGAAGAAGCCATTATTATTGCCACAGTGGGTTTTATTCCCGGTTTCTTCATTCCATTAGGACTTTATCATTTGGCAGCAGCAGCAACAAATTTACCTATCTATATGACCGTTTCACGAGCCATTATGGTTTTTATTCTAACTATAATCGTATGTGCCATCTCAGGAGCGATCGCTACTCAAAAGTTACAATCTGCCGACCCTGCTGATATGTTTTAGAGTTATATTTTCAATTTCATTCTTCAAATATTCCAAATAAATTGATTTATTTATATGTAAAAAATATGAACAGTAATTTCAACGGTGAAAAGTTTTCCAGTCAACCAGCTATTTCTATCCATAATCTCAACCATTACTTTGGTAAAGGACAACTCCGCAAACAGGCTTTATTTGATATCAATCTTGAAATACAAGCAGGTGAGATAATTATTATGACCGGACCATCCGGTTCAGGTAAAACCACACTGCTGACAATTTGTGGTGGTTTGCGCTCAGTTCAAGAAGGTAGTGCTAAAATTTTGGGAAAAGAATTATACGGTACTTCTGCCAAACAACTAACAATCGCTAGACGCAAACACGGTTATATCTTCCAAGCACATAACTTACATGGTAGCTTAACAGCACTTCAAAACGTCAGAATGGGTTTAGAAGTCCATCCACATCTTTCTCCCCAAGAAATGCATAAAAAGTCAATTGAAATATTAGAAATAGTTGGATTAGGAGAGAGAGTAAACTATTATCCAGATGATTTATCAGGAGGACAAAAACAAAGGGTAGCGATCGCACGTGCTCTTGTGAGTCAACCGCTTATTGTTTTAGCTGATGAACCAACTGCTGCTCTTGATAAGAAGACTGGACGTGATGTAGTTGATATTATGCAAAAACTGGCGAAAGAGCAAGGTTGTACGATTTTAATGGTAACTCACGATAACCGTATTTTAGATATAGCAGACCGCATTGTGTACATGGAAGATGGACGATTAGCTCCTCTACCAGAGTCAATGGAACTTGCTCATTAATTCTTTGGAAAGTACCTATTAAGGAATATATAGCAACTGCCATTTTAGCTAGGACGTTTTTCTTTTCCCTATTCCCTATTCCCTTTTTCTTATTCGCTTTAATATTTACAAATAAAGCACTTACTAGCACTCGACCAACCCAAAATTGCCGGGTAAAGGCAGGTAGGGGAAGCAGAGGAAGCGGAGGGAGCGGAGGGAGCAGGGGTAGAAACACTTTTTCTTTTCACGAACAACCATGCAAAGTTCGCTGGGTGGGGTACTAGCTCTAAAAATATGTTATTTGAGTAACAAGTACATACAGAATTAAAAATCAGGGAAAATAAACCAGGACTTACTCACAGATAACGTATATAAATATAAAAATAATGCTATTAGAATAATTTGACAGGTGCACCTCTACCAATAGGTTCCCCAAAGTCAGCTAACAACATCCAGTGACTTTCCAAATTGACACTAAGGACAGTAGGAATATGTTTGGGGAACAAACTTGCTAATTCCCTTGTAAATAACGGTTCATCGCAAAATAGAGGTAGTGTAGAAGCTTCCTTAAGATAAATATTTCCTTCGCTGGTATTAACCCGCAAAACGCAGGAAATACCCCAACTTTTGATACACTCAGGAGGAGAAAGTCGTTGATAATTTAATTTTGATAACTCTTGCTCAATCCATTGACTTGCACAATTGAACCAGCCTGCTCTACTCCAAGGAGGACGAATTTCTGGAATATTACCGCTTTCAATCTCCGTCAAATATTTTTCTATTAACGGTTTATGTTCTGCTAATTTCAGGGATAGACCTTTGAGGGTGTCTAAATCTATCCAAGAACCTTTATCTAGTTCTGTTACGGAACCATCTTGCTCAAGTACATATACACCATGAATTTGACGTTTGGATTTATCGTAGCGGTAACTGGCGTAATATAGTACATTTACCAAAACATTTACAGAAATTCTTAGTTCTTTTCCTATTGTTTCCTTAATAAGTTCAATATCATTATGGTATATATCTTGATTTAGGCAAACATGGGATAAAAACCAAGTATTCCCCTCATTGAGCATCAAAACCTTAGCTTCTGTAGGGTGAGGTAGAATACCGTAGAGATGAGATTTCCATTTGCGTTTAAATAATTGAGCGATGTTGCGGGAGCACCCGCTGTAAGCGATCGCTTGATCAATTAGTGAGAGCATATTCACGGAAGCTAAAGTTTGATTATATTTATTTTGATATAATTCTGAAAATGCAATCTCAAGACAAATTAATAAAATGAGATTCGGGAGCTATAAGTTGGATATATTTTGATTTTTCTCGTATTCCCTGGCTAAATTTCGGATATCATCAACACAATCAAACTGACACTCATCAATTATACTCTGCGGTATTAAGTTATTCTCTATCAAGTTCCTAACTATCTTGGTTCGACAAATAGTACATGGTGTATTCTCATAAGCCCATAGTAAACTTGTCAATAGTTCATCTAGTACATTCTTGTTTAAGATATTTGTATCAAAAACATTTTCTTCAAAGATATGTATCAAGTCTGTACAAAGGAAATGTATGGTATTCTCATCGCGTATTCGAGAAAAAACTGACTCAATATATTTATTATCTCCAGACTGATAATTTTTAATGAAAAGTCCTATGGAAGAAACAGCAAATTTATCATCTGGATGCTGATTCAAATTGATAGCTAAATCCCGAATAGAATTATCCTGACACAATTTAAGAGTCCATATTGCAGCATGACGAATATCTTCATCATCGGATACAGCAAATTGAGATAACTTATCATCAAGTCTAGGAACCTCTCGCTTCATGAAAACCCATAAATAACGGATTATTTGTTCTTTTCTTGTTTCCTCAAGGAGCTTCTGAAATATTAATTCAATTTCAGTGATAGTCGCATATTTGCCAAAAGTAATATATTGATAGGGAAAGTTATATTTCTGGTTTTCTATATCTGATAAAGCTTTCTTTAAAGAGTAAGTCCTGCGGATTCTTTCAATGCGAGACTCTTTATTAAGTGATGATTTCTCTGTATTTCTACTTTCTACAACTTCATGATATCTCTTAACGTATCTATTTGTTTTCGACACATTTTCAAGATATTGACTTACTTCGACTTTTCCAAGTTTCTCATAAGCATAATCAAGCACTCCACCATCATCCCAATAATCCTTCTCTTCACAAAGACGTTTACCCAAACGCTGAGTAACATACTCTAAACCTTCAAATCTCTCTATATCAATTATTTCATACCCACCCAGCCAAGATTCATCAAACTCCTGTAAATCAAACTTGTGATAAATAGCGATTCTCGCTCTTTGAATATTACGTTGTGCAATTATTCCGCAAAGCTCAAACAGATGTTCCGTACTCCAGAAATCTTTAGATTGTATTAATCCATCTATTATCTTTGAAAAATAAAACTCTTGATTACCCGTCAAATCAATCAAAGATACTAACCAATCTGCTCGTCCTCCTTCACACTGAGGATCGTAAGCAGGATGATTTAAACAATAGTAAAGAATACTATCCTTTACCTGAGAGTCTCCATATTTTTTAATATATAAATAAGTTCTTCCAATACCTTGTTGAAGTGCTTGATGAAATTCTTCTGGTTGCAATTTTACCACCTTTATTATCTCCCTTCTTACAACCAACCTTACAAATTCCAGCAAGAATTTAATAAAATCGAGCAAGAATTAACTATCAACTTACCCTATAAATTCTCTACAGTAGAAATAACACACACAGGGAATCACCATTTATGTCACTCAATACTTACTATACCCTAGGACGTTCTGGACTACGGGTCAGCCGTCTTGCTCTTGGTACTATGACTTTTGGTACAGAATGGGGTTGGGGTGCGGATGAAGATACTGCACGACAAATGTTTAATACTTATGTGGATGCTGGGGGTAATTTCATTGATACAGCAGATTTATATACAAATGGCACTAGTGAAGAATGGGTAGGGAAATTCACCGCTGAACGTAGTTTGCGAGATAAGATGGTTATCGCCACAAAGTTTAGCTACAACAGCGAACCTGGCAACCCGAATGCTGGGGGGAATGGACGTAAAAATATTATGCGAGCGGTAAATGCTTCTTTAAAACGTTTGGGAACAGATTACATTGATTTATATATTCTCCATACTTGGGATAAAGTAACTCCTGCTGAAGAGGTGATGCGTACCCTAAATGATTTGGTGAGTGCAGGAAAAGTCAGATATATTGGTTTGAGTGATATACCTGCTTGGTATGCTGCAAGAGCACAGACTATTGCTGAGTATCGCAACTATGAACCAATTTCAGCTTTACAATTGGAGTATTCTTTAGTTGAGCGAAATATTGAGCGAGAATTTATTACCCTTGGTCAAGAGTTAGGAATGGGGACTATGATTTGGAGTCCTTTAGCTAGCGGACTTTTAAGCGGTAAATACAAGCCTAGTGAGAATGGCTTTTCTGGAAAAGGAAGACTAGATTTAACCCGCGATATAGATAATCCTGCTTTTCAGAAGATGAGTGATAAAAACTGGAAAATTGTTGCCCAATTGGAAGCTGTAGCGAAAGAATTAGGACGCAGTATGGCACAAGTTGCGGTAAACTGGGCTGCAAACCGTCCTGGAATCGCATCGGTAATTATTGGAGCAAGTAAGCTATCTCAGTTGGAAGATAATATAAAAGTGTCGGATTTTGAAATTCCTACAGAGCTTGCTAATCGTCTTGAAGATGTTAGTAAACCAGAACCACAATTTCCTTATACTTTTTTTGATACAGAAATTCAAGGAATGATTAATGGTGGTGCGACTGTTGGAGATAAACCATCAGGATATCAGCAATCTGTGTTGAGTGAGTCTGCTGGTGCTGGTGTTTCTTAAAAGGTAAAAGGACTCTGAAAGGGTTATCGTAGAGTCGCAATCTCAATATTTAGGCTTCACTAGGTTATGCTACGCTAGCGTGCTCGACAGAGCTTGTTGACACGGAAAGTCCCTAGTGGAGATGCTACGCCAACGGTTTTGGACGGAATTACGTTACTTTTGCATAAGTCCTATATCATAATTGTGCAAATTCCCGACATGAGTGTCGGGAATTTGAGAAATAGAAACATGAATTTCACGCTTTTTGTTGACATTGCTCCAGGTGATTGTAAAAATTTTCCTAAATTTAACCATTATTCGGGATAAGCTGAAAACTTGCTTAGCTTATTTAAGCCCTTAATCAGTCGCGAAAAGTCAGATAAAGCTCCTTAAGTCGAAGTATTTACATTTGTTCACAAAAAGTTCAAACTATAAAGAATGAGTTTCAAAGATTGGAACATGCTCAGAAGAGTAAAAGGTTTATTTTTGATAGGAGTAGGGTATATGCTTTCACCTCTTTCGTGGTGGAATGATTTATTTTTTAATTTACCTATTGCTTATCTATTTGGTTATGGAGTCAGTTGGATATCTCAAGATTTGTTCTTACCTTTTACAATTATCGGCTATTGGATATCCAATGTTTTGGGTATTTTAATGATGCAGATGGGTCTCACAGATTTTGTGAGTAAAGAGAAAGACCACAAAGATTTAAAGAAAGATTTACTTGTCGGTTTAGGTAGTTCAACTGCTTATACTGCTCTAATTTTAATATTATTTTACTTTCACATCCTTGATTTACCTAATTTTTTAAGTAGTAATTAAAAATTATTGTTGATTTTAAATATATCTAAGATATATTTTTGATACAAGATTTATTTACAATTTAAACTTAGATATTCGGATAATTTTAAGGATGAATAAATACTCAAATAATAAAAATTAAAATACTTTTTATCAGTCTGACTTTTCCCGTGAAGTCTGTAAACCTTGATTGAGCAAGGATTTCAGATAAAATTATCATTGTCATTAAAAGTTTTTTATTGACAATATCACAATCAGAAAATAGGACTTGTAAAATAGTTTCCCTGATAGCGATCGCTAGTAATAAAAAGATAACGGGAAAAGTCAATATTTTTATTCACCTACTTATTTAATCTTTCCATCCAGAATGACTTCTATCTATTTTAGTTTTATAGGCATTTTCCTGTAAAAGCTTTTTCGTGACTATCAAAACTAATATAAGCAGGACTAGTTGAATTTCCCAAGGCGCAATTATTAAACTAATAACAATACTGATTGCAGAAATTAAGCCAGCAAGATAACCTACTTCATCAATTGACTTTTGAAATATATAGCCGCTTACTAAACCTGTACAAAGTGGAATTAAAAATAATAAAGGCATTCTAAAATAACACACTTCAGTGAAAATAAATTATTTATATATATATATATCTAATGCCTTACATTTTACATCCTTAATGGTTATTGTTACAAGACGTGAATTGTGAAAAAATTCTCAGAGAGACTACTTACCAAATATTGATGTAACTTTAAATACTTTATTATGATGAGACCTTATGCACACAGGGGATATTATTTCTTAGATAAATTACTTTCTATCCTTAATTATATTCAGATTATTTAGCTTTTTATGTATTTTTAAATGTAATATACATACATTAATAATTAATTTATAATACTCTTGTTTAAAGTAATAACACGTAAAAAATTGGGCACTTATTCAACAAATATTTAATAAGCCTGAATCGATAGTATAGAAATTTTCATAATTAAGGGGATAAAAAAATATTAAATGTAAATATTCATCAAGACTGCTTTTAAAATAAATAATGCAAATAAGTCAGGACTTACGCAATTGTCATAATACCCGGCTGGTGCGTGACACGAAAAATCTTATCCCAAGATTTGGAGATAAAAGCTTACAATTACAGTTTTTGCTGGTATCCTACTTTTGAGATATCAAGATTACTCGAATTGTTTAATAAGCGCTTTTCTATAACTTCTGATTTCTGAGAAATATGCTCAATATACCTCAACAACTTGCAAGTGAACTTACACTTGAACCTTATCAAGTACAAAATGCTCTAGATTTATTTGCAGAGGGTGCAACAGTACCTTTTATTGCTCGCTATCGAAAAGAGCGTACTGGTGAAATGAATGAGGTACAATTGCGTTCTTTGGCTGAAAGATATGCTTATCTGAGCGAACTAGAAGAACGTAAATCAGTAATTTTGAAAGCGATCGCTCAACAAGATAAGTTGAGTGATCAGTTGGAAGAGAAAATTAGCGGTTGTCTGCAAAAGACAGAGTTAGAGGATTTATATTTACCGTTTCGTCCTAAGCGTCGTACCCGTGCAACCATTGCAAAGGAAAAGGGTTTGGAATCATTTGCGGAGTGGGTCAAGTCTCTAAATGTCAAGAATGGTAGTTCGGCAGATTTAGAACAACAAGCTCTCAAGTATGTTGATGAGGAAAAAGGTGTAAAGTCTGCTGATGATGCAATAAAAGGGGCTAGCGATATTTTAGCTGAGGAAGTAGCTGAAAAAGCAGAACTAAGGGCTTATTTACGAGATTATTTTTTGGAAGATGGTAGTTTTGTCTCTCGGATTAAGAAGGATTATCCGGAAGGGACGACAAAATATGAAATGTATCGGGAATATCAAATTAGTGTCAGAAAAATTGCTCCTCACAATATGTTGGCACTATGCCGGGGTGAAGCGGAAGGGATTCTGAGTTTTGAGGTAGATTACGATGAAGATGTAGTTTTATCGTATCTAGAATCTGAAGAAATTCGGACTAAGGAACGTCCTATTCGCAGCTTTTATCAAGCAATGCTCAAAGATGCATTTAACCGCTTGATGAAAAATTCCTTAACTGGTGAAGTTATATCAGAAAAGAAAACTTATGCTGATATTGAATCCATCAAAACCTTTGAAACCAACTTAAGAGAATTATTATTGTCTGCACCCGCAGGAATGAAACCCACTATGGGGATAGACCCGGGTTTTCGGACGGGTTGTAAAGTTGCAATTATGGATCATACCGGTAAATACTTGGAATATCAGCCGATATTTCCCCATACAGGAGAAAAACAACGTCCCCAAGCTGGGAAGATTTTGAAAGATTTTATTGACAAGTATGACATTGAACTAATAGCAATTGGTAACGGTACCGCTTCGAGAGAAACAGAGGAATTTGTTTCTGAAGTATTGACAACTGTAGATAAAAAACCAACCAAAGTTATAGTCAACGAATCAGGAGCATCAGTATACTCCGCATCCAAGGTTGCGATCGCAGAATTTCCTGATTTAGATATTACCGTCCGGGGAGCAATTAGTATTGGTCGTCGTTTACAAGACCCCTTGGCAGAATTAGTAAAAATTGATCCCAAATCAATCGGTGTCGGACAATATCAGCATGATGTAGACCAAAAATTATTAAAGAAGAAACTAGAAGAAACCGTTGAAAGTTGTGTGAACTACGTCGGTGTGGATTTAAATACCGCTTCCAAGGAGTTGCTGACCTTTGTATCTGGAATTACCTCTACCGTGGCAAATAACATCGTCACCTATCGCAACCAAAATGGAGCTTTTAAAAACCGTCGTCAGCTCCTAAAAGTACCTAAATTAGGACCAAAAGCCTTTGAACAAGCCGCCGGATTTCTACGTATTCGAGATGGAGAAAACCCCTTAGATAATACCGCAGTCCATCCAGAGAGTTACTCAGTTGTAAAAGCGATCGCTTCTGACTTAGATTTAGCATTGGAGAAAGTCGCACAGATTGGGGAACGGCGACGTTCAATAGATTTGAAGAAATACATTACCGATAAAATTGGGGAGCCAACATTAAAAGATATCCTTGATGAATTAGAAAAGCCAGGAAGAGATCCTCGTGCTGAGTTTAAATACGCGACCTTCAAAGAGGGAGTAAAAGAAATTTCTGATTTAAAGGCGGGGATGGAACTTGAAGGAATCGTTACTAATGTGGCAAATTTTGGTGCATTTGTAGATATTGGGGTACATCAAGATGGTTTAGTACATATATCTCAGCTTGCACATCATTTTGTAAAAGACCCCAAAACCGAAGTCAGAGTCGGACAAGTTGTAAAGGTGAAAGTATTAGAAGTCAATGAGAAATTAAAGCGAATTGGTTTATCGATGAAACAGGTAGGACACTAAGGATATGTGTAAAAACAACTTGATAAAGTATATTGCTAAGCTTTAGCCAAATCAAAGGCTCCAATAAAAAAGTTACGCAACTTATTTTTACATGATTCCTAAGGGATCGAACAATGCTGCTTTCTATCAAAGTTGAATTACTACCAAACAACAAACAGATTACGCAATTTAGAAAAGCTTGCGGCGTAGCGCGTCATGCTTACAACTGGGTTGCTTTGGGTAAGTTTAATAGAGCGGCTTTTCAAATAAAAAAATAAATAGAAATTACCGAATCTAGATAGATATAGCAATCCCAGATGATTCGTGAAAATTGAATATATTCAGGAATTACGCAAAAGTAAGGTAACTCCGTGATTACCTTAGCTAGCGCTACACTGCGTGTTTACGAAGTATAGCGTTAGCTTTCCGTTTGCGACGTATAAGCTCTATCGAGCAGACTCCGTCAACGAAGAGTTTCCGTGATTGCTTCCCTGCACTACGTGACCGTCGTAATGACAAATCTTCGTTGCGTAAGTCCTGATATTGTAGAGACGGCTCATAAGAACGTCTTTACAAGATGATTATTCACGGCAGCTTTTAGAACTGCTATACGAATTTAAATTTAGAGAAGTTCTTAGGAATTGTTTCTAGGGTTCGAGTTTTAAAAAAATTTTTTCATATATCACATCAGCAAGCCCTAAATATCCAATTGTTTCAAAGTTAGAGGGTGAAACAATCTTGTACACAAAGTTGAATAATTTACTCTCTGATGTATTTTAATCAAGCAGTCATTAGATTAGATAATACATAATATAGCGGTTTTCAGTTGGATGGAATACAGTAACCACAATGTTGAAACCAACCAAAAATATCTGTTAAGCTAACAGCTTCAAAAGCTTCTGTAATAGCTTTGTCTAAATCGGAGTAACTCCTCGTTTCTTGTGAG
>JBHJJE010000029.1:0-11662 GCA_050042865.1 Mastigocoleus sp.
TGGACACTTTATCTTAAATTTTCAAGCGGTCATTATATTTCTCATTTGTAATTGTGGGTTTGTGTGTTGGGTCGGGAGGAGGTTCGTGTGTCGTTTCTGGTGGAGGTTCTTGTGTTGTGTCAGGTGTGGGTTCAGGTGTAGGTTCAGGAGTCGGTTCGGGTGTCGGTTCAGGAGTCGGTTCGGGGGTCGGTTCAGGTGTGGGGTCAGGAGTCGGTTCGGGAGTAGCTTCAGGGGTTGGAGGTGTGGGAGTTTCCACATTCATGCGGAGTTGATAATCCCGTTTCTGGGACGCAGTGGAAGCAACAACAAACTCGTAGTAACCATTCTCAGGAAGTTCTAATGACAAACTACGACGGGAAGAATCTTCTAAAAATTTGAATTTACCTGTGGGAGAGTAAACAGATAGTAAAATACGAGAGTCGGCATCCAAAGTAAGATTCATTCTTTGACCTCTGCGTAGATCCGCGATGAATACCTTACCACCACCAGGACTTAGATTACCATTAACAGTCTTACTAGTTTGACCGGAACCGAAGCGGATTCTCTCATAAGCACTACGAGCTAAAATTGCGCTGAGTTTATCAGACGTAAAACCATACCAAACTTGTCCTATCGGTTCTTTAATGAACTCCTTCCCCCTTTGGTCAGGGAAATGATGAAAGAATGCAGCATCCCCCAAATCGAACAAAGAACGACTACCAACATTAACTTGATTTACCTGTACTCTCCAGCGATCGCGGTCTGAGCTAGTGTAGGAACCAAGCTTTTTGCGAGCACTACTACTCAGAGCAGACATCTTGTTTAATAGTTCTTCAGCAATTACATTCCACTTCCTTCTCAGGTCTGCATCTTGGGGTTCATCGGTGATACTTCGACCCTGCAAGCTGGGGTTCCTGTCCCAGAAGACTTGATTTACTAGTTGGACGTAAAATCTAGAATCTATACCTAGTCTATCTCGGAGTTCTTCTAATTGGGCTTTGCGCTGTTGTTCTTCGGTGGTTCTACTCCCAGAGTCACCTCCTAACTGGGTTGCTCCCCATACACCAATACCAATGGAAGCAGCTACGACTGCTAAAATCAAAATAATTTTTCCTGGATTCCCCGAATTACTAGATGTTCTAGATGGAAAGATATACTGTCCTTGATTCGTGGGATGGGAAGGTTGGGGTTGGGGTCGAGGATTTGCAGGAACACCCGGAGAAACGGGAATAGTTGCTTGGGTGGGGACTTGTGGTTGGAGTGCTGGTGAAATGGGTGTAGGTATTGATGGCTGAGTTGGAGCAATATTCACATCTGCTTGATTAAGTGCTTCAATAACTTGAGTTGCACTTTGATAGCGATGATTCGGTATGGCAGCCAGCATTTTATCAAATATCTGTCCCAGACCTGGACTAATGGTAGTTGTCTGTCTCCAATTCCAAGTTAAATTATATGTATCTATTAATTCACTTGGTTGTTTTCCTGTCAGTAATACTAACATGGTTGCAGCCAGAGCATATAAGTCGCTGTGGGTCTCCACAGAACCAGTCTGCATCTGTTCTGGTGGAGCATAGCCAATTTTTCCTAAAAGGGTGGGAGACGGGGTTGAGACAACAGCACCGGGTTCGTAGTAAGTAGATGCAACCTCTGCTGCAACCTGTTTAACACCACCAAAGTCAATTAAGACGGGTAACTGGTCAACTGTACGTAATATTAAGTTATCTGGAGAGATATCTCGATGAATAACTCCGATAGAGTGAATATAGCTAATTACTGGTAATATTTGCTTTAAAATCTTCCGGACTTCGGCTTCTGAAAACTTAATACCTTCTTGCAAGCGTGCATCTAATAAGGATTTATAGGTTTTACCTTCTACATAGTCTTGTACTAAAAATAAGTATTCATTCTCATCTATACTGGTGCGAAACAGTTCTCGGAAATTAGGGATTTGAGGATGTTGAAGTTTGTAGAGTACACTCGCTTCCCGTTGAAATAATTCTTCAGCCTTTTGTAAAACGTAATCTGTCTGAACTTGGGGAGAAAACTCTTTGAGGACGCAAAGTTCCCGAAAACGGTTAATATCTTCCGCTAAATAAGTTCTTCCGAAACCACCTTGACCTATTTGACGCAATACAGAATAGCGATCGCGTAAAATTGTTGTGGCTCTTAATGGGGTACCTGAAAGGGTTTTTCCGGCTGGAATGCTCTGATTTTGAGGATTATTTGCAATATTATCTTCTAGTTTTTCACCACACTGCAAACAAAAGCGGCTACCGTCTGGATTTTCGTGTCCGTTAGAACAGAATATACTCATAATTATAAATTTATTTAATAAGACTCAAGGATATTTAATAATATTTAATTATATTTAATAAATAGTCAGGACATGGGGATTTGTGTGAGAAAAAATCGGAAATGAACTCGACAAGTAACACAGACAATTAATTCATCACTAAATCCAGAGACTATTAATTATCTAATCTGTATGATTTTAAGTAAAGTTAAAAGTCTTAAAAAACAAGATTATTTCAAATGAATATTCAGATACACTTGATAGCTATCGCCATAAAAGTATCATTGATAACTCATTGATACTTCTCCTGATTTTCTATTACCTACAAACGCTTACTAAGGTTATCGGCAGCCATAGCATACCAAATTTGAGCAAATGTTCGTTGGTCGAGTTGTTCTCGGGGTTGATTGGGAAACAAATTATAGAATTTACCGTTGGTGTCATCATTTAACTTGTCGGTAGTATAGTTTTTGATTGTTCCCGATTTAATTTGTTGCGTCCACTTTTGGTAATCGCTACCACTATAGCTTCCCAGTTTACGACGAGAAGCACTAGTTAATTTAGCCTGTTCTATTTTTTCTAACAGATTTGCAGCACTCTGGAACCATTTATTTCTGAGAACTGTGTCTTCTTTGCTCCCTGTTAAGCTACGTCCTTTAGCTTGAGGATTGTTAGTATAAAAATCTTGATTGACTAGACGGTTAAAAAACCCTTCAGGTATCTCTAATTTTTGACGACGACTAATAATTTGATTGATGCGTCTGTTATCTTGTTTATTTGCTTGATTATCCCCCGAATCTCCACTTCCTGGTAAGGATGGTAGTTCCGGTAAACTAGGTAAGGAAACACTGGGTAACTTAATTGAGGATACAGCACCGATAGCAGTGTTTACTAAAGCCCAAGTACCCGCTAAACTGCCAACAATCACAGTTGTGGTAATTAAGCTCACAGCAAAAGGACGCAACCATATAGGTATAGGTAAGGATTGGGAAATTGCTTGAGTTTTTTGATGAAATCTACTTGCAACAGCACCGACCCGTTGACCTGGAGCAGCAACCATTGTATTAATTTTAGTATTTAACTTACTATTTAATTTACTATTAAGTTTAAGACCAAATTTATTACTAGAATTATTTACCCCAGAATTACCTTGACTCTTGATTGGTAAACTCTGTAAATCTTTGAGAACACCATCAGCACTTTGGTAGCGATCGCTTGGTTTAAATGACAACATTTTGTCTAATATGGTCTGAAGTTTGGTGCTGACTTTAATTTCCTCACCCCATCGCCATCTAGCGTTATAACCATCATAAAGTTTTAGGGGATCTTTACCAGTCACTAAAACTAATGCAGTTACAGCTAAAGAATATAAATCGCTGGAGGGAAAAGCTTTTCCTTGACGTAACTGCTCTTCTGGTGCATATCCTTTTTTACCTAACAATGTACGATTATCTGGTAGCTTAGTAAACCAAAATCCTTTTGATGCAGGTAACTGCTTGACCGCACCAAAGTCAATTAGAACAGGTAAGTTATCAGTACTGCGTAATATTAAGTTATCAGGAGAAATATCGCGATGAATGACATGTTTACTATGTATGTAGGACAAAACCGGTAATATTTTCTTTAATAAATCAATTACCTCAGTCTCAGAAAATCTACGTCCTTCACTTATTCGTTTATCAAGTAGATCGAAATAGGTAGCTCCTTCCACATAATCTTGGACTAAAAAGAAAAAGTCCTTCACCCCCATTTTAGGGTTTAAAGAGGCATGAAATCGAGGAATTTGTGGGTGTGTTAACTTTTGAAGTACTTTGACTTCCCTTCCAAATAGCTCTTTAGCCTTTTCTAAATCTTCTGGTTCCTCAACCTGGGGTGCAAACTCTTTTAATACGCACTTTTTACCTATTTTCTGCAAATCTTCTGCTAAATAGGTTCTTCCAAAACCACCATGTCCAAGCTGTCTGACAATACGATAGCGATTTACAATTATTTCTTTTTCTGATATGGGTAAAGGTTCTCCGCACTGAATACAAAAACGGTGACTCTGAAGATTTACGTGTTGTCTACTGCAATAAATGTGCATAATGCCCTTCATATTTGATTAAAGGCTTTAAAGGCTTTTATTATTTGCTACAAAACGTTAAACCATAATTACGCAATTGGAAAATCACAATTGGAAAATATTTATAGCCGTTAGTTCTGACAATTAATTGCCATAGGAGAATTGATTCGCCAATATGGGTATTGGGTAAATACCCTGAATCTCTTCCCAACAAATATTATCAGCGATTATCTGCAGAGAAAACAGAACTTATTACCAATATTTATAGAGAGATATATTTACAGGACTTACGCAAAACCCAGCTAATTCCGTCATTACGAGCGATAGCGACGTAATCGCCGAAATCTTGGGATTGCTTCCCTACACTACGTTACGGTCGCAATGACAAATCTCTGTTGCGTAAGTCCTAATTTATTTAAAAGTTTGTGGATAAGTCCTTTACTGAGAGTTCTAGATTAAATCAAAATATCAGCATATTCCCTTGCTGCTCTAAGATAGACTACATTAGTCAATCCTCTGACTCAAAATTAGAAAGTGAACATTATTGGTATTATTCTTTGCCAAAATTTGACCAAAAGTTTGTATTAGAGGGAACTAGCTGGAGTCATAAGCACAATGCAATACGAACAGCAAGAACGTGTTATTGAAGCACTTAGCAACTTTTTACATACTCCCTTAGAAAAATTAATAAATAGTAATTTAGCCCTCGATAACTCACAAAAAGCTTTAGATTTATTTCATTATGCAGCAACAAGTGTCCCTGCATACCAGAATTTCCTGGAAACACATCATGTAAACCCTCTAGAAATCAATAATTTTTCAGATTTCCAAAAGTTACCATTACTCACCAAAGATAATTATCTGCGTCGCTATCCTCTGACAGAATTATGTCGTCAAGGAAAACTAGAATTATGTGATATGATTGCTGCCTCTTCTGGTTCCACAGGTAAACCAACATTCTGGGGACGCTTTTATACTGACGAGTTACAGATAGCAACTCGCTTTGAACAAATTTTTCATGACAGCTTTCATGCTGATACAAAATCAACTCTAGCTGTAGTTTGTTTCTCTTTGGGTACTTGGGTGGGAGGAATGTATACAGCTAGCTGCTGTCGTCATCTTGCAACGAAAGGTTATCCCATCAGCGTAATTACCCCAGGTAATAACAAAACTGAAATTCTCCGAGTCATCGAAGAATTAGGTAGTGCTTTTGAACAAGTTGTACTTTTGGGATATCCACCGTTTCTTAAAGACGTAATTGATACAGGTATTACATCAGGAGTCAAATGGGGGCAATATGGAATTAAACTAGTAATGGCAGGAGAGGTATTTAGTGAAGAGTGGCGGAATCTGATTTATCAACGAGTAGAGGCTGAAAATCCTTACTGTGACTCTGCCTCCCTTTATGGTACTGCCGATGCAGGAGTATTAGGTAACGAAACGCCTTTAAGTATATGTATTCGGAGATTTCTAGCAAATAATCCCCAAGCTGCAAAGGCTTTATTTGGAGAGTCACGTTTACCTACATTAATGCAGTATGACCCGACTTCTCGTTTCTTTGAAGTGCAAGATAAGACCCTGATATTCTCTGGAGATAACGGTATTCCTCTAATACGTTACAACATTCTCGATATTGGAGGAATCATTACTTATGATCAAATGCTCCAGTTTTTAAAAACCTATAATTTTGACCCCGTATCACAATTAGGAGAATCTACACGGGGTATTTATTCCTTACCTTTCGTCTTCGTTTTTAGACGCTCCAACTTTACCATCTCTTACTTTGGAGCTAATATCTATCCGGAAAACATAATTGTAGGTTTGGAACAACCAGAAATTCAATCATGGGTAACTGGTAAGTTTGTCATGCAGGTTCAAGAAGATAGAGATAAAAATAAATTTTTATTTATTGCTGTGGAATTAGCACCAAATATAGAAGATAGCTCCCAAAAATCAGTTGCTATTACATCTGCAATTTTGACTCAACTCAAACGTCTGAATAGCGAATTTGCAAATTACGTTCCTGGGGAATATCAAACCCCTCGTGTCAAGCTTTTTTCCACCGGAGACTCCGAGTATTTTCCTACAGGTGTCAAACACCGCTACACAAGAAATTAAAGAGAACTGTAGGCTGGGTAGAGCGTTAGCACAACCCAAGATTGTGATGATTTCCCAACCTACACTATTTTTGTATTTTCAGTCAATTGAGGAAATAAATTACAAATCTGGAGGTAGAAGTAATTCACCGATTACATGAATCACACCATTACTAGCTTTGATATCTGGTTGTGTTACTTTTGCCTCATTAATCATAACTCCCCCTTGTTCAGCATCAACTTTCACGTTGATTGCACCACCCTCGACACTTTTAATTTCACCAGATTTTAAATCTGTTGATAATACCTGCTGTGGTACTACATGATATGTGAGGATTTTTACCAAAACTTCTTTGTTTTCAGGCTTTAGTAAATCTTGAACAGCATCTTGGGGTAGTTTTGCAAAAGCTTCATCAGTAGGTGCAAAAACTGTAAATGGTCCATCACCCTGTAGAGTTTCTGCTAAACCCGCAGCTTTCAAAGCTTTTGTCAAAGTTTTGAAAGAACCATTAGCTTCTGCGATCGCTACTATATTCTTGTCGGAAGCTTCTGGGGTCTCTGAAGATGGGGGAGTTTCTGGAACTACTGGAGTTTCTGGAACTACTGGAGTGGTCTCTGGTGGAAGTCCTGGAGGTGTTGTACTAGGTGTGCTGTTTCCACAAGCAGCACGGTTGTAAGGACACTCATCATAGATACTCGGACGAGGATTTAATAGCCCTCCGTTGTTTTGTGCGAGTATATTAACTTTACTGGAATTCTTACTGTTCTTGATTTGAGTTTTATTTTCAGATGTAACCCCTGTATTCTGGGATTCACTCACAACTTTAGCATTACGGTTGTAAGGAGCCTCTTTAAAAATACTTGGGTTTGGATTTAATGCTTCCTTAGCTTCTGCTGATAAGCCTAAAAGCAGACTTACACTTGCTACTCCTAATACATTAGCCAACTTAGTCAGCAAACTGCTGTTATCAAATTTCATAAATTTTGCTTGGCTCTATTTTCCACACATTATATTAATGACTTATATCATTTTTTTACACATAAAATCTAATTCAATAAAAGAGATTTTTATAGAAGCAAAGTCAATCCGTGAATCTTTCTGTATCTATTTACAATCAAATGAGTATTTTTTTATATTATTCTTCTGTTTAATTAGTAATAATTATCTCTTCTAAGCTCTGATAATATCCCGGAAAGTTAGGAATAATCAATTGTTACCAGTACAATACAATATGATTTACAGACAAATAGGAAAAATCAAAACATAAAATACTTTTATATGAAATATTTACAATATTTAGTTCCTTTTTTATTTTATTTTTGTTTTCTAGTAATAGGAGCAAATCCTTCTAGTTTAGTCTGATATTACTTTCTATGGTCATAATTCCTAGAATGGTGGGTATCTTAGCTTTTGATTAACTGGCTATGACCATTTTGAAGAATTCAAAAATTTTGAATTAATTAATTTCGGGTACAAACCCCCACTGATTTGAATGCCGGAATTTTGAATTGGAGCGAAGCGACTTGACGGTTGTAATTGTCAAGCATATATTTTTTATATACTTAATTATAATTAATAAGCATTTAGGACGTTGTAGGTATTCCTGAAGTTCCCAGATTTATCTAAGGGTTGGATTTTAAACTTTCTTACACAATAGATTATTAAAAAGCAAAATTACAAAGCACAATTTTTGAAATGAACATCTCATTGTGAGAAGTTGCGACCAGAGTAAATATTTTTTCTACTAATTCTTATTTGATTAAATAGTATATTTGGAGTTTACAACTGTTATTTTATAAATATTTTTTTATCCTTTGTAGTTTTATAAAATTGGCTTATTCAGCATCTATATGAAATAGAAATAAAAATCAAAACTATTTTTTTCTTTTCTGAGAATAATAAAATATGACTTTAAATGACTATTGATAAATAGATAATGTATAAAATAAAGGTATTTATCAAATTAAAAGAATATCATACATCTTAACTTTACATAGCTATATAACAATTAACCTTTTGGAAATCCAATTATGATTACTGTTTTATCATAAAATCTACCATCCATACATTTAGAATATTTTTAAAAATCATTCCAAGGATATAAGTATGAGAGTCAAAAGGAATATATAAATTATTGTCCATAAATTAAATATTGGTTAAATAATAGATAAACAAAAATTAGATATCTCATCCCAGACATCATGATATTCAACAGATAAAGATAAATTTTTAAGTAGGAAAAAGCAAAATTAATATACTCTGAATGAATGTAAAGTTAGTACAATTAGTAAGCTACTTACAGCGAAAATACCATAATTAAATTAAGTAATCTTAGATATGCTGGAACTGTATCAATTTGAATTATCTCAATACTCAGAAAAAGTACGTCTTATCTTAGACTACAAGGGTTTAGAATACCGAAAAATAGAAGTCACACCTGGTATTGGTCAAGTAGAACTATTTCGGATGACAGGTCAAAGACAAGTCCCAGTACTCAAGGATGGTAATAAATTCATCGCTGACTCTACGAAGATAGCTAAATATTTAGACGAGCACTATCCAGAAAAACCAATCATCCCTACCGATGTGAGAAACAGGGGTTTGTGTTTGATGATAGAAGAATGGGCAGACGAATCCATCGGTACTAAAAGTCGTAAAGCCTTATTTGGTGCGATTAGTCAAAACCAAAGCTTACGCAAATCTTTATTACCAAGTTCCACACCAGATATAGTTAAAAGCTTAGTAGAAGGAGTCCCCGGAGACTTTTTGCAAGCTTTAGGAACTGGTGTGGGATATTCCCAAGACGCAGTAAATAGCGCGATCGCTGATTTGAGGCAAGATTTAGAAGCTCTGACTTTGCTATTAACTGATAGTCCTTATTTATGTGGAGACCAGATTACTTTAGCTGATTTGAGTGTTGCAGGAGTATCTCTTTTATTAAAGTTTCCTGATGGAGAGTATCTGGATTTACCCTCTAGCGTCAGAGGTAAAGGAATACCCTCACTAGCAGAAGACCCAGCATTTCAGGTATTCTTTGCATGGCGCGATCGCTTATATTCACAATATCGCAAACCATTAATTGGTGGTAGTACAGGGGGAAATTCTCCCACCACCATTAACATCAGTTAAAAATATAGGAAGGAGTAGTTAGTTCAAAATTCTGAGATTTGAAATTAATTACCCTTTCCTATCTAAATTAATATAAAAATACATATATTATTTAAGTAACGTCGCAATTTTTGTTATCTACAATTAAAATTCACTTAGTATTAAAGATAAATATGTGACTATTAATATGAATTTGGGACAGCCCCTAGGGTCAGTAATCCAAGGTTCCTTGACAGGAGGATTAGAAGTTAGATTGCATCCCGATATCTCGGTAGAAGATATGCGTGTAGGAAAGTTTTTGGTAGTACAGGGTATGCGATCGCGTTTCTTCTGTATGCTGACGGATGTGGCTTTAGGGACTGCAAATCAAAGAATAGTTGCGAATCCTCCCAGTTGGGAAGATACCTTTTTGAGGGAGGTTTTAGCCGGGAGTGGTACCTATGGAACCATTAATTTGGCTCCTATGTTGATGTTTACTCCTGAGAATAATGAGTCTTTTACTAATATTAATGGTGGTGCAAATGGTAAATCAGAGACATCTTTGGTCCCATCTGGAACTAAGGGTCTAGCTTCATTTCAACCCCAGACTAGTACTAATATGGAATTATTACCCGTAAAAACGATTCCTACCCATTTTAGCCAAGTTTACGATGCCTCTGAAGAAGATTTTAGACGGGTATTTGGTTGGGAAGACGATATCCACAGGCGGAATTTTTCTATTGGGAAACCTTTGGATATGGATGTACCAGTATGTATGGATTTAGACCGGTTTGTTGAACGTAGTAATGGTGTTTTTGGAAAATCTGGTACTGGTAAGTCTTTTTTAACTAGGTTATTACTGGCAGGAATTATCCGTAAGGGTGCTGGGGTGAATTTAATTTTTGATATGCACTCGGAATATGGATGGCAAGCTGTATGTGAAGGAAAGCAGTATAGTACTGTAAAGGGTTTAAAGCAATTATTTCCTAGTAAAGTAGAAGTATATACCTTAGACCCAGAATCTACCCGTCGTCGCGGTGTCCGGGACGCTCAAGAGTTATATTTAAGTTATGACCAAATTGAAGTAGAAGATATTCGTCTGTGTAGTCGGGATTTAGGACTTTCCGATGCAAGTTTAGATAATGCCAATATTCTTTATGCCGAATTCGGTAAATCTTGGATTCTTCAACTGTTAAATATGACCAATGAAGAAATCAAGATGTTTTGCGAAGAGAAACGGGGACACCAAGGTTCCATTACAGCATTACAGCGCAAATTACTGCGGATGGATAACCTCAAGTATATGCGTTCAACTTGTCCCCATAACTACGTCAAACAAATTATAACCTCCCTAGAAGCTGGTAAAAATGTAGTTATCGAATTTGGCTCTCAATCTGATATGCTTTCTTATATGCTGGTGACAAACATGATTACCCGACGCATTCACCATCATTATGTTAGTAAATCCGAGCAGTTCTTACAGAGCGGTAATCCTAGTGAGAAACCCAATCAGTTAGTAATCACCATTGAAGAAGCACACCGCTTTTTAGACCCAGCAATCGTTCAAAGTACAATTTTTGGAACCATTGCCCGGGAAATGCGTAAATATTTCGTGAGTTTACTAGTGGTAGACCAGCGTCCATCGGGTATTGATAACGAAGTTATGTCTCAAATTGGTACTCGTGTCACAGCCTTATTAAATGATGAAAAAGACATCGAAGCCATATTTACTGGAGTTTCCGGGGGAAGTAACCTACGTTCGGTATTAGCGAAACTAGATTCTAAGCAGCAAGCATTAATTTTAGGTCATGCGGTTCCCATGCCGGTAGTAGTCCGTACCCGTCCCTACGATACAGCATTCTATCAAGAAATTGGCGACCCCGACTGGGAAGGAAAACCAGACGATGAAGTTTTTGCAGCAGCAGAATTAGCAAAAGCAGATTTAGGGTTTTAGTCAGCGAACAGTGTTAGCGAAGCGTGTCCCGGAGGGACATACAGTTAACAGTGAACAGTTAACAGTGACTGGTAGACAAGCATCAATATTTTTTATTTGTATAACTTCTAATTCTTAAGGGACATCCAAAAATTAAATTACTCAATTCCTGCATCTAATACAACTATCAGATTTTTTCTCCCCCTGCTCC
>JBHJJE010000030.1:0-73605 GCA_050042865.1 Mastigocoleus sp.
CGCCAAGGGGGTTTCCCCCCGAAGTTTGCTCAACGGAGGGAACCTCCGCACGCAACTTCTCTCCATGTACAACTTTTGTAAGAAGCGCTTTCTTCGCACCGCTGCTCCCTCCGCTTCCCCTGCTTCCTCTGCTCACCAAAACCATTGATTATTTTTTTAATTGGAAGTCCCTAATGAACCTAACGGTAAGTTATTTTAACTACATTACAAATTCCTAATTCCTTTTTCTATACCCAGACATACTCCCGTCAGAAAATCTAAATCTAAAGTTTCAATCGTATCACTAGGCTTATGATAATGGGGATTGCGCATAAATGATGTATCCGTAATCATCATGGCTTTGTAACCTGCATCCCAAAATGGTGCATGGTCACTTCGTCTTGTTGAACTCACAATTTTACCGTTATTAGGCACTGGCAGTAACTGACAAGGGAAATCATTTTGTTTAAACCCACGACTCATAGCAAACAATTCTCCCGTAGTGCGTAGATTCCCAATTAAAGCTATATAGTCGCCACAATCGGGATAAAATCGCTCTAATGGTGGGGGATATGATTGGGAACCTGGTGTAGAGTCTTTGTATCCTAACATTTCCAAAGAAACCATCAGCCGTAATCGCTGCCCTTCTTGTTGGAGTTTTCGGACATACTCAGTGCTACCAATCAACCCATATTCTTCCAAATCAAAAGCTACAAATCTTATAGGATACTTTGTTGGTAACTTAGCAAAAATCCTGGCTAACTCTAGTAAAACAGCTACACCTGTTGCATTATCATCAGCTCCAACAGTTCCTGGTATAGCATCATAATGTGCCCCAATTAAAATTGGTGGCAAATCTCTCTTTTTTATTCCTGGTTTGGGGGGTAAATTTAATATGATATTTTTGAAATTCTGAGTATTAACAGTAAAGGTGTGGATTTCCACACTTCCCCATTGCATAAATTGTTGGCGAATGTATTGCTGGACAAAAAAATGTCCGGCAGATGCTAAATATGGGTCGCGATCGCGTACTATTTCACGGAGGTGATTCAATAATTGTTGATTTAATTCCACAAATTAATTTAGCTCCGGAATGACTGTTGACTTTTTACTGAGCAAGTGCAAGATACAATAAATCAAGCATTGTTTGTCAACAATTGCAACAGGTGATAGCAAGTAGGTTCATTAAGTAACATTAGGAGAAAAACGGAAGCATGGGCAAGGTAGTCGGCATTGACTTGGGTACAACCAACTCAGTAGTTGCCGTCATGGAGGGTGGCAAGCCGGTGGTTATTGCCAATGCAGAAGGAATGCGAACAACACCCTCAGTGGTAGGCTTTAGTAAAGATGGCGAAAAAGTCGTGGGACAAATGGCACGACGACAAACGGTTCTCAATCCCCAGAATACATATTTTGGGATTAAGCGCTTCATGGGAAGACGTTACACTGAGTTGAATCCGACTTCTAAACGGGTTCCTTATACTATCCGTAAAGACGAGTTTGGCAATGTCAAAATTAAGTGTCCGCGTTTAAAGAAAGATTTTGCTCCCGAAGAAGTTTCTGCAATGATACTAAAAAAGCTTGCAGAAGATGCCAGTACATATTTAGGTGAACCCGTCACTGGTGCAGTAATCACAGTTCCTGCTTATTTTAATGATGCTCAACGTCAAGCAACTAGAGATGCAGGTAGAGTTGCTGGTTTGGAAGTATTGCGAATTTTAAATGAGCCTACAGCAGCATCTTTGGCTTATGGATTAGATAAAGCCAATAATGAGACTATTTTAGTATTTGACTTGGGTGGAGGTACATTTGATGTATCCATACTCGACGTAGGAGATGGGGTATTTGAAGTTAAAGCTACAAGTGGGGATACCCAGTTAGGAGGAAATGATTTTGATCGAAAAATTGTTGATTGGTTAGCAGAACAGTTTCTAGAAGCGGAAGGGGTTGATTTGCGACGCGATCGCCAAGCTTTACAAAGATTGATGGAAGCTGCAGAAAAGGCGAAAATAGAGTTATCGGCAGTTAGCATTACTGATATTAATTTACCGTTTATTACCGCTACAGAAGATGGACCAAAGCACCTGGACACCCGTTTAAATCGTTCTGATTTTGAAGCGATGTGCGATGACTTACTCGGCAGATTACGCAATCCCGTTAAGCGATCGCTTCGAGATGCAGGAATGTCACCACGAGATATTGATGAGGTAGTTTTAGTCGGTGGTTCTACCAGAATGCCGATGGTAAAACAGCTAGTCCGGGCAATGATTGGTTTAGAACCGAACCAAAATGTTAATCCTGATGAAGTCGTGGGTGTGGGTGCAGCTATTCAAGGAGGAATTTTAGCAGGAGAGTTTAAAGATGTTCTCCTGCTTGATGTCACTCCTTTATCTATAGGGTTAGAAACGATTGGTGGTGTGATGAAAAAGCTCATTCCCCGCAATACTACTATCCCTGTAAGAAAATCTGATACTTTTTCTACTTCGGAAAACAATCAAAATACAGTAGAAATTCACGCTGTTCAGGGTGAGAGGGAAATGGCTAATGATAACAAGTCATTAGGTCGTTTCAAGCTTTATGGTATTCCCCCCGCACCTAGAGGTATTCCTCAAATACAAGTAGCGTTTGATATTGATGCTAATGGTATTCTACAAGTAACAGCCTTAGACAGAACCACAGGTAGAGAGCAAAGCATTACTATTCAAGGTGCTTCTAATCTCAGTGAAGGTGAAATTAAACAGATGATCCAAGACGCTGAGAAATACGCTGATGTCGATAGACAACGCAAGGAACGTGTAGAAAAACGAACCCGTTCTGAGGCTTTGATACTACAAGCAGAAAGACAATTACGAGAAGTCGCATTAGACTTAGGAATGTCCTTTGCACGCAATCGACGTCAACGCATTGACAATATCTGTCGAGAATTGCGGGAAAGCTTGAAATCCGGCTCGGAAAGGGGAATTGACCAAGCATATGCGGATTTACAAGATGCTTTATCGGAACTGAGTCGGGAAGTCCGCGAATATTTCCAAGAAGATGAAGAAGATGACCTATTCGGCACAATTCGTGATATCTTCATCGGCGAAAAGGATGATGACAGAGAATACTTTGACCGGGGTGGTTATGACAGAGGAGGTTATGACAGGGGTGGTTATGACCGGGGTGGTTATGACCGGGGTGGTTATGAACGCGATGATCAGCGGGGAGGTTATGACAGAGGAGGCTACGACAGCAGGGTAGGATACAACAGAGGAGGTTCCGACCGCGATAAATAAGACAAAGGAGATTATAACCAGAGTAATTACAACAAAAATAATTACGATCGGGGAAATAACTATGAGCCAGATAGTTATGATAAAAACGATGAATATGGCAGCGATTACCGCACACCAGAACGTCGTTCCCCCTACAATAAGGAATCCTCTAGAAAACCTCCACGTCCTAGCTACCAAGATAACTGGGATGATGATGATGACTGGCTATAAGTGTTTATATGAGAATAAATATAACTAATTAAATTAAAATCAGTGAAATAAGTGAATCTATCTTAACGAGGGTGGGAAATCTCACCCCAAATTTTCCGAATATTGCTTATTGTCAATGAAAATAATGAAGTAATTACTTAGGAGTTCAGGGGGAAAACTAATAACTCATAGTGTTGCTTCTCCCTGAAGCTCAAGATTTTTATAGTCTTTTATTTATTTTATGACTAAATGAATATGATCCAAATAAATCGGTATTCTTGATGATTGCCAAAAAATCTAAGAAAGTCTAACAGCTAAATCTAACAGCTAAAACATTGAATTAAGCAACTGACTATGCAAAACTTGCAGAATTTTCGGGACTATTACGAGATTTTGGGAGTATCAAAGGATGCGACCAATGATGAAATAAAAAAAGTTTACCGACGTTTAGCTCGACAGTATCATCCGGATTTAAATCCAGGTAATAAAGCTGCTGAGGAAAAATTTAAATCCATCGGTGAGGCTTATGGAGTACTCTCCGACCCTACAAAACGTGCTCAGTATGATGAATTTAGTCGTTTTTGGCAACAAAAGGGCTTTAAGAAAAAATCAGCGCAAGGTAAGAGCGGTTTTTCAAGTCGTTCCGGAAATAATAATGGCAGCAAAGGTGTAGACCCATCATTTGAGAATTTTATTAATCAAGTCATTGGTAAAAATAAAAATACAGCTAAAGCAAACAATAATGGAGTTGAAGTAGACCCCCCTCGTTCTTCTAGAAACAGAAGTACATATAATGTTTCTCAAACGGCAAATCGTCGGGATATAGAAGCAAGATTAACTTTGCCATTAGAAAAAGCTTATAAAGGTGGTGTAGAGAGGATTCGTTTAGAAGACGGACGCTCTTTAGAAGTAAGAATGCCAGCAGGAATGGTAACGGGTCAAACTATTCGTCTGCGCAATCAAGGAGTAAATGGCGGTGATTTGTACCTAAAGATTACTGTAGAGACTCACCGAATATTCAAAATAGATGGAATAAATATTTTCTGTCAAGTACCTATAACTCCTTCTGAAGCAGTTTTGGGGGGACAAGTAGAAGCACCTACTTTAGATGGGTTGGTAAAGATGACGATTCCTCCAGGAGTTAAACCTGGTCAAAGACTGCGTCTAGCAAATAAGGGATATCCTGACGAAAGCGGTAAACGTGGGGATCAGTTGGTAGAAATAAAAATAGCTACTCCTCAAACTATTACTCCCCAAGAGAAGGAGCTTTACGAAAAACTGCGGCAAATTGAAACTTTCAAACCCCGCGCCAATCTCATCTAATTAACTATCTTTATATAATTTATCTTCTATACTTTTATCTTCTTCTAGTATTTTGTCTTGAAAATAATCAAGTAGAAGACACTTTTGGGGATGTAGTTGAACATCAGACGGTTATTCTATCCTTTTTTATCCATGTCTGTATATGCAAATATATCTACATATATCTCAACATTTCTTCTCAATATTTCTAAATATAATTTTTGTACTTACTTAAAATTAAAAAAAATAAATTTTAGTTGCTGTTTTATCCATCAGACATAGTTTTACAATATAAAAAACTAAAAAGCCAAAGTATTTAGAGGTGCTTGTGAATCAAGAAGGGAAACTCATAAGCAGTAAACCTACTTATTACAAACAGCTAGGAATATATCCTTGGGCATCAGTTATCGATATTCGTCGTGCATATCGGGAACTGAGCAAAATTTATCATCCCGATACTACTGATTTACCGAAAGATATTGCAACCATTAAGTTCCAGGAAATTAATGAAGCGTATGCAACTTTAAGCAATCCAGAACGTAGATTTTCCTATGATCTGAAAATAGGATATTCTCGACACGGGGTAATTCAGCCCCCTAGGGATCTAGATAAACCGGTTTCTGGTGCTAATTCTTATGATTGGTCAAAATCTGCTTACTTAGATGCAACAGATCGTTCCTTATCTGCTGGAGAAATATTCGCTTTATTTATTTTAGGAGTAACTTTTATTGGTTGCTTACTTATAGCGATCGCTCTTTGGGCTATTCCTTCGTTAAGCATTTCCATGGGAACTATATCCCCCAACACAATACTGTTGTGATTATCTAGGAACCTAAATAAACCGCTTCAGATATAAAGCTATTTATCCATAATAATTAGAAAAGTATTAGGAACATTGGGAATGAGAGTAAGCTAGAATACTAACATAGTCATTGAATTAATATTTTTGATTCTTGACTGCTGAATTATTAGATATTTTATGCCTCTCCCTTCTTCAGAAACTCCTCTATATAATCATGCCTTACCACAAATAGAGCGCTGGCTAAAAGAGCAAGGCTGTAAACAAGACGAATCTCAATTACATTATTGGTACATCGACAAGAATATATGGAAAGCTGAAATTTGGCTAGATGTAGAACAAGTTACAGTCAGATATATTCAAGCCGGAGAAAATAATCAAGATATTCAACGGTCTTTTAAATATTCACTCAGTCGTCAGGACATAGAAAAAGCAGTATTTGATGGTCCTTAGTACTGCCTTATTAATACCCTATTAATGCGATCGCCTCATTTGTGCATATTCTATTTTGTGCATATTCTATAAGGACTTTTTTAAGAAACAAATTTAAGAAACAAATTCAAGAAACCGCCATATTTATACGGCATTTATAGAACAAGCATTTACTGATTTTGGATTTTCTATGTTTTGTTTACTTATGCCGTATTGTATTAGATTTATATAAATGTCGGTTAAATATCAATTTTTAGCTGTTTTAATTAATTACTATGATGTAAATTTTTGTTAAGTCAAACTTTAGAATAAAGATTCTTTATTCATGAATTGTTACTTGCATGATTCTCAGAAAGCACATTTTATAACCCTTAGATCACAAAGATTTTAATCAAATTGATAAAATATGCGTAGCCGGAGACCCTCTGCCTCCGGTTATTTGTATTGGTTGCGAGGGGATTGAATTAATTTTGACTTCCCCCCTCCCGAGGCACTAATAATTAACTCATTATTAATCAATAATCTATAAAAAAAATTATAAAAAAATAATAATCTACAAAATAAATTATACTTTTCCAAATCGTCTTTCTCGTTGCTGATAAGCCGATAAAGCTAAATGTAACTCTTGACGATTAAAATCTGGCCAGAGTGTTTTCGTCACATATATTTCAGAATAAGCCATTTGCCAAAGCAGAAAATTGCTAAGCCGCATTTCTCCACTAGTACGAATTAATAAATCTGGGTCGCGATTACCTGCGGTATAAAGATGATTTTCAAAAATTGTTTCATCAATTTCATGAGGCTGTAATATATTTTGCTGAACAAGTTCCGCAATTTTACGGCATGCTTGGACAATTTCTTGTCTGCCACCATAATTAGTTGCAACAGTAAATTTAATTGCCTTATTAGTCTGAGTCTGTACCATCGAACGGGTAATTTCTGTTTGTAAAGATGGCGGAAGTACCCCTAAATTACCAACAAAACGAATTTGTACATCTTCTGCAACCATTTCCCGCAATTCTCTGCGCAAAACTTTCTTAAATAGAGTCATCAAAAAATGCACTTCTTCATCAGGTCTACCCCAATTTTCAGTAGAAAAAGCATAAGCAGTTAAAGCTTCTATTCCCCAGTCCTTACAGCAACGAAGTAAATCTTTAAGAGCATCAACTCCCTGCTTGTGACCCATAAATCGAGGAAGTCCCCTACTTTTAGCCCATCGACCATTACCATCCATGATTACTGCTATGTGCTTAGGTAGCAACTCTTTTTTTAGATCAGAAGGTAAATATTGCTGTTGTGTCTGTTGTGCTGTCATTTTTTATTCCGAGAAGCAGTCGATGCTAGTCCAAGTAAACGTGAAACCAGGGCTGATGTTTTACCACGAATTTGTCGTCCTAAACCGAAAAAGTCGGAAGCAACTGCTTCTCTGTCTGTAATTGGAGAAAGTTTTTCTTCTAATGACTCTTTCAATTTTGTGATGGTTAATGGTCGGTTCAGATTACCCCGTTCAGCTAAAGAAATAGAACCGGTTTCCTCTGACACAACCACGCAAATACAATTTTCGACTCGCTCAGTAATCCCCATTGCCGCTCGGTGTCTTGTTCCAAGTTGACGTGAAGCTGTGCGTCCCGAAAGCGGTAAAATTATACCCGATGCCAGAATTCGAGATCCACGTATCAATGTAGCACCGTCATGTAATAAAGTTTTTGGTTGAAAAATTGTTTGAATTAGTTCCTTAGAAACTTCTGCATTCAACTTCACTCCAGGGACTGAAAAATCACGTTCATCTATCGGACCAGTAGTTTCAATGATCAGCAAAGCACCAATACGATTTTTTGATAATTCTTTAATTGCATCAGCTATCTCATCAATAAAGCTATCTGATTTAGGTATAGCTAAATTCGACACTTGAAATAGCTGCTTGATTTCCCCACGTCCAAGTTTTTCCAAAAAACGGCGCAACTCTGATTGTAGGGAAATTGCCATAACTACAGCACAGCCGATAAGTAAATTTTCCAGTACAAACTTTAATAGTACAAATTTGAGTCCGATTCGCCAAGAGTTTTCTATCAGCGCTGAGATTAACATTAAAATGATGAATCCCCTCACCATCCACAGTGTCCGACGCTCACTAATTAGAACTAAAATCATATAAGTGAGCGCCAGCACTAAAAAAACATCCAGAATCTCAAACGGCGAAGACTGCGATAAATCTATGTTTTTCAGGCATTTCCACAAATCTCCCATGATATCTGGATTACGCTAAGACAAGAAAGTATAAAGTACAAATAGACTACAAGTATTACCAAAGACTTGGGAAAATAACGATTACTACTACCACACTTATCAGAATTAGAGGTTGTAGAACAAATGTAGAATGCAAGTTGAGAGTTTTTGCAGCTATCAAAGCTAGTTATTTCCCGGTCTGCCTATACTTTATTCTTCATTCTTTCTGAGTCTTTCCGGCAAACAATCTTGTTTAATCAAATCTTGATAGGTTTCGCGTTGCAAAATTAAATTTGCCTCACCATCATTGACTACAACTGCTGCTGGTCGAGGTACGCGATTATAATTGGATGCCATACTGTAGTTGTAAGCGCCAGTTCCCATGACTACGAGAATATCACCAGTTTCTGTTTCTGGTAATTGAGCATCTTTGATCAGAATATCCCCTGATTCGCAATGTTTGCCCGCAATTGTTGCTGTTTGCGTAAGTGCACTAGACATACGATTAGCAATTACTGCGCGATACACCGACTGATAAGTTATAGGACGAGGGTTATCTGACATTCCTCCATCTACTGCTATGTACGTCCGGATATCCGGAACTTTTTTAGTCGAACCGATGGTATACGCAGTTACACAAGTAGATCCAATAAGCGATCGCCCTGGTTCGGATAATAATTTAGGTAAAGGGATATTCTGCTTTTTACAAGTACCTTCGATTACTTCACAAATAGGTTTAACCCATTCTTCAATACTTGGGGGGTCATCGGATTCAACATATTTGATTCCCAATCCACCACCTACATTTAATTCATTAATTGTTAAACCGTAACTATTAGCCTTGTTAATCCATTGAACCATTACCCCCGCTAAATCACGGTGCGGTTGACGTTCAAAAATTTGGGAACCAATATGAGCATGTAAACCAACCAACTCAATAACAGATTGCTTGCTGACAAATTCAAACAAATCTGTTAGCTCTGTAGGATCGAAACCAAATTTACTATCAAGATGACCTGTGCGAATATACTCATGAGTATGACACTCAATACCAGGAGTTAATCGCAACATCACCCGAATATTTGATTGAGCAGCGTTTTTAGCTAAGTTAACAATAGAATGTAATTCATGCCAGTTATCTACTACAATAGTGCATTTGCACTCTATCCCTTGGGTTATTTCTTCGGATGATTTGTTATTCCCGTGGAAATAAATCTTATCAGGACTTACTCCTGCTTGCAGTGCTGTATGAAGTTCGCCACCTGAGACTACATCTATGCCAAGTCCTTCGGAAGCAACGATAGCACATACAGCGAGGCAACTCCAGGCTTTAGAAGCGTAAATGACTTGAGATTCCCCAGAATAGTAACGTTTAAAACTATCCCGGTATTGAATACTGGCAGTTCTTAAGCTTTGCTCATCTAAAATATAGAGTGGAGAACCAAATTGTTCTACTAATTTTGTGACATCACAACCACCGACTTCTAAGCGATCGCTGTCGTTGACTTGGGAGCTTAAAGGTAGAAGCTGTTGATTTGGTGATAAATTTAACCTATCTTTACTAGTCTCAGATAAATACTTATTACCACAATTTTTAATCCCACCAGGGTGAGTAGATACCATAATTTAATAAATTATCCTTATCTTGCTTACAATTTTCACAAACATCTTCTAATACTCAGTTTACAAAGGGCTTGCTTACTTGAAAACACTTCATTTTCAATTGCTAGGACCTTTATCTGAATTACAGATGAATAAAAATATAATTATTTTTTATTGTTTTATTGTTTTATGTTGTTTCTACAGCACCTCTATACATTTCATCCCAAGCAGATTTTATGAGCGAGCATTTAAAAGGGAATTTCTCCCATTCCTTACCTAGAGAATGCCCCAACCCACTAGACCTAGAAATAAAGTCACTTTCAATATCTAATTTAGATGCAATAGTACAGCTAGATATTAATTGTTTTGCAGGTCTTTGGAGTGAAGATGGCTATAAAAGAGAACTAGAGAGCCCTAATAGCGAATTTCATGGTTTTCTTTCTCCCCTTAACCCCTCACAACTTCTGGGAATGGGTTGCTTTTGGTCAATATTAGATGAAGCTCACATTACAATTTTGGCTGTCGATCCCCAATATCATTCTCAAGGATTAGGGCAAGCCTTACTCTACTCACTCCTCAACAGAGCTTGGGAATGTGGTTTGGAGCGGGCAACTTTAGAAGTAAGAGCTTCTAATCACCTAGCAATCTCTTTATATCAGAAATTCGGCTTTAAAATTGCTGGAACACGTCCTAAATACTATAAAGACAATCAAGAAGACGCTTTGATTTTGTGGTTAGGGAAAATACAATATCCTCAATTTCAAGAAATGATCGCTAACAAATTAGTTGCAGTGCGCGATCGCCTCTCTAAATCTGGCTGGCATTTAATCCAATAGTTAAAATTAATCGTCAAATGTCAACTATCCCTAAACTGTTTTTATAATTAAGTAAATTTAAATTTAAGTTATGAGTATAATAACAAAACTTTATTATGTTCATATATAACTAGACAGCAAAGAAAAAAAATGGTAAATAGTTTTATTTGTGAGGGTTAACAAAATACAAAATTTTCAGTATTTTGCTAGCGGTCAACCCTATATATGCTGGTAAATCAAATTTGTTTGATACACTTAGTACGGAAAACCAATTCAGTATCTAATATAAAACTCATACATCTAAGCAGTAAGTGTACGGATGTCTTCACATTTATACAGCCATCTTCATAATTAGGCTGTGCTAAAATCAGCGTACCGGCACGACGCAGGTGATGGGAAAAGCCAATGTTTGAACGCTTCACAGAAAAAGCCATTAAGGTGATAATGTTAGCTCAAGAAGAGGCACGCCGTCTTGGGCATAATTTCGTCGGTACTGAGCAGATCCTACTGGGTCTTATAGGCGAAGGTA
Organism: Mastigocoleus sp.; assembly: GCA_050042865.1. GTDB lineage: Bacteria > Cyanobacteriota > Cyanobacteriia > Cyanobacteriales > Nostocaceae > JBCCDM01. The sequence goes on from JBHJJE010000030.1 coordinate 11,149, forward strand.
CCGGAGTGGCGGCTAAGGTTCTCAAATCCATGGGTGTCAATTTAAAAGACGCTAGGATTGAGGTCGAGAAAATCATAGGTCGAGGTTCTGGATTCGTCGCAGTGGAAATACCTTTTACTCCACGAGCGAAAAGAGTGTTAGAGCTTTCTTTAGAAGAAGCACGCCAGTTAGGGCATAACTACATTGGCACCGAGCATCTGCTGTTGGGCCTCATCCGAGAAGGGGAAGGTGTAGCAGCCAGAGTGCTTGAGAATCTAGGTGTAGATTTATCCAAGGTGAGGACTCAAGTCATCCGTATGTTAGGGGAAACTGCCGAAGTGAGCGCTGGTTCACAATCTGGCAGAACTAAAACTCCTACTTTAGATGAATTTGGTTCAAATCTAACTCAACTGGCTACTGATAATAAGCTCGATCCAGTTGTCGGACGCGCCAAAGAAATTGAGAGGGTGATTCAGATTCTGGGTCGCCGAACCAAAAATAATCCAGTATTAATTGGTGAACCTGGTGTAGGTAAAACTGCTATTGCCGAAGGTCTGGCAAGTAGAATTGCTGATAAAGATGTTCCCGATATTCTGGAAGACAAGCGGGTTGTCACTCTAGATATTGGTTTACTGGTAGCAGGAACTAAGTATCGGGGTGAATTTGAAGAACGTCTGAAGAAGATCATGGATGAGATTCGACAGGCAGGAAATGTAATTTTAGTTATAGATGAAGTCCACACCTTAATTGGTGCAGGTGCAGCAGAGGGTGCGATTGATGCGGCAAATATTCTTAAGCCAGCTTTGGCTAGAGGAGAATTGCAGTGTATTGGTGCAACAACCCTAGATGAGTACCGCAAGCACATCGAAAGAGATGCTGCTTTGGAACGTCGTTTCCAACCAGTTATGGTAGGAGAACCCTCAGTAGAGGAAACCATTGAAATTTTATATGGTTTGCGCGATCGCTATGAGCAACATCATAAGTTAAAGATTTCTGATGATTCTCTGGTCGCAGCAGCAAAATTATCTGATAGATACATTAGCGATCGCTATTTACCCGATAAAGCGATTGATTTAATTGACGAAGCTGGTTCTAGAGTCCGTTTAATTAACTCTCAGCTACCTCCTGCTGCTAAGGAATTAGACAAAGAACTAAGGCAAATCTTAAAAGAAAAAGATGATGCGGTTCGTTCTCAAGACTTTGATAAAGCTGGAGAACTACGCGATCGCGAGATGGAAATTAAAGGTGAAATCCGGTCGATCGCACAAAATAAAGCTAACGGTGGTAAGGACGATGGTGAGGAACCTGTAGTTACCGAAGAAGACATTGCTCATATTGTCGCTTCCTGGACTGGGGTTCCTGTTAACAAACTCACGGAATCTGAATCCGAGAAGTTGTTACACATGGAAGATACCTTGCATCAGCGTTTAATCGGTCAAGAGGACGCTGTAAAAGCAGTATCTCGAGCTATTCGTCGCGCTCGTGTTGGTTTAAAGAATCCTAACCGACCAATTGCTAGCTTTGTTTTCTCCGGTCCTACTGGTGTTGGTAAAACAGAATTAGCAAAATCTTTAGCTTCTTACTTCTTCGGTTCTGAGGAAGCAATGATTCGCTTGGATATGTCGGAATTCATGGAGCGTCATACCGTCAGTAAGCTGATTGGTTCACCTCCAGGATATGTAGGATACAACGAGGGTGGTCAGTTAACTGAAGCTGTACGTCGTCGTCCCTACACTGTGGTGCTATTCGATGAAATCGAGAAAGCTCACCCCGATGTATTCAATATGTTGTTGCAAATCTTGGAAGACGGTAGATTAACCGATGCTAAGGGACGCACAGTAGATTTTAAGAATACATTATTGATTTTGACCTCCAACATCGGTTCTAAAGTAATCGAGAAAGGTGGTGGTGGTATTGGATTTGAGTTTGCTGAAGATGCAAGCGAATCTCAATACAATCGAATTAAATCTTTGGTTAATGAAGAGCTTAAACAGTACTTCCGTCCAGAATTCCTGAACCGTTTAGATGAGATTATCGTCTTCCGTCAATTGAGTAAGGATGAGGTGAAAGAAATCGCCGAAATTATGCTCAAGGAAGTATTTGGGAGACTCACAGAGAAAGGTATTACTCTTGAAGTCACCGATAGATTTAAAGATCGTCTAATTGATGAGGGTTATAGTCCTAGTTATGGTGCAAGACCATTACGTCGAGCTATTATGCGCTTGTTAGAGGACAGTCTGGCAGAAGAAATTCTTTCCGGTCGCATCAAGGATGGTGATACAGCCTTAGTTGATGTTGATGATGGTGGTAACATTAATGTAACCGGTAAAGCAACCTCAGAATCTTTGCCTCAAGGTGTTTCATAAGAAACTTTTCTTGATTTAGGTTTAGATTTAGAAGTTTAGAATTATTTATTAGAAAGCGGCAGGATATTATTCTGTCGCTTTTTATTTATGCTCTGTAGGTAATAAGATTTGGATAAACAAGAAACAGATAGTTGACTAACAACCATCAGCTAATATTTCCCTCACTCCTCTGTTCCCCAACTCATGTTTCAATACTTATACTTATTTATACTATTGGTATATTAAGAAAAGTTGAAGGAAAGTGAACAGTAATATTCTTTACTTTTCTATGTATAACCTATACTTTTCGAGTATTAATTTGTTATCAAATTTTATTTTGGCAATCGTAGAGTTTCAGATAATTGAAATAAAAGCTACAAAAGCTAGACCAAAGGCGTAGTATTGTTTAACATATATATAGACCTCACTAGTTGTGTGTTTTAGAACTTGGTTGCATTTTGGTCAGGGAGTGATAGCCTTGACCAATTTTTCTTTCTTCAATTAATTAATAAAAATTACAAATAAGTGAAAATACTGGTATATCAATTATAAAAATTACATAATAAGTTTCACAAATAAATATCGAGACAGTAGATTTCCTACAACTGGAATTATTCGGACACCAGTCAGCCTTCTAAGCTGCGAGAACCCTTACGGAGAAGCGAAGAACTCAAAATTTCTGCATACCCTATGGGAAGGTTTTCAAAGAAGAAAATTCAAAATTCCGGCATTTTTTTTTACTCCATCGATGTAATTTGCTTTCCCAGAGGGGTATGGAGGGGCTTGAATAGGAGCTTGAATGTTTTTTCTTTTTTCACGGATGTAGTTTACTTCCCCGTATAAGTACTCGGGAGCTTGTATCCATTTTATTTTTTAGTCATATTATAAATATATTTTCAGGGCGCAAACCTTGCGCACTGAAAATTGATAAAATTATTTTCTGCTTAATTGCGATCATCCCTTAGTATGGGTTTCTGTGGAATTATCGTTTCAATTTAACTTTTTGCCCGTATCTTAATAATCTATCAATTGTTATCAAGCGATTTTCCCAAGCTTTAACTTGATAGGGGTTATTAGTAGCATAAGGATAAATCCAAGCTCGATATTGAGATTTAAAGCGTGTTAAAGATGCTTTAGCTGCTACTAAGTTACTTGTACTAGGTTTTTTAGAAAGTTTTTCTAATGCCTTACCAAGTATCTGAGTTTGGTTTTTAAATTTACTACTGATGGACTTGGGTAGAGTTAGCTGTTGATTTTGAATTAAAAAGTCCCACTCCGATTGTAAGACCATATAACGCAGATTTGCGGTCTTAAATGGTTCTCGTAAAGGAATAGGTTCTTGCTGATTTTTAGCAGAACCTTGGGTACTGCTGAAAATCTTTTGTAATTGAGCATCTAAATTTTCAGCTGCGAATAAAGCATAACCGCTAGTAGGTAAATCTCTAACTAATTGGATTTGGTCAAATGTTCCTAATGCGGGTAAATTCAGCAGACGAATTCCTGGCACTAATAAAGTGGAACCTAACTGTCTAGAATTAATCCAGGGTTGAGCTAACTTTTCAAAACGATTAGTATCTCTAGCATAAGTCATGGGAACAATTAAATCTATGTCACCCCGCATTGCCCATAATTCCCAGTGTTGCTGAAGTTTTTGAATTCTTTCTTGTTTTGGTAGAGGGAAAACTGCTGCTGATAGGATGATATCGGGTTTCTTCTGACGCAATTTCTGAGAGACTTCAGCAACAAAGCTATCTACCTTTTGGGTACGGAATGCTGTCCATTTTTCCCGGAGTTGATAATTATTTGAGGGAATTTTAGTTGGGTCTATACCCCATTTTTGCTGGAATTGTTGTCTTGCTGCTATACCATAACCGTAGGTACGATTTGCTTTTGGATCTTGGAACGGGTAGCGAATATAGTCTAGATGTAAACCGTCTACATCATATTTTGTGATTATTTCTTCATACAAAGAAAGTAGATATTGGCGTAGTTGAGGATTTGCAGGGTCAAAAAATGGTTTGTCTTGACGGGGTGGTATTGTCTTACCTCTGTTGTCATAACCAACCCAGTTAGGATTGGATGCTAAGACTGGACCGGGGTATTTGGGGTCAATATTAAGAATTTTGTTGTGACGTTGGTTTCCTGCTGCGAATACCCAGACCCAAGCATGTAATTCTATTCCTCTGTCTTTAGCTAATTTTACTGCTGATGCTAATGGGTCCCATCCACGAGTTAGGGGATTTTGCTGTGGTGCAATACGGCTGGGATAGACCGTGTAACTGGAATTTAGGGTTTCAAAAAAGACGGTGTTAATTCCAGTCTTTTTTAATTTATCAAAAATTCTAGCCAGTCCCTGTTCATTACGAGACTTGACTATTGTACCTCTGTCAAGCCATATGGCACGAATTTCCGGTTGTGCGAGGGGACGATTGGTGGGAAATTGCTTCCACAGTTCAGATTTTGCTCTTAACCATTGTTTTCGGGCTTGACTATACTTTTTCTGAGCAACTAATCTTGGTAATTGCTGTAGAGTATTACGCGCTCTATCTAAAACCTGTTGTGTACCAGAAATTGCACCGGGACGATTAGAAGCGGTAATTGTAGGTTCAACTCCAGGACTACTACCCTTAACATTAGCTGCGAGTTGAGCGCTTTCTACCCTACCTATTAAATTGCGTAAATCTTGTTGCAGCGCTATAGCTTGTGTGCGACTGATGGGTTTACCCCTTGCGGGGATGTTGGGAGTATTTACTCTATCCTGTAACTGGTCTATTGCGTCTTGAGATTTATATTTATTAGGATTTGCTCTAATAAATCTATTTGGCTGAGTATTACTATTGGTGGTAACTTGAAAGGTTGTGGATTTAGAGACATCTCTGGGTAAGGGAGGAACTTTCCTAGCTGTATTTTTAGGAAGGGATACGACTGAGTTGATGCAGCTCGAAGAAGCACCTGCAATCCGATTTGATTGTGACGAGTTGGAGTGACGTTGAATAGCAGAATTTAGCCAAATGGAGTCTACGTCAGCATTAGAGGCTGTATCTACTCCCCATCGCCAACCAAAAAAAGTTGAACGTCGGGTTGTCAATACTGCTGCGGGTCTATCTTGAGAACCCCAAACTGCCGCTTTCTGCGCTCTGGAGCTTTCAGGAACAATTACACCACCTCGTATTTGTGCGGATAGTCCATCTTTTTTCACCCAAGATGGCTTCACAAGTGAGGCTTGTAGATTTTTTGCTCCGTCAAGACTAAAACCCCAGTAACCCCCCAATAAGCTGCGCAAAAGGCTACGAACTCCCGGTGCAGATAAGCTACCTACAGGACCGCTAGCAATTAACTTACCTCCCTTGCGGGTCCATTCTTCCAAAGCGATCGCTTGAGAGGGACTAAGGGTTTCTACATTGGGTAAAAATAGAATTTGGCGATCGCCTAAATCTCTAGCGCTCTTGACGTCTGAGAGTGGAACGATACAATAGTTGATTCCGGATGCTTCTAATCTGCTGGTAATTCCTCGCCATTGATTGGCATTTTCTTGACTATAAATAATGCTTAATACTGGTTTATCTTGGGCGATTGCTGGTGAGTAGCCAATACTATTTATTAGTAAAATTTTTGTTATTAAAAATTGAATTTTAAATATAAATTTTCCTATTTTTGTAATTTTTTTGATTTTTCTTTTTTTAGTCTTTAATTTACTGTTTTGCACTATTTACTCCTATATTTTTATATTTATTCTTTATAGAGATAATGATTTTTTATCTATAGTTGTACCCTTTCGAGTTAAGATATTTTTTGCACAAGAACAAAGATTTGGAATAGACTACCCCAAACCCCCTCCAAATCAGAAATATAAAGATTTCCTAATATATCCTAGTAGTGCTATATATGTTCAATATATGTATATAGCTATACATGTGTTTAATGTATTTCTAAAAACTAAATACAGATATTATTTGCATAGATTTAATTAAATATTAGGAAAATTTGTGAGTAATATTTTTGACAATATTGAAATCATAAAAATCGAAGTAAAGTATATTTTAGTAGGGAATTAGATAATATTTAGATAATCATTAAACATTCAGTAAAATATCTGCTTTTTTTACTTCATCGTTACATATTAATTTGTGCGGTAAGTATTTTATCGCTAATTATTCTGAGCAATTATTCTGAGCAATTATTCTCTCAAAGATATTTCACAAATATTTCCAAAACAGGTTGTCAATGGAGTCAAGAAATATAGTGCATTTGCAACCAAATAAAAATGACAAGTCTCAGAGAACTTACCATCAATGCAATCTTTAAAGGAGAAGGCATTGTTAAATAAAGTTCGTAGTAATTTATTTACTTGTATATGATCTTTTGTATGGTCTTTTATATTTTTGATGTATTATAGGCAACAAGATACTTCAAAGTATTTACAACACAACACTCAGCTTATTATTTCATACATTAACGTATAAAAGATATCTATTAAAAAGAAGTAAGATAATTTGATGCACAATAGATTTGCCAAGAAACATTTTTTACAGTTTTTGACAAATTTTAATTAAAGATATAAGTGATTTTTACTAAGATTTTGTTAAGTACTAATACATTAGCGAAAATTACCCCTATTTAAGCTTTATACAGGATGCGATCAATTCTTCTACTCCGGAAACTGGAATTATACGGGTATTTAATTTATCTGCCACTTCTTGGACGCTCATATCATCTAAGAAAATTAACTCCCCGTGCTTAAGCATGACTGTAGGTAGCAAAATACCGTTACCTAAATCTTTACCTTGTAAATTTAAAAGTAAATCGTGACCGGTAATTAATCCTGTAACGCTGATAGCTTGACCCCAGTAATCGCTACATAAAGCGCGCATATCTACCTGTAAACCTAATACAGAATTTAAACGGTTGAGAATTGGTTGAAATGCTTTTTCCACAGCATTCCCAACCACCCAAGTAAATCTACGGGGAGATACTTTCGGAGGCAGTAATTCTTTTGCTTTGGTTTCAAACTGTTTGATGAATAATTGGATGGAACCAACACCATTATCAATTTGGGGATAATCTTCATATTCTGCTTCAGATGGTAAATTTTCCCCTGCAATCAGGAACCACTCATCAGCTAACCAAGCAAAGCTGTAACCAAACTTTTCGCGAAATACTTTTTGTTGCGATCGCACTTGTCCGATGACTTCTTGTGCTTTTTCACGAGTCACCGGTACAAGCTCATCTTCTGGAGGACGAAACCTGGTTAAACCCACGGGAACTACTGCAACAGAAGCTACAGTAGGGACTTCTCCATGATGAAAAGACGCTAAATCTCTGAGGGTTTGTTCCAGATGATTATCATCATTTATCCCAGGACACACAACGACTTGAGCATGAATTTGCAATCTTCTTTCTTGAAACCACTTTAATTGTTCTAATAGTTGTGCTGCACGGGTATTTTTTAGTAGTCTGGTTCTAATTTCTGGTTCTGTAGCGTGGACGGAAACGTATAGGGGAGAAAGACGCATTTGTTCAATACGCTGCCATTCTCGTTCTGTTAAGTTAGTTAAAGTTAAGTAAGAACCGTAGAGAAAACTGAGGCGATAATCATCATCTTTAAAGTACAGACTAGAACGCTTTCCCGGTGGTTGTTGGTCGATAAAGCAAAAAGGACAACGGTTATTACATTGAATTAAACCATCAAATAAAGCTGTTTCAAACTCTAATCCTAAATCTTCGTCATAATCTTTTTCAATTTCAATTTCATGAGGGTTACCACCTGTGTCTAATACTTCTAGTTCTAATATTTCATCGGCACATAAAAAGCGATAATCAATTAAATCCCGGGGTTTTGTACCGTTGACCCTGACAATTGCATCGCCGATTTCAAAGCCTATTTCTTCAGCAATGGAATCTGGTAAAACTTTAGTAATGACAGCAGGATTAATATTACTCATTTTAATGACTTATTTTAAACTACTCATTTTAAACTACTCAATTTAAACTACTCAATTTAAACGAATAATTTAAATTATACAGAGGATAGACAGGTCGAATTACCTGGTATATGAGTATTTTAACTGTTAGTCTAAGTATTTATTTTCCTATTATTTATAAAGACAGATTATTCACTTTCCTGTTAATTTCACTAAACCCACACCCCCAAAATACAAAGCGAGTACAGCCCCTGCGAGTAAACTTTGGGTGAGTGGATCTGTTGAAGGTGTAATCACAGCACCTAAAATAACAGCACCGAATATCACATAACGCCATCCTGAGAGCATTGTTTGAGATGATACTATTCCCAGGTTTCCTAGCAGTAGCTGAATAATCGGGACTTGGAAGGTCAGACCAGTTGCAAATAGAAGTAATAAAATAAACTCAAAATATTTTTCAATTGACCACTGTTGCTCGACTACATCTGCACCATAGGTAACGAAAAAGTTGAGAGCAGCAGGTATTAGAGCAATATAGGCAAATACTAAACCTAAAATAAACAGAATACTAGAACCAAATACTATTGGTGCTAGAAGACGACGCTCTTTTCTAGTCAGTCCGGGAAGAACGAATTGAATAATCTGATAGAGAATAAAAGGACTAGAAATTACTATTCCAGAGTAACCCGCTACCTTAATAGAGACAAAGAAAAACTCTCCTGGTGCAAGTTGAAGGAACTTTACATCACCTGCAGGAATTTCTAAGAGTTGCACAATAGGTCTGACAGCTATAAAGCAAATGATACAACCTATAGCTATAGCAATCAGAGAATAAATGATCCGCGATCGCAATTCGTCTAGGTGGTCAAATAGGGACATCTCAACTTCGTTGGGTAATTCGTTGAGATATTCGTCGGTGCTTGGTTTATTAGGGTTTTCCTGGTTGGTAGTTTCTGTATCTGCTTGTGGAGTCCGCGTCATGGGTTAAGTATTGAGCATGGTTTGTTAACTATTTTATCTGGGGTAAGAGAGGCACGGGAATTTTTTTTGACTATTTGGGGAAAGTTTTAGAAATTTTTTCCGGTTCAGTATCAATTTTGGCTGCATGAGTATTTAAAGCTATATATCTATAGTGATATTTTTTATATTCTTTATATTTTTATAGATTTTCGTATTTTTATATAAACTATGAAAAAATATGAAAAAATTTTTGAATTGTCAGCTTTTAATTTTTAATCACTATACTGTGAGTTGATTACTGATGCTTTAGCCATAAGCTACAGAAAAATATAGAAGAAAAAATGAAGAAATATCATTTACTGATACTTTTCTTCTAAAATTTAGTCTCTGTTTTTTAGTCTTTATTGGAAATCAGAGTCCTAGATTACGTCGGCTGTTTCCTGACTAACTTTATTTATCAGATGCAATGACTACAATTAAAAAACGCTTGATAAGTTGATATAAGCACAAAACATTATAAACGGTGCTTGAATGAGGGCATTTATCGAGCAAGCTTCTAATGATGGCATCATTATATGTTTTAGCTAAGGTGAAATTAAAAATGGGCAACAGAATTTATCTAGGATTGGTCGCATTGCTGCCTTTTTTTTTCTGGTCTCTTGGTAATAGCTCGATGATTGACGCTATTTCTGGTGATAAGGTTTTAAAAAACCGTTTAAAAGAGCCAGAAATTAAGATAAATCAGAGTCGATTAGGAAGGAGTTTACAGCAAATAACGCAGTTTTCAATGCCAGCTAGAGATGACCAAATTAGGGATTGTTATCGTTCTGGTAATTGTCAAGATTAATACAGAAATATTTGAAAAAATCTTTAATAATTTCAAACTATATTTCCTAAAAAGTTTTTTTCTTGGATGATATACGAAATCCAGAGATTAGAGCTTTTCACTAGTATTTTTTTACTAGTAGATTTTCGTTAAAATGGATTGATAGTAATCTATTTTCAAGGTTTTATTAAAAATAATTCACGCCAGACCTACAAGAAAAACTTTAATACAAATTTACTATTACTATATATACTAATAATATAATTAATATTTGAGAGAAGTATTTTATCTGCCTAGAAAATAAAAATATTTAATAAGATATTCAATAAAATACTTAATAAAATACCTGTATAAATAAATAGCCAACAAAGAATATTCAGGGAATAAAATAATCAATAAGTCATCTCGTCGATTCAGTGAAAAATGCATGTGGTAATCTTTTTGCAATATACTTAGAAGTCATTAGGTAATAATCGGTAATATTTACATGTAAAGCACTTGAGAAGTGCATGAGGTACATTTCCCTTAACCCCTTTTCTGTTTTCTCTTTCCTGTTTTCTTATAAAGATATGACGTATACCTTACTCAGATAAAAATGGGTGTATATAATACCTAATTAGTTGATAAACTTTTTAAAAAGTTAATGTAGGATACAAGATAAGTTTACAAGTTTGTGCAGTAACTTGTAATATACAAAGATTATATTTTTTCATTACAATAAATTAATCATTCTTTTTAATTTTCTGAAAATATCAATATTTTGGTTGAATAATAATTTTTGTTTTTGACTTATCTTCGGAGTAAATATAATTGCTTGAATATTTTCTCTAAACAAATATATTGCATCAATGTATAGGTAAAAATTCTCTAGGAGTAGTAAGAAATATATTTTTAGATATTTTTGAAAAATCCGGAATTAAGTATTTTCAGTTTGTATTTGGAGGGGATAATAATGAAAAATTGTAGAAAATAAAAATACAAAATATAGTTATCAAGCAGTTTTCTTTCTCCCCATCTTTTAATTTTTTTTAGTTGGATTAGTTATGCTCTTAGATTTAGAGAGGTTTTATCAAGCGTGTAATCCTAGCAGACCTTTGATGATGGGAAATGCTGCCGACCGTCGATACTATATTGATTTTTCGCCGGTGAGGGGTGGCAAAATCATTGAAGCCTTGTTGCGGACTATTACCAGGATATCTCCAAATGTTCCTACATGTCAGTTGTTTACAGGACATATTGGTTGTGGTAAGTCTACAGAATTACTGCGACTCAAGGCTGAGTTAGAACAACAAAAGTTTCACGTGGTTTATTTCGAGTCTACTCATGTTTTAGAAATGATAGACCTCGATGTTACCGATATTTTTTTAGCGATCGCAGGACAAGTCAGCGAAAGTTTAGAAAAAGCGAAAATTCGTCTCAAACCGGGATATTTTTCCCGATTATTTCAAGAGATTACCGATTTTCTACAAGCTCCTATTGATTTAGAAGTAGAAGGAGAGCTATCAGTTGGAATTGCTAAAATTACTGCTAAAACCAAAGAAAGCGCTCATCTCCGTAGAAGATTACGGGATTACTTGGAACCTCGTACAGAAAATATATTACAATCCATTAATCGCGAACTGTTAGCCAAAGCAAATGAAGAGTTAAAGGCGCGAGGAAAAAAAGGATTGGTGGTAATTGTCGATAACCTTGACCGAGTAGCGATTAGAACCTTACCATCGGGACGTTCCTTACCAGAACATCTATTCATCGACCGGGGAGAACAGCTACGTAAGTTAGATTGTCATATTGTTTACACCATACCTTTAGCCCTAACTTTCTCTAATGACAGCACCCAAATGCTGCATCGCTTGGGAGGAGGTGTTGCTCCGAAGGTTCTACCAATGATACCTGTGAGAAATCGCTCAGGGGAAATTGATAGCGGTGGTTTATCTTTAATGCGTCGGATGATTTTAGCCAGGGCTTTTCCAGACGTTAACGTGGGAAATAGGATAGACTATATTGGAGAACTGTTTGATAGTCCACAAACTCTAGACAGATTATGTTTAGTTAGTGGCGGTCATGTCCGCGACTTACTGGGATTACTATATGACTGTATTCGAGAGCAAGACCCACCATTTGGACGTGAATGTGTAGAGCAAGTTATCCGCAGACACCGCGATTTTCGTGCCAACCCTATAGATTCCCATGAATGGGAACTAATTTTTCAGGTCGTAAAGCAGCAAAGAGTTAGAGGGGATATTGAATATCATACTCTGCTACGGAGCTTATTTGTCTTTGAATATCGCGACTCTCAAGGAGCTTGGTTTGCGATTAATCCTTGTTTAGCAGAAACACAAAAATTTAAATCATGGTTGCAGGAAACTCACCTGAAGATTTAGTAGCTTACAACCAGCGTGCTTTCGAGAGTTTGCGACGAGCGATCGCATTCTCCAAGGATAAGTTTTCGTTGGTTTTAGTTAGCTGCAATTATGGAGTGTTGCGAGAACAAGTTTTGCAAAAACTCCAGGGTGTATTTGGTGATGGTTCTATTCAAAGGGTGAATCTGCCGGTCAATGCTGTCAGTGTCTATGCAGCAGTGCATTCAGAGGTGAATGACGAGCAGCTTAAGGCATTGATGATATTGGGGTTAGAATCAGTAGAGGCGATAGAAGAGCTATTAAGTACAATTAATCATATCCGGGATGAATTTCGCAAGCGTCATCCATTTCCCATGGTGTTTTGGTTAACTGATGAAGTTGAGAGAAAGTTAGTTAAGTTAGCACCGGATTTTACAAGTTGGGGAGCAACACCAATCAGCTTTGATGTGGAGACGGAGGAGCTAAGAAAGTTTTTACAACGAAGGACGGATTCGTTGTTTGCGAATATTTTGAGTATGGGGAATATCTCCACGGACACACCCCAAATAAATTATCCCAAGGGTACTTTGGGGCAGATTTGGGATTACAGCAGTTATGAGTTTCGCTGTGCAATTCTGGATTTGGAGGAGCGTGGTATTGAGTTAGAACCATATCTCAAAGCTAGTTTAGACTTTGTTTTTGGTTTAGATGAGTATGTGAGCGATCGCATTGAGTCAGCTCGCAGGAATTTTCAAGAAAGTTTACGATTTTGGGAGCAACATGAAGATGATATTTTTGATTTAGGAACTACTGAGAAAGGGAAAAATGCATTAAACGGTGTATTTAATAAGAATGGTCATCAGACAAGAAATGATTTAGAAGCAAGTGATATAAAAACGAATCATCTAAAAGCAAATAGTAATAGTGAGAATAATCCCTTAGCTGACACCCACAAGCAGAATGTAAAAGACTCAGAGAAAACCTGGGAAGACAACTTAGACCAAAACTATCTCCGATTTGAATGTTGTCCCATACCACCATCCCGTCATATTGTCCGTCAAGGTGTACTGCTGTTTTATATGGGATTATGTGACTTTAGGTCAGCTCAAAAAAATCATACAAAAAATAATTATTATTGGCAGCAAGCTAAATCTTATTTTCAAGAATCTTTAGAAGTTTTTGCGACTACAGGAAGACCAGATATAGTTGCTCAATTTATCGGACAGTTGAGTGAAGTTTTACACCACCTGCAAGCATGGTCAGAATTACAAAAAATTGCCCAACAATCTTTAGATTTACACCAAAATTACGGTACCCAAATTCAGCTTGCTTGCGACTATGGTTATTTAGCTGATGTAGCCTTAAATGAGGAAAATTGGACAAAAGCAGGTCAACTTGCGCAAGCTTGTTTATTTTGTTTAGCAGAAGCACAGAAAAGTGAAGAATCTCATGAGTGTCTCTTCCCCGAACTGCTGCAACAAATTTATCAGTTAGTACTAGCAAAAGCACAGAAAAATCTCCGAGAGAAAAGTGTTGCTCGACAACGCTTGCAAAATGCAGCTAAACAGTTATCCCAAGCATTAAACCAGAGCGACCATCGTTATGATGTTTATCGCTATATTTGGATGTTACGGAGACTGCGATCGCTTTATTTTGAGTCGAGTTGTTATTTAGAAGCATTTGATATCAGACAGAAGCGTCGTTCGGTAGAACAACAGTATGGTTTTCGAGCTTTTATCGGTGCTGGAAAATTGCAACCTTTATATAAAGCTACTAACCCAGTATTCGCATCTCCTAGTGGTGATGGTAATGTAGCCTTGGAAATAGCAGCTTCCGGTAGAGAGAGGGATATTAACCGCTTAATTGGTAGGATTAGCCGTTCTGACAAAAAATTAACTGTAATTCATGGACCTTCCGGAGTTGGTAAGAGTTCTACGGTGAGTGCAGGTTTAGTCCCTGCTCTGCAACATCGCGCAATTGGAGACCAGTTAGCTATTCCGGTGGTACTGCAAGTATATACAGAATGGGTACGAGATTTGGGTAAATCTTTGCAAAGGTCTTCCTTGCAAATGCAGTCGGGAAAGGATGATAGAGAACTTGAGGAAGAAGATGATAGTATTGAGAGCATTTCAGAAATTTTAGAACAATTAAAGCAAAATGCTGATAATTATTGTATTACCGTTTTAATATTTGACCAGTTTGAAGAATTCTTTTTTGGAAACCACGACCGCAATGAGAAGGAGATATTTGATCGGTTTATTTGTGATTGTTTGAATATCTCTTTTGTGAAGGTAATATTTTCCCTACGGGAAGATTATTTACACAACCTATTAGATTTGAAGTATTTAGGTTCTATAGAATCCATCGATGATAATATTTTAGATAAAAGTATTCGCTACCAGTTAAAAAACTTTTCTCCCCAAGATGCCCATCAGGTTATTCACAAGTTAACCGAGCGATCGCAATTAAGTTTAGAAAATGATTTAATTACGGCAATAGTTAAAGACTTATCTGCTGATATGGGGGAAGTGCGTCCCATTGAATTGCAGGTGGTGGGAATGCAGCTACAGGATGAAAGGATTACATCTTTAGCTAATTATCAACCATTTCGACCAAATAAATTAATTGAAAGATATATTAAAAAACTGATTGAAGACTGCGGTCCGGAGAATTCCCGCGCTGCTTTACTTGTATTGTATTTATTAACTGATGAAAATAAGCAAAGACCTTTTAAAACTAGGGCTGAATTAGCAGCAGAAGTAGCAGATTTAGAAGAAGAAGAGAAACTAGAATTAGTTTTAGAAATTTTAGTTAGGTCTGGTTTAGTAGTTCTATTTCGGGATGTCCCAGAAAGGTATCAGCTAATTCATGATTATTTAGTAGACTTGATTCGCTATTTACAAAATGAAGAATCAGGTTTACAGGAACAATTACGAAAACTGTGGGAACAAGTACAGCAAAGAGAGTCAGAAATTACTGCTCTTAATAGTCAGTTAAGGCAGAAAAAACAGAGTCTGAGACAATTAGAAAATCAGCCCTCCTCTGGATACGATTTACTCAAAGAACTAAAAGAACTGCGCAAACGAGAAGAACTAAGTCGAGTAGAAATAGAGCGACTAGTGGCAGAAAGAGAACAACAAAAATTAGAGGTAGAATTGCAAGAGACAGAACAGCAAAGAATTGATGAAGCGCGGATAAATCGGGTTTTAAAGATTGCTTTGGCTGCTTCTGTGAGCGGTATTTTAGCCCTGACTATTTCTATTAGTTTAGCAGTTTCTTTGTGGAGACAGGCGCAAATTAATACTAGTATTGCTGCGAGTACTTCTAGTGAAGCCTTTTTTAGTTTGGGTAAAGATATTGATGCTTTAAAAGAAGGTTTAAAAGCAGGTAGAAAGTTACAAGGATCTTTTTTGACTGATGCTAAAACTAAAGAACAGGTAAAAACTTCTCTTTATCAAGCTATTTATGGAATGAGGGAGCGAGAACATAATCGCTTACAGGGACATACATCTTTTGTAAATAGCGTTAGTTTTAATCATAATGGTTCTCTACTTGCTTCGGGGAGTACGGATCGGAATATTCTGGTTTGGCGGAAGAATGGTAGTTTATTGCGTACTATAAAAGGACACAGCAACTGGGTAAATAGCGTTAGTTTTAGTCCCGATGGTAAATATATCGTTTCCGGGAGTGCTGATAAAACAGTCAAAATTTGGGAAACTGAAGGAAAATTACTGAAAAATATTACCGGACATCAAGGTATAGTTCATAGCGTAGGTTTTAGTCCCGACGGTAAATATATCGTCTCCGGAAGTGCTGATAAAACAGTCAAAATTTGGAATCTCCAAGGAGAACAGATTGCAAATTTAAAAGGACATACAGACCAAGTCAGGAGTGTTACTTGGTCGGGTGATGGTGATATTATTGCCTCTACAAGTAAAGATAAAACCGTTAAACTTTGGACACCCCAGGGAAAACTATTAGCAACCCTATCCGGACACACAGACGTAGTCGTGGGAGTAGCTTGGTCTCCCCAGAGTGATATGATTGCTACAACCAGTTTCGACCGCACCATTAAATTGTGGAACCGTCAAGGAAAGTTACTTCAAACCCTCCCAGAACATCAAGACACTGTCACCAGTGTTAGTTTCAGCCCAGATGGTAACACTATCGCTTCAGCGAGCTTTGATAACACCATTAAATTATGGAATCGTAAAGGTGTTAATTTAGAAACCCTCAAAGGACATGATAGCTCAGTCATGAGTATCAGCTTTAGTCCCGACGGTCACACTTTAGCATCCGCAAGTCTCGATACAAAGGTAAAAATTTGGCGTTGGAAAGATGGTTTACTCAAAAAAATTAAACCACATAACCAGAAAGTTACCAGCATTAGCTTTTCCCCCACAGAAGATTTAATCGCTTCTGCTAGCACTGATACAACCGTGAAAATTTTGGACTATCAGGGTAAAATCAGGCAAACCCTCAAAGGTCATAAAAATACAGTACGGAAAGTTAGTTTTAGCCCAGACGGTAAAATTCTCGCATCAGCAAGTAAAGATAAAACCATTAAACTGTGGAATATTAACGGCAAACTGTTACATACCCTCCAAGGACATAATAGTAACGTTTCAGCCCTTGCATGGTCTACCGACGGTAAAATATTAGCATCAGCCAGCAGCGATCGCACTGTAAAATTATGGAATACTCAAGGCGAATTTTTAGCTAACTTACAAGGACATTCAGACGAGGTGATATCTGTAAGCTTTAGTCCCGATGGGAAATATTTGGCTTCAGCTAGCGATGATAGCAAAGTAATTATCTGGGACACATCCGGTAACTTATTGCATACCCTAGAAGGTAAAAATGGTCATCAACGTCCAGTATATAGTGTAGCTTGGTCACCAGATAGCCAAACCTTAGTCTCAGCAAGTTTAGATAGCACCGTGAAACTGTGGAATTCCCAAGGAAAACTCCAAAAGACCCTGAACGGGGAAGGTGACAACTTTAAAAGTATTAGTTTTAGTCCCGATGGAGAAATATTAGCAGTTACTAGCGACGAGAAAATTAGACTGTGGAATCCTCAAGGTACATTATTAATAAATCTTAAAGGACATAACGAAGAATTAACAGACCTAGCATTTAATAGAGACAATAAAATATTAGCCAGTAGTACCTCAGAAGGTATAGTAATTCTGCGTCAATTAGAAGACTTAAAATTAGATAACTTATTAGATCGCGGATGTGAATTACTGCAAGAATATTTACAAACTAACTCCACGGTAACTCAGAGCGATCGCTCTTTGTGTGAGTGAGTAATGTGAGTAAATCGTCCTGAAATTGTGGATTTTCTAACCAGAATAGGAAAGCTTGTTCATGATACATCTACGGAACTATAACCCAGAAGATTGGAACGCGATCGCTATAATTCACGATTGCGCAAGATTAGATGAACTACGAGCTTCAGTTGGTGTTGAAGCATTCCTATCATTGGAAGCTACAGCTGAAAATGAGGGATTATTTGAAGGAGAAGTTTGGGTAGCTTACGATGACAAAGCCATAATAGGATTTATTGCCTTTGCCGATGATGAGGTGAATTGGTTGTATGTGTCCCCCGACCATTATAGACTGGGAATAGGAAGGAAATTGCTACGACAAGCAATCAATCGATGTGGTAATACTGTGCGTACATCTGTGCTGAGTGGTAATGATGCAGCATTACAGCTCTACCTAAGTGAAGGATTTAAAATTATAGAGACAAAGACAGGAAGCCTTAATGGAAATGAGTCATTCCCCGCTACTGGGCATATTCTTGAGCTTGACAAGGAAAAGTCTGCAAAATACTAAATCGGTAAAAAGTTACTTTGAAAAATAATAATCTCTCCTTACCTTTAATTCGATACCTAATGTTACACTTTTGTAACGTAAACATAAATCCATAGTCCAAAATTTCCCATTCCCTCGAAGTGCGTCAGAAATAATCCAGTTATTAACTGTAGACTCAAGAGATAGAATAACTGAATTTTTATTTGAATTAATTATTTAACCCATTATAAAGACGATGAATAATAACGATGGGAATGAAAATCGCGATATTAATCTAAACTCGGGTAATTATAACGAGCGCGTTGAGGGAAAGGTTTGGTATTGGTAGTTTTAGATGATGTTACCGAATACAAAGACATCAAAAACCTATTACCAAGAACTGATAATCGTTTTAAATTATTAATCACAACTCGTCTGCGAAATTTAGATGCTAATTTTGTTGACCTACCCTTAGATGTACTCTCAGAGGATGAAGCTTTGTCACTGTTGAGAGGTATTTTAGGTGAGCAAAGGGTAGATAAAGAACTTGAAATAGCTAAAAACTTATGTGAATGGCTGGGTTATTTACCTCTTGGTTTAGAATAGGAGAAAGACCAAATGTTAAACAATACTTCTTTAGAAGAACGTCTGAAGGCTGTGGAATTGGCTGTGGCTGATTTACAGAAGCAAGTTTCAAATCCTCAGCAAAATAATTGGCTAAAACAAATTACAGGTTCTTTCAAAGACGAACCTGCCTTTGAGGAGATACTTGCTTACGGAAGAACAATTCGTCAAGGGGATGAATCTTCTATACAAGACCAAGATTGATAATGAAATATCTATTGGACACAGACCATTTAAGTATTCTTCAACGTCAATCAGGGCAGGATTTCATCAACCTTTCAAACCGTATGAGTGATTATCCGTTATCAGATTTTGCTGTATCCATTGTAACGTTTCACGAACAAATACTTGGCTCTCACGCTTATATAAATCGTGCAGGCAACTCAGATAAAGTAGTGAAAGGGTATGAAATGATGATGCGACTCATTAATGATTTTAAAGTCTTGCCTTTCGTTTCATTTGATGCGGTTGCGGCTAAAGCATTCGACCAATTACAGTCGCAACGAATTCAACTACCAAAGATGGATGCACGGATTGCTTCAATTGCGCTATCCCGTGGATTAATTTTGTTAACCCGTAACCATCGAGATTTTGGTAAAGTGACAGGACTCCAGATAGAAGATTGGACAGTTTAAAGGTGTGAGAATAGCAAATTGTAGTTTAATGTCCCAAAATATTGGTTGTACCTTAAATACTTCCTCCACAACAGATGCTTTTATTTGATTTTTAGATATGAGCGACCCACAAGGTGGAAATTCAAAATTCAAAATTCAAAATCTAACTCCACCTTGCAACTAATGAAACTAACACATTTTTTGATAAATCCTCAAACCCCTGATGTATAGGGTTTATAGAATGTGTAAGTTAGAAGAGTGATAACGAAGTTAAACCTTATATATATCTATTGGTTATGTATCTAAGAACGTGTTTATAGATAAAAAATAAAATTCTTGTAGGGTGCGCTAGACCCAGGATTAATTAAGATTTTCACGATGATACTGATTATGGTCTAACGCACCATTTTTTTGTGCATATTAGGGCAAATCCAAATTGACTTTGAGCCTCAAATCCTTGGACAGTAATAACATATGCTACTTTATAATTATTTTATAAACATCCTCTAAGGGATATTGAAGGTACCCAGAAAGATTCTTGGATTCAGGACTTACACAAGGGTCACAATATACTTTTGGTGCGTGACACTAAAAACATTATTACTAAGTTCTGGAGTTATCCGTTGGTGCGTGACTGTAATATGAAGCCTAATCGTTAAAAAGGGAAGATTTTTAGTGACCGTCACAGCACCCTACAAAATAATGTCCCAGTTGCGTAAGTCCTGTTGTTATAAAAATGGTAATTTGTAATTGATAATGGGTAATTAGTGAGTGGTAAAAATTTAGAATTTAGAGTTTAGAATTTAGAGTTTAGAATTTAGGATTTAGAATGAGTGAGAAGTAATTGGTAATTGATGAGTAGTCAAAAACAACAGAAATCATTCACTACTCACCCTTTCACTATTAACTACTCACCCAATCACTCTCTTAAAACAAATCCAAGTCAGTTACTGCACCCAAACTACTAGAAGATACCAACTTTGCATATTTACCTAAAACTCCCTTACTATAACGGGGTTCTCGGGGTTTCCAGTTGGCTTGACGTTGGGCTAATTCTGCATCTGATATGTCTATGTGTAGCAAACGCTTTTCTGCATCAATGGTAATTGTATCCCCTTCATTAACGAGAGCGATCGCTCCTCCAACTGCTGCTTCTGGTGCGACGTGTCCGACTACTAAACCGTAGGTTCCACCGGAGAATCTCCCGTCTGTTATTAAACCCACAGAATCACCCAAACCTGCACCAATAATGGCTGATGTGGGGGCTAACATTTCTCGCATTCCTGGACCTCCTTTTGGTCCTTCGTAGCGGACGATAACTACATCACCGGCTTTAATTTTTCCTGCTAATATTGCTTCTAAGCAGGATTCTTCTGATTCAAAGACTCGCGCTGGACCGGTTATTTTTGCTGTTTTTACCCCTGTAATTTTGGCTACTGCTCCTTCTTGAGCTAAGTTACCTTTGAGTATAGCTAGGTGTCCTTGCTTATACATGGGTTTATCCCAGGGACGAATTACGTCTTGGTGGCTGCAGGGTGCTTCTGGGATTTCTGCTAGGGTTTCTTTGATAGTTTTCCCGGTTATTGTTAAACACTCACCGTGTAACAAGTCATGAGCTAACAACATTTTCATTACCTGGGGTATTCCACCAGCTTTATGTAAATCTGTAGCTACGTATCTACCGCTTGGTTTTAAATCGCATAATACCGGAACCCGAGCACGGATGGTTTCAAAATCATCTAGGGTTAACTCGACCCCAGCAGCACGTGCGATCGCTAAAAAATGTAAAACTGCATTGGTGGACCCACCAACTGCCATAATGACTGAAATGGCATTTTCGATAGATTTACGAGTGATTATCTGTCTGGGTAATATCTGTTTGCGGATAGCTTCTACTAGGAAGAAAGCTGACTTTTGGGAACTCTCGGCTTTTTCTTCGTCTTCTGCTGCCATTGTAGAAGAATATGGCAGACTCATTCCCAAAGCTTCAAAGGCGGAAGACATGGTATTTGCTGTAAACATTCCTCCACAGGAACCTGCTCCGGGACAAGCATTTCTTTCTACATCAAATAACTTCTGCTCGTCGATTTTACCAGCACTGAATTGTCCTACTGCTTCAAAGGAACTGACAACTGTTAAATCTTCACCATCGTGATGTCCGGGTTTAATAGTACCACCGTAAACAAAGATTGCCGGAATATTCATCCGACAGATAGCGAGCATAGCACCAGGCATATTTTTATCGCAACCGCCGATAGCTAGTACTCCATCCATACTTTGTCCTGTACAAGCTGTTTCAATGGAGTCAGCAATTACCTCCCGCGATACCAAGGAATATTTCATCCCCTCGGTACCCATAGAAATACCATCACTAATGGTAATGGTACCGAACATTTGCGGCATTCCTCCGGCTTCTCGAACTCCTGTTTCTGCACGAGTCGCTAACTTATTAATTCCCATATTACAGGGAGTGATAGTGCTGTGACTATTAGCGATGCCGATAATCGGTTTAGTAAAATCCTCATCTCCAAAACCAACCGCTCGTAACATAGCGCGGTTAGGCGATCGCTGTACACCTTCTGTAACAACTCTGCTCTTTAAATTCTCTGACATTGTGTTCCCCTGATGCCACTATCTTGTACCGATGGCATTTCTCTTTGATAACTTTGAGAGTATCAAAATTTAGGGTATCGCATAATGAAGTTATAATAATTCACCGTTCATAATTTATATTTAAAATTATATTTATAATTGATAATTTGTAATTCGTAATAATTGTTCCATGCACCATTTTTAATAAATAACTGGTAGATGAACTGGTAGATGAACTGGTAGATAATATAATTACAAAGCTTCAGCTAAATAATATAGTCCAATACTAGTTGCCATCACTGCAATGATTGTAATAATTGAGACTAAGAATAAAGACCAATTTATTACAGGTTGAATCTTAATTTTACTTGTCGTACTAAAGATAACTTTTAGTTGCAGCAGTGAATGATGAGTAGGTTGCTGGTTAGTATTTCTTACTAAGTCTGGTAGCGGAGTATATTTTACATAGTCTTTAGCGGCTAAATTCATTGGCTTGTAAGAGAAAATTGAAGCGTCACGATGGACTTGGAGTAAGTAAACTAGCTTGCGGGGTAGATTTTTTTTCTTGACTTGATATTGATAAATTTGAGCCTTTAGTTTGCGTAATATTTTTCTATTTCTGTGCCACTTACCAATTGAAAAATTAAAAAAATCAATGGGAGTATCTCGTAAATTTAATGGCGTCTGGGAGTTATAATTACCGTATCCATAACTTGTATTTAATCGCAGAAAATTGCATAGAAAAATTCCTTGAATCATTGGCAATGTAAATAGTCTTAGTTCCCATAATCCTGGAATATTTTTAAAATTTTCTAAGTTAAAATATACTGCTATAAAATACGAAATTGCTATCAGATAACTAGGAATAGCTTTAATTATAGGAATTAAAAACCACTGCCAAGAACGGGATACTTCTTTTCTGAGTATTTGCCATTGTGGTATTAACAACCAAAAATATTGTATTACTTTTAAGACGATACCAAAAAATATAAAAGTTACCTTATTTGAAGATGAAGTCATATCTATAGTTTGCATTAGCTTAAATTCTACAAGGCTTAAGCAACTTAGAATAGTTATTCCGCAAGCCGTAGCAGTAATCCAGCCATGATTAGAAATGTATCTACGTAATATCAGCCATTGAGTAAGTCCTAGTGCTAATCCCCAAACTATTCCAGTAAATAATACTTCTAAAGCTCTGTGAAATTCTAAACCAGAATTAAAAATGTGATTGCGTAAAATCAAAGCAAAAAAATTAATTATCCCTGTTGTTAAAACAAAGGATAATACAAATTTTAATCTTTCATGTACAGGAATCAGGTAAACAGAAGCATTGTTATCTCTAAAATAACTTTTTGCATTTCTAACTTTTTGCATTGTTAAGGCATTAATATTTTGAATATCTGGTTCAAAGCAATATTGGTAGAAACTATATAGTTGTTACAATACATTCCCCGTAAATTAATTATTATACTTAAATGCTAATTAGTATTTAGACAAAAAAATTACTTTAAAAAAAACATTACATATCCATTAAAAAAAATGCGAAAAATTTATATTTTTTTGACAATTATGTGCAATTAATAGGCTATATCCACAAAAATTCCTGAAAATATAATGAAACAATAATTTTATTTATTACTTATAGAATAAATATGTGACTATCAATTAATTAGCTATTTGGATAGTAAAAGAAAATTAAAAAATAATTTCGCAAGCCTGTATGTGCTCCACAACTAGCGACACTAAATGTAATCAGCAACTTATAGTCTGGAGATGAATACCCGTATCGCGTACAAATCAAGTTTCATGTTGTTTTCAGGGAACTTTTTTAGTTAATCTTGAGTTACCTTTCAAGTATGCTCTACCAAACTTGGTTTAATTCTAAAAGTACATAGAGCAATGCTAGGAATAACTCCCAACATTAGGGCTGTTAGAATTTGTTCACCTAAATATTTAAACTTAGGTTGACTTAGAGTCGGGAAGAAATATTGGAATTGAGTAAATATAATCAAACAAACACTAATAGATAAAAAAGAACAGGAAGGTACGAAGATCCACTTCCAAGATTTAATCGCGTATCTCCGCAATACTAACCATTGAAATAAACCCAGCCATACTCCTGAGAAAATATATGCCACTGTAGTCATGATGGCAAATATCAACCTATCTGATGCTGATAATCCTTGTGAAGCAGATATGGCAAAGTTTGAAATATATTCAATCCAAACACTAGACACATAATTAGAAATTAACCAGCCAAAAGTAGTTGCAGATACCCACCACCAACCAGATATATACTTGTACACTACTAATCCTTGATCCGCTCCAAAAATCAATGCAAATACTCCAGGAGTAATATACTTACTCCAAATTAACCAGTTCTGCTGATACTCAGGTGCAATCGCAGGTAATAATTCTACAAATGTCTTTTCTAAAGCTAGACTTGCGATCCCTCCAACAGTCCACCCTAAAAAGGTCATAAAAATAAACTTCAAGAAAAAAATGCGTCTTTGTGATCGCAAAATGACATATTTTCTAGACTGATAAATATTAGGACTCGGAAGGGGAGAGTAATTTGATTCAGTTCGCATAAATATCTATAATAAATATCAAATTTCATATCATTCAAGTCATAACAGCAATAACTAATAATTCCTTAGTCTTAGATAATTAGTTTTCATAGCTATGTGTGGACTTGTGATTACATTAATCCAACATTTCGTCTGAATGACCAATAGTGAACAGAAAACAGCTATATAACTGAGCAGTAAATGTATAAATAATCCAGGCTTAGGCTTAATTAATTCGCAATTTAATAATCATCAAGATTTGCAGTCCCATGATACTCAAATCCTGAATTTACGTATTTATTACATATTTATTATGTATTTATTTTAATCACAATAGACTAATTCCAATAAAATACTAACCTTATTTTTTGATTGTGGGTGATGGCTAATGTTTGATAACTATCATCCCGCAACTCAACTCACTCACCATCTCACTATCTCACCATTTCACAACTCAATTCACTCACTATCCCACATTCCTGCTTATCCCCAGTCAACACCACATCATGTATAGAATTTAAGTTAATTTTTCTTAAGTCGTTAAGTTCTGTAAATTATCTAAATCTGCTCAAAACCAGCGCTCATAGGTGAATCCCGGAGTGATAAGCTAAGGAATGCCATAAAATAGTTATTTAGGATGAAGTGTTAATGGGTCTTTCTAAGAGCGTTCCTCTTCTTCTGCGAGCGGCTCGCGGTGAATCGGTAGACCGTCCCCCAGTATGGATGATGCGACAAGCGGGACGATATATGAAAGCTTACAGAGATTTGAGGGAAAAATATCCTTCATTCCGCGATCGCTCGGAAATACCAGAAGTCGCAATTGAGATTTCTTTGCAACCTTGGAAAGCTTTTCAACCTGATGGAGTAATTATGTTCTCCGATATTGTCACTCCTTTACCAGGTATTGGTATTGACATGGATATCGCAGAAGGTAAAGGTCCGGTAATCAATTCTCCCATTCGCACTCAAGCACAGGTTGATAGTCTGTATCATTTAGAACCAGAAGAGTCTCTACCATTTGTGAAGACTATCTTACAAACCCTGAGTAAAGAAGTCGAAGGTAAGTCTACTGTACTAGGTTTTGTTGGCGCACCTTGGACTTTGGCTGCATATGCAGTAGAAGGTAAAGGTTCTAAGACTTATTCTACAATCAAGGGTATGGCATTTTCTGAGCCTACCATGCTGCATCAGTTTCTGGGAAAGCTTGCAGATTCTATCGCAACATATATGCGCTTTCAAATTGACTGTGGTGCTCAAGTAGTACAAATGTTTGATTCTTGGGCTGGTCAATTAAGTCCCCAAGACTATGAAACTTTTGCACTTCCCTACCAGCAAAGGGTATTTGAGAAAGTAAAGCAAACCCATCCCGATACCCCATTGATTTTATTGGTTAGTGGTAGCGCTGGTTTACTAGAAAGAATGAAGAAATCCGGTGCTGATATCATTACTGTGGATTGGACCGTAGATATGGCAGAAGCTAGAACTAGATTAGGTCATCAGCTCGGAGTACAGGGAAATCTTGACCCTGGAGTACTTTATGGTTCCAAAGAGTTTATCCGCGATCGCATTTTTGATACTGTTCGTAAAGCGGGTAGCAAGGGACATATTCTGAATCTCGGACATGGTGTTCTCCCCAATACTCCAGAGGAAAATGTCGCTTATTTCTTTGAAACTGCAAAGCAATTGAGTGCTGTACCTTCTTAATTTATTTTTATCTCAACATTTTTTCTTATCTATTTTTCTATAGTGGGTACTTTCATTATTTAAAGGATGGTAAGTTGTTGAGTTTGCTATCCCAAATAATGAAAATACTCACCCAAAATAACTTTCCCGACACATTTAGCAGGATTATTGAGTCATTAGTTGTGAATTATCAAAATTATTACATGTAATATTTTGCAATTTTTTGTAATATTTGATAATAATTAGCAACAAAACTTTCATCAATCAGTTATATGAGTCAGAGTATTAATCAGGACATTAATCAAAAAAGAATATTAGTTACCGGTGCTAGTGGTTGTATTGGTCATTACATCAGCGAGACATTAATTCAAGAGACAAACCACGAATTATATTTACTAGTCAGAAATCCCCAAAAACTCCAAATTGAGACTAAAGTTCGTCCAGGAGTGAATGTGATTCAAGGTGATATGCTTCAAATTGAAGATTTCACAGACTTGCTTTCGACTATAGATATTGCTGTATTGACCGCTACCGCTTGGGGTGGGGAAGATACCTTTGATGTGAATGTATCTAAAACCATTAAATTGCTTAATCTGTTGGATGCAGACAGATGCGAACAGGTAATATATTTCTCTACAGCTAGTGTGTTAGATAAAAATAATCAGCCCCTTCAAGAAGCAGGAGAGATAGGTACAGATTATATACGCTCAAAATTTGATTGTCTGCAAAAAATATCAAATCTAAATATTTCTTCTAAAGTTACCGAACTGTTTCCCACCTTAGTTGTGGGGGGAGATAGAGACAAACCATATTCACATCTCACCAACGGTGTACCAGAAGTTGCAAAACATATTAACCTAATTCGGTTTTTAAAAGCTGACGGTAGTTTTCACTTCATTCACGGTAAAGATATCGCTACTGTGGTTGGATATTTAATCGATAACCCACCCGAAGGAAAAGAATCTCGTTCTCTAGTTTTAGGTCAAAACAGACTGAGTGCAAACCAAGCAATAGAGGAAGTGTGCAGCTACTTAAATAAAAAGATTATATTTCGCATCCCTTTATCAGTATCCTTAGCGAATGTAATCATTGCTGCATTCAATATTCAAATGGCTGCTTGGGATAGATTCTGTATGAACTATCGTCATTTTACCTATGAGAAAGTTATTAACCCTGGTAGTTTTGGTTTAAAAAGTTATTGTACTACTATGAGCGACATTTTGCGCCTGAGTGGTGTAAAAGCTAAAGCTTGAATAGAAAAATAGCATATAGAAACATTTATTAACATTAAAATATCTAGCGAACACGATTTATGGCAATTCCCTTAGTGTGATATCAAGTCCGCTTAACGCTATTACTATACAACCCACTATGAAAAGATAGCGGTTAGTACTCCTTACTTAATTACTCCTTACTTCTTCCTCTTTCCTTCCTACTCATTACTCCTTACTTAGCCCCGACAAACATGAGAACTGTTTAACCGGACATAATATAATATGTGTATTTATAAATATTAGATTCAATCAATTATCCTCTGTAAAACAGTACTGCTATTCCCGATAAAGCGATCGCTACACCTAAAATTGCTCTGAAACTGATTTTTTCTCCCATCATCCTGGTGATGGGAATTACAAATATGGGACTTGTTTGCATTAAAGTAGAGGCTATTCCTGCTGCTGTAAATTTGATTGCTGCTTGTTGTAACCAGATACCTAAATAAGTACCACAAAAGGATGCAAAGACAACGGTTACAATGAATTTGGGAGATTTAGCAAGAGAATAAAACTCAATCTTTTGTACTTTTTGTTTTACTTTTGTTTGTACTTGAGATTGAAACTTGAGTAAGGGTATTAAAATTATCGTTCCTGCACTTAAGCGTATTAAAGCTGCCCACAATGGACTAACATTGATATCGGTTGTATCGATTAATGCTCCACGAGACAGAACTGCTCCTACTGAACTTGCAAAAGCTGAGAGAAGACCAAATCCAACTCCTGATTTTAAATTGATTTTTTGGCTATTAACATCATCTGGAGTGCGTTCTGTAACCACCCATGCAACCCCTAGAATAGTTAATAAGATACCGCACCAAGCAAAGATACTCAAATCTTCTCGAAGAAATATCAATGACAGTGTAGCGACCATTGCTGGTGTCAGAGTCTGCATCAATAAAGCACGACGAGCACCTAAAATATTAATAGATTTGAAAAAGATTGTATCCCCTAATCCAATACCAGCAATACCGCTCATTAATATTAACCACAAAGGCAATGTTGGTATGTTCGGATACAACTCACCAGTCAAAAGAATCGTTACTAAAAATAAAGCGATCGCAACTACACCTTTGATTAAGTTTAACTGCAATGGTGGGATATAGGTTCCCAAACGTCCATAGAATACTGATGCTATAGCCCATAAACAGGCTGCAATTAATGCTGCTATTTCACCCTGCAAAATTATCCTTTTAAGCTATTAGATAACACTATTAATAACTCTTTAAAGATAATATCTGATACTTTTTTTGCAGTCAAATTATTTTGTAGGCTATGTTTGATAAGTCTATTTTGATAGGATGATTTTAATGACTTTAAATAACACTAGTGAATTAGCACTCTCAGGTTATGAGTGCTAATTCACAAAACAATTTAAAAATATTTTAAAAAGCGATTATTGATTATTTAATTAGCACTTTATAGACGAGAGTGCTAATTTTTTATTCTTATTTTATTTTTTAAAATCTGGTATGATATTTTTATAAGTAGATTCTGGGTTGCGCTTAAAAACATCAGAAAATATTATTTTCCTAATGGGATATAGAGTAATAATCAATATTATATTGGGAGGAATATCATATGAAATATGCCTTTGATAT
The DNA here is from genome assembly GCA_050042865.1 of Mastigocoleus sp. GTDB lineage: Bacteria > Cyanobacteriota > Cyanobacteriia > Cyanobacteriales > Nostocaceae > JBCCDM01. The sequence goes on from JBHJJE010000030.1 coordinate 40,273, forward strand.
TGTTGGTGTGTCCCCTATTTTAGATTTCTTTAGTCATCAGCAACAGTGTTTAAATAGCTTGGAAAATAAGGGTTTGGAATACTTAGGAACTCAAACCTTTACTTTAGATTCCTTGATAGAAGATGTAGAGCCACTAACTCCAAAATGGGGTTGGAATAAGGATGAAGTAGTAGAAACTGTAATTAATTTTTGGATGAATAATTCTGACAGTATTCGCTATTGGAAATCTCGTTTAATTGATGCTGGTAGAGATAATTTACTTGTAACAAGGGTAGCAGAACTTAAAGCTTTACAAGCAGAATTTGAATCTTTAATTAACTTAGACTTTTAGTATTTTAGTTTATCAAATTTACTCTGATTTGAATCTCACATTTACTCTATCCGCATATTTACACTTTGAGAGTAAATTATTCATTCAATATATAAGTCAATAGGGTTCAGTTAAGCCCAAAAAATAGAAATATTGTAAATGGCACAAATAAATTCAGCCATGTAACGAAATGTAAAACATCTGAACATGTATTTACATAGCTGATGATTAAAAGGCTTGCTCTCTAGTCTTAAGATATCAAATGGTTTCTATCCCTATAATGTCACTTTCCGGTTTCTCCTATTAATAAAAAGTTTTCAAGAGATGTAATATCAATAGTTTGATTAGTCAGACTACCCAGTACAATGCTTGCTAACAAATACACACTGAAACCACTCATTTTAGCAACAATTAATCTATCTCAATCTGTCTCAATTTGTCTGACAACAGTCAATGCAGAATAACTGACTCCAGCTGTTCCCTCTCCTGGATGAGTAGAGTCACCCACTAACCATAAACCATTAATAGGAGTACGGTTTGCAAAACCAAAGGGTCCAAAAGTTGGAATACGTTGACCTATACCACCGACAATACCCTTATCCCTAGCAGTATAATTGCAAAAAGTCTTGGGTGTTGCAGCTTCTGTATAAACTATAGTTTCAGATTTCAGATAGAAATACGAATTTAGTCGAGATATAGCTTCTTGAGTATATTTTTCTTTCAACCCTTGATAATCATTTGTATCGTACCAGGGTTGAGTATCAACAAAAGATGATGCAATAATTGTCGCTTTCCCATCAGGACTTCTTCCATCATTAGGACGACTTACTGATACAAATAATGAGTTATTTTCCCCAATAGGTCCATCTGGGTCGTACATGAACTGTAGATGAGGAGGACATCCGGTAGGTATAGCACTTTTATCTACACCCAAATAAATAACAAATGCACCGGAAGAATCTGGTAACTTATCTACCCGACGTTTATATCCCCGGGGTGCTTCATCTCCCAACAGCTTCATCAAATCTTGTACGGTCACATTAGCAACCACATGGTCTGCTGTTTGCGTCCACACTTCTCCAGTCTTTTGATTGCGAACTACTACCCCAACAGCTTTATCATTTTCAACTTGGATGCTTTCCACAGAATGACCCATTAAAAGTTTACCACCATCTCTTTCCAAAGCCGATACAAGTTTGTCACTAAGAACCTGCATACTACCTTCTAGGTGATACAAACCCTGGGGTTCTTGAGATACACTCAAAGCTGTTGCTGCATATAGTAAAGCCGTTTCCTCTGCATTTACCTGAGAATATAGCTTTAACTGTAAATCTAAAAACTGACGCAGACGTTTGTCACTTCCCACACCACAAAAACGTAAAGCATCCCCTACCGTAAATAAAGTATAGGGTACAGTAATCAAAGTACTCGGACGTAAAGCCTTAGTTAACTGTAATAAATCCCAAGCATTCCGGGGTGGTAAAACTGGGTCTCGTCCCTGAAATTCCCAACTAGCTGCAAACAGCTTTGAGAGTAAATTCCAAAAGCGATCGCTACCGGGGAATTGTCTTTGTCTTTCCTGTTTCCATTTTTGGGGGTCTCTCCAAACATTAATTGGTTCACTCTCAAAGGGTAAGAATACCGCACAAGAAGGATCGCAGGGTGTAGCTGGTGGTAAATCTATCTCTAATTCCGAAAATATGCGATGATGTATCCCTCCTGGTTCTAAACCTGCTACTTGTGTAGCACCTACATCAAAAGTAAAACCTCTGCGTTTGAAGGTGGAAGCACATCCACCAGGAACAATTGCTTGGTCAAAAATAAATACTTCGTAACCCCGATGGGCTAATAAAGCGCCGGCTGTCAATCCACCAATTCCAGCACCAACGACGATTATACTGGGTTTCTTGCCATTGGACTTGTTACTGCCAATATTGAGGTTTGGCATAAATAAAACTTAAAATTTCTTCATATTTCTTTGAATATTGTATCGTTTTATGGGGATATACAACAATATTTTTTGGTAATAATCAGTGTTTGCGATATCTCTTGAAGGAAATTTGGAAGGGACGAGGGGAAAATTATTCTCTCGATAGGATTTTAGGTAAAAATTTCCTAATTTTCATCTTTTTATATTTACAGATTGAATGATATTTGTGAAATTATTTGTGAAATTAACTACTTTCATTTTTTGTAATAAAGCCGGTTGATTGTGTAGTAAGACCCCCGGAAAAGCGAGTATTTTATTAGTCGAAAACCTTCCTACAGGATATTTTTGAATTGGAGTGTAGCGACTGATAATTTTATATCATAAGTGATTTACTGAACCTGATATAAAACTCTTGTAAAATGATTAGTAACTATTTGAAATATAGATTTTTATAGTAAAAGATATAGGGAATATAAAAATTTAAAATACAGACAATAAAAATTGTCTGTAATAAATTTTTAGTATCATCTACAATTTATATTAATTCACTACAATTAATCGTATTCAGATACTCTCAAAAAAATAAATTATTCTATTTATTCTTAATAACCTGAATTCTCACCGGTACAACACCAGCTTGCATCATCTTCAGCTTTCTTGCAGCACCTCTAGAAACATCAATGATTCTACCGCGAATGAAAGGACCACGATCATTGATTTTTACAATTACAGAACGACCATTGACTTTATTAACTACCTTGACCATTGTACCAAAAGGTAAGGTACGATGTGCTGCTGTTAGAGTATTATGTTTGCCATAATAAGAAGCTAAACCATGTACTTTTATTTTTGATTTATTGGATAATTTATATGGCTTTTTTGCAACTATAATTGATTCACTTTTGTTAGACACGCGATACTGATTTGCAGACACCGGATTTACTACAGATATTCCGCAAATTGCACTGAATATAGTAATAAATCTGAAAATATATTTATGATTCATGTCTCTTTATTAAAAACTACTAAATAACGAAATTCGTTGCCCTTCGAGATAATTCGTTTTATTTTCAGTTATGTTTACAGATTACAGTAGATAAACACGAGCCATCAAAAAAAGTTAATGGATTATTATATGCAAACTTATCAAACTCAACTATATTTTCCAAGTTTATGAGCATACAAAAAATAATATTACCTATATCAAAAGAGTGGTTTTTATATATTAAAAATCATTGATTAAATAAACGAAAATTAAATTTTTACTAACCTCAATTTAAATATTATTTAAGACAACGTATAAATAAAAACTGGTAAATAAAAATCGGGAAGTTTCATTCACTTAGAGAAATAGGGTATACTTAAGTACAATATGTTGAAAAATAATATTCTTCAGGAACAGATAGATTATTATAAAGCCAGAGCACAAGAGTACGACGAATGGTTTTACAGAACCGGTCGTTATGACAGAGGAAAAGAGAATAATCAGCGTTGGTTTTCAGAAATTGAAATTCTCAAAACCGCTTTATTTAGATTAAATAGATTTGACAAAAAAATTGAATCTATATTGGAATTAGCATGTGGTACAGGTATTTGGACTCAAGAGTTACTTAAGATAGGAAAATTTATTACAGCCATTGATGCTTCAGAAGAAGTAATTAAAATAAATAGAAATAAATTAAATCATCCTGTAAATGTAGAGTATCAGCAACGAGACTTATTTTCCTGGAAACCACAAAAAAAATATGAATTGGTATTCTTTTCTTACTGGTTATCCCATATTCCACCAGACCTATTAGATGAGTTTTTCGATAAGATATCTAGTTCAGTTTTGTCCGGTGGTCAAATATTTATAATTGATTCACGCTGGAGTGAAACTTCCAGTGCAATAAATCATGATTTACGCGATGAAAAAGACATATATCAGCAGCGCAAATTGAATAGTGGTAAAGAATTTCAGATAGTTAAAGTTTATTACCAACCTAGTATTTTACAAGAGAAATTACAAAAAGCAGGTTTTAAAGTCAAAATTGAAGTTACCCCTGATTACTTTATATACATTCAGGGATTGAAATCACATTGAAATCATAATAATTGGAACTATGTAATATTTGAGTATCAAATGCAAAACTCTTGGGAGCATCCACTTTTTCTTGCTAATGTAAAAATGATTATCGATTGATTGCATCTAAATGGATACTTGAGGATATGGAAAAACTACAAGTAGAGAAACTGGTGAAGAGTATCCATAATGAATTACTCCCCAAATTAAAAATAGAAAGCGTTAACCCTCATGACCCTATTGAAGTTAGATATCTTCCCGAACCTTGGGAGCTTTTAGGAAGAGGGAACTATGCTGTAGTAGTTTTAAATCCAGGTTACCCAGAATTAGTCATCAAAATTTATGCACCAGATAGACCTGGTTTTGAAGAAGAAGTAGAAGTATACCGTCGTTTGGGTTCCCATCCAGCTTTTTCAGAATGCTTTTATGCAGAGAATGGTTTTTTAGTGCTTAAGCGTCTGCATGGAATTACATTATATGATTGTATGAATCTAGGTTTACCCATTCCTAGAAAGGTAATAGAAGATATTGACACTGCACTTGATTATGCACGCGATCGCGGATTATTTCCCCATGATATCCACGGACGTAATGTGATGATGCATGAGGGTAAGGGTTTAGTAGTAGATATTTCAGATTTTCTTGACCAAGAAACCTGTTATAAGTGGGAAAATCTCAAGAAAGCGTATTACTGGCTTTATTTGCCTATATTTTATCCTACTAGATTAAAAGTACCTTACTTTATGCTTGATGGGGTACGCAAAAGCTATCGTATGTTAGGTTCTTTTGGTCGGAAGAATAAACAGGTCGGAGGTGAGAAGTGATATGATGCCCAGATAATTCATTACTATATAACCCACTATGAAAATATGGTGGTTATTACATACTACTCATTACTTCTTACTCCTTACTCAGCTCCCACAGATACGATAACTGTTTAACCGGACATGATATGAGAAGTAGTTTATCCTGGTCTTCTGCTTTTTTTCCTTTTATTTCCCTTTTGCCAACTTTGACTATTGGGCTTTTTATTAAACTCTTTTTTAGGAAATATTTTTTCTTCTAACTCTTCGTAACTACCTTCAAAATCACATCTACCATATAAAGGACATTCCCGACAGTAAATCCCATTTGTATATCTTTCTAAATTCTCACGGTTGAAAAAATAAGGCTTATGACTAAAAGTACTCGCTACCCACTGCCAAGACATATTATTACTTGCTGGGTCGCCATCGAGCAAATGCTCTAAAAACCATTTTGCCCCAGCTTGCCAGCGAATACGCCTCCAATGCACAATGTATGCAGCCATCCACATCCGCATATGATTGTGAAGATAACCAGTTTCTCGTAACTGTTTGCTAAAGCTATCAATACAAACTAGTCCCGTAGTACCCACTTTGATTTCTTCAGGTAGCTCAGCTGCATATTCTGCGACACTATAACCAGTTTTATACTCCTCTCTATCTTCCCAGATACCATCCCCAAACTTAAAATAAAGACGCTGCCAATAATCGCGCCATCCTAATTCATTTATCAGTTTATAAGCATCTTGGTCATTACTCACTTTAGCTAAAATAAAATCTCGAACTTCTGCTAAGCTGAGTACTCCATAGCGGATATAAGCAGATAACTTAGTAACTCGACCATTCAAAAAATTACGAGTTTTCTCGTATTTAACAGCATCGACCTGTTGTAGTAATTTTTTTGCTGCTTGATATCCACCCTTAGTTTGACTAATATTATCATCTCGTTTTGCAGCTTCTGGGAATTGTTCGCGCAGGTATGCTATCAGCTCTTCACGGTTGGCAAAATTACGCTGCATATTTTCGGTCATAGTTACTAAGTATGGAGTTATATATAATTTTTTATCACATCTTACACTAAGATACATGAATGGATTTTAACTAATCAGTATTAAGCTTTTAATCTTATATTCAGCGATATAAAACGGCGTTAAATAATGTAGCTTTATCGCATATATTTTTTAATTTTCGTGGTTTATGCGGCTAAATGTAAGATATGAATTTTAACATATCTGATAATTTTTATTAATTTTTCAATTGAAAGAAGTTAGATAATATCCAGATTTATTCAAACATATATGATTTATGATTAATCCTTTTATTTTAATTATTTTATCACTTTCTAAATCTTCATTACTCTATTCTAAACTTTTAATATTTTAATATTTTAATATTTTTATTTTCCACAAGTATCATCAGTAAAGTGATTAGTTCTTAAAGGAAAATAATAAATTTTGTCTAAACTGAAATTTTGTAAATTTCATTGCCAACCAATTTACTGACCCACGCTATAATTATTTTTTTATACAACTTGAAAGATTATTTTACTTGATTAATTACTGTTAACAATTATAAGAATGGCTGATTTTACCTACTCTTACTAATAGTAATAATTCACTATATAGCTGCGATAACGAAGTTAAGCTTACAGCTATTGCAATATGCCGGTTGCGTAAGTCCTGTTTTATTTAGTTTGTTCTAATTTAAATGCATTAAATATGTATGAATAGACTAACAAAATTGTGCTTTTGCAAACCAATAATTAAGGTATTTTAGCAATGATTCACTTTGGCATTATTTGTCCAGCAGTATCAGGTCATCTAAATCCCATGATAGGGTTATGTTATGAACTAAAGCAAAGAGGTCACCGTATCACTTTTATTAGTTTACTTGATGCTCAATCTAAAATTGAAGCCGCAGGTTTAGAGTTTCAAGCTATAGGTAAATCTGAATTTCCTCTAGGTTTTATTGTAGAATCACTAGCAAAATTGGGTCATCTGAGTGGACAAGCAGCTTTAAAATATGCTCTTAGTCTTTTTCAGCAGGTTGCAAAAACTACACTGAGAGAAGCCCCAAAAGTCATTCAAGAATTAGATATTGAAGCACTATTAGTAGATCAAACCTCCACATCTGGTGGAACGATTGCAGAGTTTTTAGAAATTCCATTTATCATCATTTGTAATGCCTTGGTATTAAATAGAGATATCATAGTTCCTCCATTTTATACTACCTGGAAGTATCACCCAAGTTTATGGGCAAAATTGCGTAATCAACTAGGTTATCAGTTACTAGATTTTATTGGTAAGCCTATTATCAAAACAATTAATCAGTGTCGTCAAGAATGGAATTTATCACCTATATATAAGGCTCATAATTATTGTTCTAAATTAAAATTAGCTGAGTTAAGTCAACAGCCAAGTGAATTTGAGTTTCCCCGTCAGAATTTACCTTCATATTTTCATTTTACCGGACCTTATTATAATCCTAAGACTCGTCAACCTGTTAGCTTCCCATTTCAAAAATTAGACGGAAGACCATTGATATATGCATCAATGGGAACTATTCAAAACTGTCTGCTAGGAGTGTTTAAATCTATCGCCAAAGCCTGTAGTGATTTAGATAATCAATTAGTTATTTCTTTAGGTGGTTCTGCAAATTCGGAATCTTTAGGAAGACTACCAGGGAATACTATAGTAGTAGATTATGCACCCCAATTAGAAATACTACAAAAAACAACTTTAACGATTACTCATGCAGGATTAAATACTACTTTAGAATCCCTTGGTAATGGAGTTCCGATGGTTGCTATTCCTATTGCAAACGACCAGCTAGGAGTTGCATCGCGTATTTCTTGGACTGGTACAGGAGAATTTATACCTTTGAAAAAGATAAGTGTTCCTGTATTAAAAGAATACATAGAAAAAGTATTTACAGAATATTCCTACAAAGAAAATGCTTTAAAGTTACAAACAGCAATTCAACAATCCGGAGGTGCGAGTCAAGGTGCTGATATTATCGAAGAAGCTATATCTACTGGTAAACCTGTTTTGTCTAAAATCAATTAAGTGAAAATTAAACTCATGCTAGTGTAAATTAATGTAAACAAGTAGTAGCTTTTTATATTTATTTTTCAATTATAAAAAATATATTTTTCCACAGTTCTAAGGCTCAAATATTTTTAACCTATACGCGTTAAAGATAATGACGGAATTACATTGCTTTTACGTAAGTCCTGTGTAGGTAAGTAGGCACAAATAAATCTATCTATGTAACAATATATAAAATATCTGAAGCTCTTGCGATTACTACGCTTTACTCCATTACGCTCATAATGACGCAGTTAGGTTTTATCGTACTTATCTACTTATCTATATATGAAGCTACAGAAGCTACAACTGTTAAATCATTTTTCAATATAGATTTATCAAAAAATCTATATTCCAATATAAAAACCCTAACAGCATTATTGCCATTAAGGTTTATATATTAGAACTATGGAACGGAGAGGGAGGGATTCGAACCCTCGTTGAAGTTGCCCCCAAACAGCATTTCCAGTGCTGCGCCTTCAACCACTCGGCCACCTCTCCAGGTGCCACAGTCTCCCATAATAGGGTTAAATTGCAAAAAATGCAATCATTGACTAATAAATAAATAAAAGTACACAATAAAACCCACCACTAACGAACTTTGGAAATGTCCAGGACACACAAAATTCAGATACGCGATCGCGCGAATGGTATTACCCATACTTTAGAAGTTCCTGAAGACCGTTATATTCTCCACACTGCTGAAAAACAAGGAAAGGAACTACCGTTTTCTTGTCGTAACGGTGCTTGTACCACCTGCGCTGTCAGAGTCATCTCTGGGGACATTTATCAGCCAGAAGCTGTTGGTCTATCTCCAGAGCTAAGGAAGCAGGGATATGCGCTCTTATGCGTGAGTTATGCTCGCTCCGATCTGGAGGTGGAAACCCAGGATGAAGATGAAGTTTACGAACTCCAGTTTGGACGTTATTTCGGCAGAGGTAAAGTAAAAGCGGGTTTACCTTTAGATGATGATTAATTTGAACAGGTAGGGATTTAGCACTCCCCCACTCACTACTTCCCATTTACCATTACCCCACTCACCCACTCCCCATGCGCTTCCCAACCCACTTACTTACTATTTCCCTCCTATTCTTACTACTGAATGCTTGTCACTTCCAGGAGAAAAAAACTGTCAAACCACAGCAAGAAGTAAAAGTAACGCGGGTTGCAACTGGAAATACTTTAGAAATTAGTGGTTTAAGAGAACAGATTAATTTACTTACTCAAGTACGTTTAATTGGTACTGATGCAGCTCCTAGACGACAAACTCCATTTGGGTATAGAGCACAGCAAAGACTACAGGAACTTATTGATGATAAACCCGTGATGTTGGAGTTTGATGTACAGCGAGAGGATAAATACGACCGAACTTTGGCTTATGTATGGCAGAATGATGTGTTATTAAACGAACAATTAATCAAAGAAGGACATGCATTATTTGTAGCGCGATCGCCAAATCACAAGTACGATTTACGTCTAGAACGTGCTCAGCATTTTGCCAGAATTATGGGTAAAGGTATTTGGAATCCAGAAAAACCCATGCGCTTCACTCCTGCTGAATATCGTCGTCGATTTAGATAACTTCAAAACCACTATTCACTCCTCACTCGTCAATCGCTACGCTCCAATTCAAAATTAGTAATACTCTTCGAGAACGTCTTTGACGAACAAAATTAAAAATTATTTATTTTCTCTTTAATTTTGAATTTTGCATTTTGAATTTTGAATTTTGAATTGTTTCGGTCACTCTCCACTCAATATTTAACCGAACTGTATTGTGGGTGGTAATTGATGGTTGATGATTATTGGGAACTGTTTGCTGATAACTTTTAACTGGTAATTGTTTGCTGATAAGTAAAAAACTTAAATGGAACTGCAAAGTATTCTGGATATTGCAACTGAGACAGCTTTATGTGCTGGTGTTGTTCTGCGAGATTATTTCGGTAAGTTGGAAGACTCTGTGGAAGAGAAAGGTCGTCCAGGAGACCTAGTTACAGTGGCTGATAAGGCTGCTGAAGCTGTGATTTTGGAAAGTTTGGGTCGTCATTTCCCTGACCATGCTATTTTGGCGGAGGAGTCAGGAAAATTAGGGAAGCAGGATAGTAAGTATCTTTGGGCAATTGACCCCCTTGATGGTACGACTAATTATGCACACCAATATCCAGCATTTGCTGTTTCGATTGGGTTATTAGTAGATGGGGTACCAAAATTAGGTGTAATTTATGACCCTTTACACGATGAGCTATTTCGAGGAGCACAGGATTTGGGAGCAACTCGTAATCGCAAACCAATTAAAGTATCTCAAACTCAAGAGTTAAGTAAAAGTTTATTGGTGACGGGATTTGCTTACGACAGACGGGAAACTTCTGATAACAATTACGCTGAGTTCTGTCATTTGACTCATATTACTCAAGGTGTCAGACGTGGTGGTTCTGCTTCTCTAGATTTATCACACGTTGCCTGTGGAAGGTTAGATGGCTATTGGGAGCGGGGTTTATCCCCTTGGGATATTTCTGCGGGAATAATTATATTACAAGAAGCCGGAGGTCGGGTGAGTGCATATGATAACTCTCCAATTCAGTTAGAATCTGGGAGAATTCTGGCAACTAATGGTCATTTACACGACAGTTTAAGTAAAGAGTTACAAAATATCCCTTCCTTAGCTAGTTGGGGTTAGTAATTATTTCAAAAAGTTTATTTCAAAAAGTTTTTTAGATAAAACATCCGGACTATTTCCCAGTCGAGAGGCTGGGAAATATACTATACATGAATTTGGACTTAACTCGCGGAAGAGGGAAGAAGTAATATCATGTCCAGATAATTAGTTATTATTCCCGTATCTGTGCAAAAAACTAGAAATTCTCTTTTCCCCTGCTCTATATCTTGAAAAGTTGCTCCCTGCCGGTTTTATTATAAGTGTTTAATATTTCCCTGTAATATCTCCCTGGCTTTCCTTTCCTGTAAAGGTAAGTCTTTCCCTTTCAGACCGGGGAGTGTTCGACTGATATTTAGAACTTAACTATCTTGCCTTATACAGTCAATTATACGTAGGTGAGTAGCATCAAATTTAGCTTATCTTAGAATTCTATTATTTTATCACTGAAGTTTACTACTAACTTTGGAGGAAATAATATCTCAGATACCTGGATTAATCTAACTGATTGACCTAACTAATTATTAGCTTTGTTCGGATTGAAATCAAAACTGATGCGAAAAGTTTTGGATGCGGGGGTAACTTATGGATAGCTCTCTATATGAAACAAACATAACCAATACTTTTGTGTAAGTGGTAATAAAAAAACTTCGTACATTATCTAACTACATCTATTAACGACCATATCTGCCCGATTAAACTATCTAATTAAACTATTTAATTACACTATGTCTTTAAAAATTGAACGTGGATTATTTAAACATGATTTAACCGATTGTCACGCAGTTTTAGGTGTTCCGATTGATGCTGATGCTAAAGCAATCCGCAAACGTTATTTGAAAATAGCTCGTCGTCTCCATCCTGATAGCTGCGCTACATCTGATGCTGCACATAAACAGCTAGCTAGCGATTTACTATCTAAGTTAGTTAATCCGGCTTATGAGAAACTTTCTAACGACAGCGATCGCGCTGAATATATGGCAATTTTATCCCAATTAGGAAAGCGTTTAGTGCAAGATTCTGCGTCGGTAGATTTAAATACTGATGCTGCTAGAAAATTAGCTAGTGCACCTAATATTGACCACTTGTATAAAACAGCGATTGCTCAACTTTCTAAGGTGCAGTATGACTCTTTAGAGCGAGTAATCTCAGCGATCGCTCAAATTAGTGAACTGAATGCTGTATATTTGATGCGGACTGGAGGGAAAAAGTTTAACGTATCACCACCACCTGCTCCTGCTGGTAATAATCAAGCTCAAACCCAAGCTCAAACCCAAGCTCAAAACAATAATAATGGGAATTCTAAGACCTCCCCCGAATCTTCAGTATCTGAGAATTCAGCCGTAGAGCAATATGTTCGACGCGCTCAAGAGTTAATTGCTAAAAACCAATTGAGTCCTGCCAGGGTAGAATTACAAGATGCTTTGAAACTTGATCCAAATAATCCTCGCTGTCATAGCTTGATTGGAACGGTCTATTTGAAGCAAAATCAAACCAAGATGGCAAAAGTCCATTTTGACCGCTCCCTAAAATTAGATCCCCAAGACAAAACAGCGTCTGCGGGGAAAGAAAAAGTTGAACAGATTTTGGGTAAAAAAACCGGTACAGCTAAGCCAACAGCGAAGTCTGCTGCTGGGAATAAACAACCAAGTAAGTCTGGAGGGGGTGGTTTGTTTGGTGGTTTGTTTGGTGGAAAGAAAAAATAATGGTGTATCAACCACCTGCGGGTGCAAGAGATTTACTACCTTTAGATGTAACTCAAAAAAGCTGGATTGAACAGCGTCTTGAGCAAATGTTTCATCGTTGGGGATATCACAGGATTATTACCTCAACTTTGGAACGTATGGATACTTTAATGGCAGGAGGTGCAATTCAACGTTCTACGGTGATTAATCTCCACAATTCCGAAAATGAAGAATTGGGTTTGCGTCCGGAGTTAACGGCTTCTATTGCTCGCACAGCAGTCACTCATATGGGTGATGCAAGTTATCCCCAGCGTCTATACTATAACGCTAATGTATTTCGACGAACCCGAGAACTACAACATAATCGCCAGCAAGAATTTTATCAAGTCGGCGTAGAATTATTAGGTGGTGGTGGTTTAGTTGCTGACGCTGAAATTTTACTGTTGTTAACAAACTGTTTGCGATCGCTTTCTTTAAAAAATTGGCATTTAATTTTAGGGGAAGCTCAAATTACCGCTTCTTTGCTCTCATCGTTTCCTGAAGATATTCGTCCCCAAGTCCGCAGTGCGATCGCTTCTTTGGATCGAATTGCAATAGATTTATTACCTTTGAGTGAGGAACTCCAGGAAAGGGCAAGGAATATTATGGATTTGCGGGGAAATCCCACGGAAGTTTTAACAAAACTTAAAGCCTGGAATTTAGATTCCCAACAGCAATCAGCAGTTGATAATTTACAGTCTCTGGTTGATTTACTCTGTAATCAGCACAAAAGTTTACCGATACCTCTAATTTTGGATTTAAGTTTAATTCAAACAATTGATTATTACACTGGTATCGTCTTTGAAATAGTTAGCAAAACTGATAACCAGACCAGAGTCTTAGGTACTGGTGGTCGTTACGACAAACTTCTGGGTATGTATCATCCTCAAAAGCAGGATATACCCGGCATCGGCTTTGCTGTGTTTATTGAAGATTTATACCAAGTTTTGCTATCAACACAGCAATTACCAGAAACCATACCGGCAATTAATTGGTTAGTAGTACCACAAAATCAAGAAGCATATAATACAGCCTTTGCCTATGCAGAAAAACTCCGAGACTCCACTCACCTAGTACGAGTTGAGATTGAATTAGGAGGAAAAGACCCAGACAATATTCGACAGTATGCACGCGATCGCGGTATTACTAAAATTGCTTGGGTTACACCTGATAATTCACCAACAATTGAGTCTGTTAATTAGTAATATTAATTCCCCAGATTAATTAATAAGTAGCTAAAAACAAACAGTAGAGATAATAGGCTGTGTACTTTTTGGGTTTTTGGGGAGTGAAAAATCATGCTATTTATATGATTATAGTTTGGTACTCCAAATCTCTCTCCCTCACCCCATCCCCTCTCCCAAAGTTGGGAGAGGGGTGCCCCTAGGGGGATATTTGACTATTCCTTCTAGGTTTAGCCTAGAGAATCTCAGTACATTTAGATCTGAGAGTGTCAAAGGTCTCTATCTTGAATGTCAATGTGATAAACGCCAAACCTTAATCGACTTATTACCACTACTGCTAACTAAGATTTTTCCATCTTTGCTAAAAGCTAAAGCCTTAACTCCTCCCTGTTTCGCAGAAAGGGTACGTAATCGTTTCCCTGTAGTTACATCCCACAAGCTAATCTCATAGGCATAACCACCACTAGCAAAAGTTTTACCATCAGGACTAATGGCTACAGCATCAATGCTACCAATACCTACAGAGAAATTATGAATTAATGTTCCTGTCTGGAGATTCCATACTTTAATATTCTTCCCATCAGTTTCTTGAATCGATAAATGGGTATCATCATAACCGCTATTTACAAGAGTTTTCCCATCATTACTAACAGCAATTGATGAGACAGCAGATGCTTTTTGAAAATCAAAATCAGGGTTTTTTGGTAAAGGTGGTGTTAGTATTTGTAGAAGTTTTCCACTAGAAAAGTCAAATAAATGAATCGTACCGTCGTTATTGCCGCTAAATAAAGTTTTACCATCTCCACTTATCCCTAAGGAAGCTGTATCAGCTTTAAAAGTCTTTTCTAACTCCTGATTTTTTAAATTCCATACTTTAATAATTTTATCTGTACTTGCACCAATGAATTTTTTCCCATCCGGAGTAATTACTATTGATGTCACTACTGCTTCAGATTGATTTAACGTACTTATTAATTCTCCAGTTTTGAGATTCCAAATTTTAATAGTACTATCATCACTTCCAGTAATTAATATTTCTCCATCAGGAGCGATCGCAACAGATGTAACTCTACCTTTATGGTCTTTCAAAGTTCGGAGTAATTTTCCATTATGTAGGTTCCAAACTTTAACTGTATTGTCAGCAGAACCGCTTACTAATATTTTTCCTTCAGGACTTATCGATAATGCTTCGACAGGTGCATCGTGTCCCGATAATGTTAAAACTATTTGATCAACTTGCTGCTGAGTGATATCAGATTTAGCTAATGATTCAGCAGATGTAGAGGAAGGACGAACTTTATAAGCAGCAGTTAACAAAACAAAAACAAATACTGGGAATATTTTCCAATACTTCAGTTTTAATAGCATTTTTTAAGAATATAGAATTATTTGTATATTTACTACTCAGTTATACAACTGCTTATTTACTTTTTCTTCCCCATCTACTAGTTAATGCTGCAATTTTTTAATTGAATTTCTAATTTTATAGCGCTTTCTCCTTTTCAGATACCATTGGAGCGTTGGTGAAACCGGGTAGTAGAGATGTGAATAACTCCTGTATCCTGATAACTGATAATTAGTGATAATTAGTATATATTTTGATTCCATTGAGAGGGGAACTATGTCACATACAATTGTTACAGATGTTTGTGAAGGTATTGCAGATTGCGTCGATGCTTGTCCTGTAGCTTGTATACACGACGGACCAGGAAAGAATACTAAGGGAACTGACTGGTATTGGATCGATTTTTCCACTTGCATTGATTGTGGTATCTGTATCCAAGTTTGTCCGGTTGAGGGAGCTATAGTTCCTGAAGAAAGACCCGATTTACAAAAAACACCGGAGTAAAATTAGATCGTGGGGTATGGTTTACGCAAAACATCTCCCACATACAAGACAGAGACGTTAAATTTAACGTCTCTACAGGGTTTACAGGTCGCACATATTTAACTCCTGGAGTATCTGCTGTACCTAGGAACTCCCTCAGGAAAAACAATTTATTCCCTCTGGACAAGCTACGCTAACACCAACAATTGTCTAAGTAGATTTTTTCATTTCCCCTGCTCCCTACTTACATGTTATCCAGTAGCTTGCGATCGCATTTTTTCTCGTTGGGGATTCTGAATATATACAATGCTATTAGTTAATAACTAATAATTAATGGATGAGGAGTGTCAAATAATTGGTATAAGCATGTAATACAGCTTTCTGATTCTGGGTCTTTTTTAATATTTGATTATGCTCACTAAAAATACTTCCCAATCCTTAGCCGATATTTTATACCAGCGTCGTCAACGTCTTAGTAAACTAATCGACTTTCCAGCAGTCCTGTGGTCAGGAAGTCGTAGTCCTCGCAACTTTGCTGCAAACGCTTTTCCCTTTCGTGCTAGCAGTCATTTTCTTTACTTCGCTGGACTTCCCTTACCCAATGCTGCAATTCGTCTAGAAGCAGATAAATTAGAACTTTTTCTAGATGAAGCAGCACCTAGTAGTGCTCTTTGGTATGGAGAAACACCAACAGTATCCGAAATTGCTGAACAAATCGGTGCTGATGCTGCTTATCCCCTAGAAGAATTGAATTCACGTTTACAAGGTGTTGCAACTATTGCAGTCCAAGATGCAACTACCTGGACTCAACAGTCCCAGTTACTCGACAGGTGGATTTTACCACAAACTCCACCCCAAGGAATCGATTTAACTTTGGTACAGGCAATTATAAAATTACGTCTAATACATGATAAAGCAGCATTAACAGAATTACGTAAAGCTGCTGATATAACAGTATTAGCTCATAAAGCCGGAATGAGAGCAGTAAAGACAGCTCAAACAGAAGCGGAAGTTCGAGCAGCCATGGAAAGTGTAATTATTGGTCATAATATGACAACTTCTTACAACAGTATAGTTACTGTTCGTGGTGAGGTTCTTCATAATGAAAAGTATTATAACTCCTTGCATCCAGGGGATTTAATATTAGCTGATGTGGGTGCTGAAACCGAGACTGGTTGGGCAGCTGATGTTACCCGTACTTTCCCGGTTTCTGGTAGGTTTTCATCTACACAGCGAGATATTTACGATGTTGTTTTAGCTGCTCATGACGAATGTATTACTAAAGTTAAACCTGGTATAGAGTACGAAGAGTTACATTTAACTGCTTGCAATATAATTGCTGAAGGTCTAGTTGATTTGGGTATCTTGAAAGGTAAAACTCAAGAATTAGTAGACTCAGATATTCATGCGCTTTTCTTTCCCCATGGAATTGGACATCTTTTGGGACTAGATGTCCATGATATGGAAGATTTAGGAGATTTTGCAGGTTATGAAGTAGGAAGAGATAGAAGTAGTCGCTTTGGTCTAGGATATCTGCGCTTGAATCGTCCTTTGTATGAAGGAATGTTAGTGACCATTGAACCAGGTTTTTATCAAGTTTCTGCCATTTTAGATAATAAAGAAGTGCGATCGCAGTATGCAGAAATTATTGATTGGGAACGTTTATCTCAATTTAAAGATGTGCGAGGAATACGTATAGAAGATGATGTTTTAGTGACCTCCCAGGGTAGCGAGGTCTTAACTGCGGGGTTACCAAATAAAGCTGATGAAGTAGAAGAATTAATCACTTACTAGCTACATCAATCATCAATTACCTATTACCTATTACCCATTACCCATTCCCCAAACTCAAGCTTCATCCTCAAAAATTGCTCCTCTGTGCTGTAAATCCAACTTCATTTCTTCCGTTAATCCTTTACTCTTATCAAACAAAGCAAATTTTACTTGTGCTCCTTCAAAATTGGTATTACTACAATCTATTTCTCTTAAATCTGCACCTGCAAGGTTTGCATAGCTTAAATTTGCTCCACTGAGGTTAACTTCACTTAAATTTGCATTTTCAAAGCTGCTATTTCTTAAATCTGCATTTTCAAAGTTAGTTTTCTTTAAATCGGCATTTTTGAAGTTAACTCCAGCTAAATCTGCACAGTAGAAATCTACATGAGTTAGGTTGGTGTTTTTGAAATTAGAATGGTGAAGTTGAGCTTTCCGAAAAGTTGTATTCTCTATATGTGAGTCTCTAAATTTTACGCTATTTAAATAAGAATTATTGAAATTTGTACTTAGTAATCGAGTATTATTTAAATCACCATTCCACAAATAAACATTATCAAGGTTGGCATAACTTAAATCTGCTTCACTTAATTTGCAACCACTTAGATTCGCTTTACTCAGGTTCGCTTTTTCTAAGCAAACACCTTTGAGGTTCGCACTGCTCAAATTTACTGCTTGTAAATTGGCATTATTGAAATTTGCTTCAACAAAATCTACGTTACTTAAATTTGCATCTTGTAAATCAGCATCACTAAGATTAGTATTATTTAATGTCGCACCACACAAGTTAGCATTAGCAAGTTTAGCTTCTATCAGATTAGCACCAGTAAGATTACTACCACTTAGATATACTCCACTTAAATTAATCCTCATTAACTGAGCATTCCTCAAATCTGAAATGAGCATGGCTTCATTTAAGGGGCTTTGGAGAGTAATATTTTCAATGTTCACTGCTAAATCTTTTGCTGCTAAATTATTAGTATCTGCTATTTTTAAACTATCATTTGTTTGATTGATATTTTTTTCATTTTTCTCAACTTTATGTAGTATAAGGCTTCCAACTCCATCTCCAACTGCTGTTTCTAAACTCTGAAAATATTCTTCCTGTCTTTTCAAGAGAGTTCGCAAAATAATAAAGCAAATAATAGTGCTTAATAAAATACTAGGTGAGCTATCCCGATTCACTACAATTGCAATAATATTCAAAGTAAGTAAGAGAATTGGTGCAATTTTCAGCAATAACTCTCCAAATAATCCTTTATGAAAATACTTTTTATAATTCACTGAAGCCACGTTTAATACCTCTTATCATCCATAAGGAACTATTACAAACGAAACCTAATCTTAATATCCCCATATAGCTGAATTCACTATATCAATAATCACTGTAACTGAAAAACAATATACGGTATCATAACGTATCAGTAATAAGCCTGATGTATTTTAATATTTTCATTACTTTAATAGCTACATATATCATTTAAATATTTAGATAATTTTAATAAATGAATTTAGAATTATTTTTTTCATATCATAGAATATGACGCATTATAGATAATTGCAAAATACATATAATACAGATTAAAATTTTTTTTATATAAAGTATTGCTTTGATATATATTTATCTAATTTTTATATTTAAATTAGGGGAATATTTTGCCATCAAGTATATTTACCATCAAATATATTTCAATTATGTATATATAAAATCCATGAATTAGAATTGAGCGATATCTTCTTTGTAAGATATCTATGAGATACTGCACCTTAAGCTTAAGCTATAACAGAGCGACTTTATCACAAATCCTAACAGGGTTATCTCAATCAGGCTGAACTGGAAATAAAATAGATTGGTGACAATACTTTTAACTTATCGCTAGGGAAGATAAACAATAGACTGAAATATAAGCTCTAATAAGCTCTAAATTAAATAAATATGTAGTTTTAATAGAATTTTACTATCAGAATAAATTGGAAAGAAACCAGTTATCCTAACTTCTAAACAAAATTATTATAAATTAATTACGAATCAATATATAAACTTAAAATTAAACTGTAAGCAATTCATAAATTTCAAATAAATCTTATAATTAAGTACTAGATCGAAAAAACAAGACTTCCAACCTAACTGTCTGTAATTATACATGATAATCGAATAGAACGTAAATTCTACATCATCGAGATGTTTCATGTACAAAACAAGACTTTTGATAAATCACATAGTAAGAACCATGTAAATAGGTAAACCAAAATATTTACACATACACACAATAAATTAATTGAGCTATAAACCTTATGGGTAGGTGATTTTTCTAGATCAATTCTGTAATCGATTTTTGTAATCGATATATTTAATTTATTTTGTTGAAGTACTTAGTAGTAACCATGTAGTAATAACCGCACAGCAATATTACTACATTATGGCATGAATAAACTAACCATTTGAAATCTATCAAAGGCTTACCTCATCAAGATTTTGTATATTTTGTTCGTTGCAAACCGAAACAGTAGGGTTTGCTAACATTTTGAATTTTGTCTAGCCGTACTAGCTGCCTTGAAATTCTATAAACTATCTAAAAGGGTAATTATTTATCATCCCAGAACAGATCCTATTTTTGGAGAAGCAACCTTGATGAATAAAATTAGTTGTAATTAGATTAGTTGTATTTAGATAATTATGTTTGATTTACTTGCCGATCGTTTAGAATCTGCTTGGAAAAAATTACGGGGTCAGGATAAAATTACTGACTCAAATATCCAAGATGCTTTGCGGGAAATACGTCGAGCTTTGCTCGAAGCAGATGTCAACCTTGAGGTAGTTAAAGATTTTATTGCCGAGGTTAAAACCAAAGCATTAGGTGCCGAAGTCATTGCTGGTGTTAGACCCGACCAACAACTCGTCAAAATTGTCAATGACCAGTTAGTAGAAGTGATGGGAGAAGTTAATGTTCCCCTCGCACATAAAGATAGTCCACCCACAGTAGTCTTAATGGCTGGTCTGCAAGGTACTGGTAAAACCACAGCCACTGCCAAATTAGCCTTGCATTTGCGTAAAATTGAGCGCAGTTGTTTAATGGTCGCTACAGACGTTTATCGTCCTGCGGCAATCGATCAGTTGAAAACTTTAGGAAAACAGATAGATGTACCAGTTTTTGACTTAGGAAACGACGCAGACCCAGTAGAAATAGCCCGTCAGGGAGTAGAGCATGCCCGTGTAGAAGGAATAGACACAGTTATTATTGATACTGCCGGTCGCTTACAGATAGATGGCGATATGATGGCAGAACTAGCACGGGTAAAAGAGGTCGTAAATCCCGAGGATACCCTGTTAGTTGTAGACGCCATGACTGGTCAAGAAGCAGCCAGTCTCACCCGTACTTTCCACGAGCAGATTGGAATTACTGGGGCAATTCTCACAAAGATGGACGGTGATAGCCGTGGTGGTGCAGCACTCTCAGTTAGGCGAATTTCTGGACAACCAATTAAATTCGTGGGTGTGGGGGAAAAAGTAGAAGCGCTACAACCTTTTTACCCAGAACGCATGGCATCGAGAATTTTGGGGATGGGAGATGTTTTAACTTTAGTAGAAAAAGCCCAAGAAGAAATTGACCTTGCTGATGCTGAACAGATGCAAGAGAAAATTTTGTCTGCAAAGTTTGACTTTACAGATTTTCTCAAGCAACTGCGTCTTTTGAAAAATATGGGTTCTATCGGAGGTATCATAAAAATGATTCCCGGTATGAACAAATTGACCAGCGACCAGTTAGAGAAGGGAGAAAGTCAACTAAAGCGCTGTGAGTCGATGATTAACTCCATGACTAAAGAAGAACGCCACAATCCCGATTTGCTCTCTAGTTCTCCTAGTCGCAGAAGAAGAGTTGCTGGAGGAGCAGGGTATAGAGAATCAGATGTGAGCAAACTAGTCAGCGACTTTCAGAGAATGCGTGGCATGATGCAACAGATGGGACAAGGTGGAGGACTACCAGGTATGCCAGGAGGACTTTTCGGTGGTGGTAATCCAGCAGCAGGGCGATCGCCTTACCCTGGTGGAGGTGGAGGTCGTAAAAAAGCTAAGAAAATCAAAAAGAAAAAGGGCTTTGGAACCCTCTAGTAGTAACTAATTGCAGCTTATAGCTAAGAATTATTAGCGGTCAAAACTCCCGGCAAATGCTAAAATTAGCATCTGTTACTAGATTTTTTATGTACTTTTCCCTTACGGGGGTTCATAGTTCATGAAAAATGAAGTGTTATTAAAATAGTTATGCATCAAATCGGTGGTGCAACAATTTTTGTTGCCTCATAAAAATTAGACTAGATGCAAACCAAGGAAGTTACCAATACTCAAATATTTTTGCGTTTGGTAACCTGGAGATAGAAGGGTTAACTTATACCTTCAGTTATTCAGATACAAATCCCACAGTATAAGGAGTAATGTTTCTTTCATCATGATTAAATTGCGCTTGAAGCGATACGGTAAAAAGCGGGAAGTAAGCTACCGCATTGTTGCTATGAACAATCTATCTCGTCGCGATGGTCGTCCCCTCCAAGAGTTAGGCTTTTATAACCCTAGAACAGACGAAGTAAGATTGGATGTTCCTAGTATCGTAAAGCGTTTACAGCAAGGCGCTCAACCTACTGATACCGTGCGTCGAATCCTGGAAAAAAATAATGTTTTTGAACAGGTTAATACACAATCTGCATCCTAATATCGGAATCAATTGCCCAGTGTCTATGCCTGATTATGCCGAGCTGCTAAATTTTCTTATGCAGCCTTTTTTAGATTCTCCAGAAACTCTGAGTATTGACTGCGAACTTTCTCAAAATAGCCAAAGAGTATGGATTCGTATTGCGTTTGATGATACAGATAAAGGAAAAGTATTTGGTCGAGGTGGACGCAATATCCAGGCGATTCGCACTGTAGTGGCAGCAGCAGCAAAAATAGCCCGACAGTCAGTATATCTTGATATTTACGGCAGCAATACTAGCAGTAGTAGCAGCCGTGATAACATTCCCAGCAGTGAAGAAGTCGAAAAACGCTTGCCACCGCCACATTCTATAGAAAGGCGTAGAAGCACCCCAAGACCCATTGCTAAGCCTAGATTGCGCTGATTCTCAAAAGAAACTGCCCTAACTATCGGCAGTTTCTTTGACCCTAGTTGACCCAAAATATAATCCCCTCAAGGTAATTGATGAAGTTGTAATGACCAATTTGTAATAAATCTTCTAGAATAAATCTTCTAGAATAAATATGAAGATGTCCTAACATATGCCAGCAGTGGTATAATGTTAAGAATTTTGCATTTAATTTTCAGATAGATTTTAAATAAATTAAATTTCAAATAAATTTCAAATAAATTTTAAATAAATTTTATTTCTAATCAAACTTGAAAGATACTGAGACAATTGTAGAAAAATACTAAAGCAACACTATGGCAGATGCCATAACTATTGAATTACCTGATATACCTAGCGCGATCGCTCTTGCTGGAGATAAAGAGGAAAATTTTAAACTCTTATCTCAACAAACAGGAGCGACTTTAGTTTTACGCGGTCAAAATGTAGTGATTTCGGGTACTCCCAAACAAATCGAACTTGCACAAAAATTAGTGCGATCGCTATCTGATTTGTGGAGTCAGGGAACACAAGTATCTAACACTGATATATTGACTGCACGTCAAGCTCTTGATACCCATCGTGAAGATGAACTGCAAGAATTACAAAAAGATATTGTTGCTAAAACCCGACGTGGGGAACAGATTAGAGCTAAAACTTTCCGACAGAAACAGTATATTAATGCTCTTCGTAAGAAAGATTTAACATTTTGTGTGGGACCTGCGGGTACAGGAAAAACATTTTTAGCCGTTGTGGTGGCTGTACAAGCATTGTTAGATAATCAGTTTGAAAAGATTATATTAACCCGTCCGGCTGTAGAGGCAGGGGAAAAACTAGGCTTTTTACCTGGAGACTTGCAGCAAAAGATTAATCCTTATTTGCGTCCCTTATATGACGCAATCAACGAGTTCATTGGTACGGAAAGATTACCTTCTCTGATGGAGAAAGGAATTATTGAAGTCGCACCTCTAGCATATATGCGAGGACGGACTTTAAATAATGCCTTTGTGATTGTAGACGAGGCACAAAATACTACTTCAGCCCAGATGAAAATGGTTCTGACCCGTTTGGGTTTCCGCTCCCGAATGGTGGTCACAGGTGACATGACCCAAACCGATTTACCATCTCAACAACAGTCTGGTTTAGCTATGGCTGTAAAAATATTAAGAAATGTTGAAGGTATTTCTATATGTGAATTTTCTCAAAAAGATGTTGTGCGTCATCCTTTAGTGCAGCGAATTGTAGCAGCTTATGAAAAGTATGAGAAGTAAGGGAAGGTTCTGAGCAAGCTGGTTATCGGAAGACTGAGGAGAGTAATAGTGTAATATTGCTCTTCTTCCTGTCTCCTTTAAGTTAAATTAATTATTTAGATTTTGATAATAGATGCTTAATTTAATGTTTCATTTAACGTGTTTATAAATAAAAAATAAAATTCTTGTAGGGTGTTTTAGAGCCAAAGTAAAATCGGATTTTTACGATAATATTGAATCGGTCTAACGCACCATATTAATCGGTGCGTTAGTTTATTTTATCCAAATAAAAACTTATATCACTAAGCTAATAGGATTTTTCAGGTATTTAATTCATAGCATTAGCACCAGTTGCAATTAAGCGTTTAAATAGACCTTCTGTCCATCCAGTTTCTGTGAGTACAGCAGCAGAAGATACTTCTACGTAAGCTTGCTCAATAAAAGCTAAATCAATCATACAGATACGGCTAAGAGCGTCTTTTAGCTCTTCACTTTTGCCATCTTGTTTGAGACGCTTACCGACTTCATGGACAACAGTAGCCATTGCAGGAACTACGTGTTGGGGACCAATACCGATTCTGACATGAACTAAGCCGATTTTCCAGCGACGTTCTGCATAATCTTTACCCCAATCATCCATACCTGTAAACATTTCATGAAACCATTCAATAAAGGTTTCACGCAAACGATGAGCGCGTTCTTCACCGTGATTTAAAATTGCGCTCATCTCTTCATCTCTGCCTAAATAAGCGTAAAAGTGTTCTGCCATTTCAGGAGCTACGCTTTTTCCCCAATCAGCATTTAATTGAAGTAATTGCTTATCTTCAGCAGTGAAAGAAATTCGTGCTTCTAGTGTGGAGAAAAAAGTTTGTGGATCTACAGCCATAATAAAACCTAACTAGTCTAATGGAATAAAATTTGTAAGTAAGGCAAAGCAAGGCAAATTAACTTTAGATTCTTTCATATCTTGCATCTAACCGTATAAACCACGAAAATAAAAAAAATTATGCAATAAAGCTACATTATTCAACAGCGGTTTCTATGGCTGAATAAAAATTTAAAGCTTATACTGAGTAATTAATTTTCATTAATGTATCTTGGTGCAAGATGTGAGCGACCCACAAGGTGGTAATTCAAAATTTAAAATTCCGGCAGAACAAAACTTAACTCCACCTTGTAACAAATGAAACTTGTACATTTTTCGATAAATTCTAAAACCCTTGATATTTCAGGGTTATAAAATGTGCAAGTTAAGATTTATCTACATTCTTGTGAATCAATAGGAGTGAATCTAAAGTAATGAAATATTTATTACGAAGTTGAAGTCGTTAAAAGTCTTAATTGATGATATTTAATTGATACTCAATCATTAACCTAATAACTCGGTAATTTTTGTAGCAATTCTCTTAATTTCTAAGAAGAGCAAACCTTGTTTTGCTGTGGAGCTAGCTAAAACTAATAAAACAGCTTCTGAACCACAACCAACTAAAATTCCATAACCCTTCTCACCTTCTACAACTATTCTCTCGACTCCACCACGAGAAAGTTCGCTACCTATACGTTCTCCTAATGAAAGAATGGATGCAGACATTGCAGCAGTTCTCTCTTCATCCATTTGAGTGGGTAAAACTGAGGCTAAAGATAAACCATCAGGACTTACTAATGCAACACCTTGAACGTCAGGAGTTGAGGTAACAAAGTTTTGCAAGACATCTTGCAACATAGAAATATTAATCATGGTTCTTTTCTTTGATGTATTTGTTGGGGATATGTTGGTTGGAAATATGGTGATTGAAGACTGGTCGTCTTCTGTTATGATCTCCTCAGCATCAGATTTATTCTCTGCTGTTGGAGGTGGTAGATATTTTGTGTTTTCAGAACTAGTAGAATTTCTTTTAAAGGCACCTAAAAGTAGAGAAAATATGTTCCTTATCAGCATAGGGTGCCCCTCATACCTACTATCTACTCTTCGAGTGGGGTCTTCATTAGTTCCTCAACCAGCATCAGTAGAGCTTCAGTTACAGAAGCTTTATCATTAGGATTGACAGGGATAATTTTTGGTATAGAAAAATTATCTGTGAAACCCAAAGCTTTTTCTATTTCATTTAATGAAACAGCTTCTGGAGAGTCTGTATGAGTTACCCCAATTAACATTGGTACTTGCTTAATATTCTTGATAAATTCTAGAATCTGCAAGCTGTATGGGAAAGAGTCAGGACTATGAGCATCTACTAAAAGAATTACAGCCTCAGTTCGACGAAACAGGATTTCCCACATAAAATCAAATCTAGCTTGTCCTGGGGTTCCGTAAAGATGCAGTGCTTGATTAGGTGCAAAAATTAAACGTCCAAAATCAAGTGCAACTGTAGTTGTTTCCTTTATAGATGCAGTTTCATCTGTGGCTTTCTTTTCAGTTTCAACAACCTCTAAATCGCTGATAGTGCGAATCATAGTTGTTTTACCCACTCCTACGCTACCTGTAATGAGAATGCGTAGGATTTCCATTAACTTCTACTCCATATAGATTTAACTACGTTTTCTAACAACATAACTCTTGAATAGGAGCATTTGAGGAAGGATAGGGATTTAAGGTATTTTAGAGGACTAATCTGTTTTATACTCATCTTATTCAGGTATTACTTAGCATAGTCATAGAGCATAGTCATAGAAAAAAACATATAATTCTGATGGCTCAATTGACCGGGGAATACCGGTCATCACTTTTACCTGCTCTGCCTCGGCGGTGTGCCGATGACCAAAATCATTATAATTTCAAGTCTGTACCCATATTTAACACTCTATGAAGTTGAGTGATTTAGACATGGAAACTATTCATTATCACCCTGAAAACTGAAATTGCTTTCGTCTTTATTGCTGCTCGCTATAAAACAAACTATCTTGTAAGACGACAATTGGTAGCTGAATTAGGAGTAAAGTTATTCTGTGAGGATCTATATTCTGAAATTTGCAGCCTTTAATAAATCCATCAATTTATAACCATTGAATTTATCTGAAAACCTCCTTCTAACTTAAATATATTGTAAAAGTAATACTTAGATATAAAAAGTAATACTTAGGTATAAAAGTAATTTTACAGTTCAGTGTATTTTAAAAAGTAAAGCAAATCACTTTTATAAAATAGTTAATAAATACATACTTACTTTTTGCAAAATAACTTTAACACACTACGTATAACACTATATATAAAAAAAGACATTATTCAATTCGTTTTTTTACAAAAAAAAATTATATATACTTATTTTTGACTTATGTAAATATACTATTTAAAATGTGTTTTAAATCACAAATTATTTTTTCCATAGCGTGATGACTTTAACAAATTTGCTTTAAATTAAGATAATACTTACCAGTATTTAACAGGTATAAAAATGTTTTTTATGATACAATGATTTCCAAAAATATTTGTTTAATTAAAAATTTAATAACTAATTTGAATAGATTTATAATTTATGTATATTCTTATGTATATTTTTTTATCTAGATTCTCATTAAATACCACAGAGGGCGCAAGGTTTGCGCCCCCACGGACATAATATAATTTTCGTGAAATTGGCTTAGACACCACTCATAAAAGACTTGCAGTTGGGAGCAGGTATTTTAGGCATGACTGCGTAAAAAGCCAACTAAGTTTTCTAAGAAAGAACTGCTTAGAGTCTGGGGTTTGATATCTTTTATTTTGTCTGGTACTGATGTAGATGCAATAATTTTAGGATTCCAGCTATCAAGTTCAGCATTCTTTTGATGTATATTTGCAATTCTGACCATAGGTATTTCATCTACAAGATTTGCGAGCATTAATCGATAAGCTGCACCTTGAACTAATAGAATAGGTTGTTGAAGCTCAGTTGCAATATCATTTAAAGATATGCGTCCATTGGCAAACTCCCATACCTGTCTTTCAAAAGCATTCAGATGTAGGTGAGTTCGATTGTCTGTAATGTCAGCGATCGCAGAACTATGATGAGGTATGACATCGGACATAATTTCCCAACGTTTGAGAACTCTTAAAGCCATAATTGCAACCTGAATTGCACCTAGACTTAGTCCAGTCATTTCATTCCAAGGTAGATTCGCTTTGCTATCAAATTTGAATACACCCTTTTGAATTTCAAATAGTTTACGGACGTGTTTTAGCTGATTGGCAAATAGTACGTTTAATTCTTCTGCTCCGACAAGTCCCTGAGTTTTTAGGTGTAAACCCAAGGGTTTTTTTGCCGGTTGTGTAGCAATAATTTTATCTATATCAGCTTGGGAAGTACTACCCTGTCGAATAATACTTGCTGCTAGACTTTTACTTTTTAAATTGCTGGTCGCTGTTACAAAGCTTCCTTGATGAAACCATAAATAGAAATATCGGGATTTTGACTGCTGGATTTTCAGGTCTGGTAGGGTACAAACCGTTAAACATCCAGACCGTTTTCTCTCCTCAATATATTTAAAAAGTTCTGCGAGAGAAAAGTCGTTGAAAGAACTTGAGGAACTCATATTAGGCGATCGCTTAAAAGTTTAATTTATGTTTTGTATACTTTAGTCTTGAAAAATGAAGAAACAGAGGGTAAATGCGTTTCTTATAGTCTTATAGAAGTATTGATATTACACCCATTAGCAGCATAATATATGTCTTTCCAATCTCAACAAGAAGTTTTACTTATGACTGCGATTATGAGAATTCTTTACAGGTAGAATTAAGTACAACACTGTATCTTATCTTTCTAAGTAATAAGAATAAAAAGCAGTATATGAAAGACAATCTTCTTTTTCATTGCTTTTGAAAGCTTTTTTATTAACAAAAAGAGATAAATGTTAAGTTATATGACTAGCTTGTTAAGTTTATTGAACTTAATGGAGGAATATTTAAATTTTGTTAAAAAGTAGTTTAGATGAGTTCAAGTAGAGTTTTAGATTCTTAGTTTGGAATTCTTATTTTTAAACTTCATCTATTTATATTAAAACTACATACTTTTAATATTTAATTTGATATTAGGGCTACAACTGTTATCAAGACTTTATTACAAGAAATATGAGGAAAATTTGGCTAATTTTGATATTGTGTTTTATTTGTTGCTTTTCTAAAGAAGCGATCGCTGGAGAATTAGCTCAAAGACTAAGTGAATTTCCTCAATGGGAAAGGATAAAATCTGTACAGAATCCTCAAGGAGATTTAGTTTACCCCCAATGGATGGAGGGTGAGTGGGAAGTTAAAAGTACTCTTGTAGATTTAGTTGCACCTTTAGCTCCAGACATTGTCACACCAGGATTTGGAGGTAATCGTCAATATTTAAATCAACCGATAAGTTTCAGAGTTAAGTTTCTATCAGAAAAAAAGCTTAATTCAGATACCATCGCTTCTAAGACCGTTAATTCTAAAGCTGTTAATTCTAAGAGCGAGAATTATTTTACTTTTCCTCATATTAGCAAGATATTTTCTCAAGACAGGAAATCATCTATAGTGGCAGATAGAGCCTTCAACGGTTTAAATTTGGCACGGGCTTATTTAGGTGACAAAGCCGTAATAAACGTCAAAGTAGATCCAGATTCACCCAATAGACAGATTACTTTACTAAGGGGGAAATGTGACTTTGATACCGTTTGCGATCGCCAATTAATATCTTTAGTTAAAGGACGAGCTACAGAAAGGGATGGGGAAGATATATTTACCAGTTGTGAAGTCTTTCAGCAATTTTTCAAAGGAGACAGTAGACCTTATTTCAATTCTGTAGAGTCTACAACTGAGTATCATAGGCTTTCAAATAGCGAACTTGTAAATCTTAAACTTTCAGATTCTAAACTTTCAGATTCTGAACTTGTAAATAATAAACTTTCAGATGCTCCCCTTTCAAATAGCGAACTTGTAAATCCTAAACTTTCAAATCCCAACCTTTCAACTACCGAACCAGAAATAGAAGCAAACCAAGTAACAGCAGTTTATCTCTCACCCCAAGACCCAAATTACTTTAAAGCTACTTCTCATCCCGTTGCTTTATATCGATATCGTTTGGAATTTAAAAGGGCTGATAATTGATAATTGATAATTGATAATTGATAATTGATAGTTGATAGTTGATAGTTGATCCATAATTGACAATTAACTTCTAACTTGCACATTTTACAACCCCTATATATCAAGGTTTTGAGAATTGGTCGAAAAATGTACAAATTTCATTTGTTGTAAGGTGGAGTTAAATTTTGTAGCAAAACCCTCCTGAGAGCAAGAATTTTGAATTTTTTTCGTTGAAAACGTTCCCGTAGGGTATGCAGGAATTTTGAATTCCCACCTTGTGGGTCACTCTTCCTTTTGACTGATTTATTTATATTTATCGTAATGGTCGTAATTTTTAGTGTTAACTACATTGTAATATTGTAGTATAAAGATTGTGTGGATTGTCTAAAAACAACTTGCACTCTTAGACAGCGTGCATTATGGCAAATTTTCAAGATATTCTCAATTATTTTCGTCCCTACTGGAAGCTAAGTATCTTAAGTATTGCAGTTTCCAGTATTTATGAGCTTTTTGATTTATTAGTACCTTATGCGATAGGACAGATTTTAAATATATTGTCGGGTCAAAGAATAGATAGACCCTTGACAGGTTTAGTTGGTACGGTTGCTGATTTTATTAACACCGAACCGAGTAAAACCTTAACTTTAGGGGTGCTTTTAAGTTTAATTTTTATTGTGACAGTAGTTAGAGCACCGACGCAACCGTGGTTAACTAGTTGGTTCCACTGGGATATTGCTTTAAAAGCACGTCGGGATCAGAACCAAAATGCGATCGCTAAGATTTTGACCCTACCCTTAGAATTTTACGACGAAAACAACCCCGGACGTATTTCTTCTAGGGTAGCTAAGGGAATCACCAATCATACCTGGACTTATCCAGAAATTGCAGGACAGTTGATTCCGAAGTTATTTCGGGTGCTCGGTATTTTCGTCTTCATCTGCTTGGTAGAATGGCAAATTGCGGTTTTATTTCTAGTTTCCTTTGTGATTATTCTTGGTTTAACTCTGAAGAAGTTACAAAGATTAATTTGGCATGAAAGCAGGTTGGATAAATATGGAGAGAATACAGAAAGTCGTACATCTGAGTTGATTACCAATATCAAAACAGTAAAAGCATTTGCCACAGAAGGTAAAGAACTGGAGCGACAAAACAGACGTTTGCAACGAGAATTAACAGTTGTGGAACATCGCATCCACAAAGGTTATGTGAAACTGGGTACCTTACAAAGAAGTTTAATTCAATTTTGCGTATTTGTGGTACTTGGTTTAACCTTAGCTGCGACTGTAGATGGCAAGATTACTTTGGGTCACTTTATCATGACTCTAACCTTATCTAGCATGGCTTATGCAGAATTGGAGCCAATTAGTATTTTGGCAGAAATTTTTGCTCGTCGTTACAGTTCCATGTTGCGATTCCACGAGTTTCTCCAAGAACCCGTAGGGAAAGATTCCGAAGGACTTTTGCAAAAGAAGTCTTCTCAATCAAGTCAGTATCAGTTTACCGGGAAAATTGAACTGAAAAACCTCAACTTTGGTTATGAAGAAAACCGTCAAGTACTCCATAATCTCAACCTGTTAATCGAACCATATCAAACCGTAGCACTAGTAGGACGTAGTGGTTCCGGTAAATCTACCCTAGTAAAACTACTATTTCGATATTTTGAACCCCAATCAGGTCAAATTCTCATTGATGGGGAAGACATTAGTAGTTTAGATGTAGGTGATTATCGTCGTAGATTAGCCATAGTTCACCAAGAAGTAGACGTTTTTAACGGTACCGTCTTAGATAACCTCACCTACGGTAGACCAGATGCAACCTTCAAGCAAGTAGCAGAAGCTTGTCGAATTGCTCGACTAGATGAAGTTATTACACAGTTAGATAAAGGTTACTACACCGTCGTCGGTGAACGTGGAGTCAGACTATCTGGAGGACAAAGACAGCGCTTAGGTATTGCAAGAGCATTACTTGTAGAACCAGACGTATTGATTTTTGACGAAGCGACATCCAGCTTAGACTACGAATCAGAACGTTCCATTCAATTAGCTATGGGTGAACTACAAGGAACCTGTACCACCATTGTAATTGCTCACCGTCTTTCCACAGTCCGGGAAGCAGATAAAATCGTAGTACTCGACCAAGGTAAAATTGCCGAAGTTGGTAGTCACGAAC
Source organism: Mastigocoleus sp. (assembly GCA_050042865.1). Lineage (GTDB taxonomy): Bacteria > Cyanobacteriota > Cyanobacteriia > Cyanobacteriales > Nostocaceae > JBCCDM01. The sequence goes on from JBHJJE010000030.1 coordinate 72,179, forward strand.
AATTACTGCGTCACGAAGGCATTTATCAACGCTTACACTCACTACAGGAAACTGGGGAGTTGTTGAAGTAATTGGTAATTGATAATAGGGAATGGCAACCCATAAAAAGCATAATACATCTGTAAGGGGGCAAGTATTGCACCCCCTTGATAATTAATAGGACAAACCACTAGAAAATGTTAGGACATTTTTATATTTCCTATTTTGAGTGGGTTTGGGGGAAAATCTCCCAAGTCTTTACTTGATGTGAAAAACGTCCTAACCAGAAAACGTACCGCTATATAACAAAGGTGTCAAAAAAGTGTTAAAAAGTGAGCACAGCCAAATTCCGAAGTCTCCCAATCCCCAAGTCCCCACTTCTTTTCTTTGTAAATTACACATTTTTTCTCAAAACTATTGGAATTCCTCAAAGGTTGTGATAACATTATAAATCGTGAACGACATGGGTCGGTGTCCGAGTGGTTAATGGAGGCGGACTGTAAATCCGCTGGCTTTGCCTACGCTGGTTCAAATCCAGCTCGGCCCATCTTTATTTCACTTCACGCGATCGCCTATGGCGGGTACTACCGTGCCATCGCTTTTAGTTAGTTTTCTGATAAACTTCCATAAAGCTTTCTTTCGCCCATGTAGCTCAGTGGTAGAGCACACCCTTGGTAAGGGTGAGGTCATGAGTTCGACTCTCATCATGGGCTTTTAAAAATACTTAAATTTAGAAAATAAATCTAAGTATTTAGTACTGCAGAACTATATGATAGTTCAAATATTGTAGTTCAAACAGTTCCAACTTCTAGAAGTAATATTAGAAACAATATCTGATTCGATTTACATCTATTTACTAATCATCTATTTAAGAAGAATTGCGTGCAGCGATGATGGGATAATCCCAAGGGGGTTGCACGTTGACGTAGTCTCTCGTAGAGAAGCGATCGCACCACTTAAAACCGCGTTTTCTACGGAGTAACATTAACTAGTCGGGGAAGAAATCAAACAATTAAAGTGTGGAAAGGTTAGTTTATTGGTAACTTATTAGTAATTTATTATTGATATAAGGTCGCATCTACAGCCCCAATCCGATATGAAAGTGCGTGAAGTGATTAAACTAATAGAGGTAGATGGTTGGTATTTAGCAAGAACTAGGGGAAGCCATCGTCAGTATAAACACGCCATAAAATCAGGTTTGGTAACAGCCCCAGGAAAGTTATCTGATGATTTAGCATCAGGAACTTTAAACAGTATTTTAAAGCAAGCTCAACTAAAAGAAAATATAAAGGGAGCATCCCAATTTTGCAAATTGACCAAAATATTGATTGTCATTGCGAATGTAGCGCAGCGGAATGAAGCAATCGCAAAGTCTAGCTGCTGCGATTGCTTCGCTCCATTACATTACGCTCGCAATGACAAATTATATTTTTACACATTTGGGATGC
>JBHJJE010000031.1:0-27120 GCA_050042865.1 Mastigocoleus sp.
TTTTATTGGGGTGACGAAAATTTTTCTTACCCAAAGGGTCATATTCAGAATTCTGGGGGTATTCTCCAAGATGTAATTTTTGCTGAATCCCCACCAATTTTATCAGTTGCGACTAAGTTTATGCCGGGGTTTGGCTTAAAACAGTTAGCAAAACGTTCTATCGGTTGGTGGTTACAAACCGAGGATTTACCAAGACCGAAAAATCGCGTCAGCGTAGAAGGTTCCAAATTATGTTTAGATTACACTCCTAATAATACTGAAGCACACGACCGTTTAATTTATCGCTGGATTGATGTCCTCAAAAGCGTAGATGCAAATAAACAAAATATATATCCCCGTGGAGAAACACCTATTAGCGTAGTTGCACATCAATCCGGAACCTGTCGTTTTGGAGAGGATGCAAAAACCTCAGTTCTCAACCTGAACTGTCGAACTCATGATATAGATAATCTCTATGTCGTCGATAGCAGTTTCTTTCCTTCAATTTCTGCAACTAGTCCCGCTTTAACTGTTATTGCAAATGCTTTACGGGTGGGAGAACATTTAATTGAAAGATTGGGATGATTGTAATAGTTGTTGATTAACTTCTAACTTACACATTCTATAAACCCTATATATCAGGGGTTTGAGGATTTATCAAAAAATGTGTTAGTTTCATTAGTTGCAAGGTGGAGTTAGATTTTGAATTTTGAATTTTGAATTTCCACCTTGTGGGTCGCTCACTTCTTGCACCAAAATTATTTGATGTAAATTAATTACTCAATATTAAGTTTTAAATATTAATTCAGCGATATAAACCGGCGTTTAATAATGTAGCTTTATTGCAGACAATTTTTAATTTTCATGGTTTATAGGATTAGGTGCAAGATATGAATTAATCAGGATGGGGGAATTAAAAATAATAATTGCAAATGCTTATTTAGAGAGTATATTTTTTGAACCTATCCCACTCTTCTGAAAACGTTTATTCGTTTAAGGAAAATATTCCTGAAAAGCTTAATTTTCCGTTTTGAATTATTAAAATAATTGAGTTTTTTACAAAAAATCTTATTAGTAGGATAAATTCTTGATAACCCTATGCATGTTATTCCTGGAAAAGTAATCTCTGCAAGGCTTTGCTAAAATTGAATTAATGATTTTTATCGTAGTTTTTCTAATAATGTTAGAGAATGTAGTCATTCCAATTAATTTCCCTATTACTCAAATATCTCGAAATACTTTAAAAATAAGGCTTTATCAAACTATATGAGTTACGGTTTCTATTTAAAACAACTATAAAAATTTAAATATCTATTGGATAAAGCTTATATTTTTTCAATTCAATTTTTGTTTTCCCAAAGTGATATAAAAAGGAGAAACAAGGTATTAGCAAATGACGGTTGAAATCAGGAGTTTAGGTCTGGGAGATGAAGATATTCTACATAATATTGCACCTGGAGTGTTTGATAATCAGGTAGATGAATCCTTGAGTGCTGAATTCCTTGCTGACCCACGTCATCATCTTGCGATCGCTATTGAATCTGATTTAGTAGTTGGTTTTGCTTCAGCATTACACTACGTCCACCCAGATAAACCATCGGAGTTGTGGATCAACGAGGTCGGGGTTGCACCAACTCACCAAAGACAGGGTATTGGTAAGAAATTACTGCAAAAATTATTGAAAATCGCTCATTCCCTCGGTTGTCATGAAGCTTGGGTATTGACCGAACGGTCAAATCCCGTAGCGATGAGACTTTATGAATCTGTCGGAGGTACGGAAGCTCCGGATGATGTAGTAATGTTTAATTTTCAACTTAAAGAAGAAAGCACTTCTTAATTGATGCTTATATAGGCATAATATTTGAATTTTTTTGAATTTTGAAAAACACCTAGGGTGCTGTATATGCTAAAGGTATATGTCAAAGTGTTTGTATTGTTTCAGCCACTCACAGTTGAATAAACGTCCTTAACCCGAACTGACGTTATTTACTGGGAAACTTTACGATACTAAAAACCCCCAGCATCAAGCTAGGGGCAAATATAACTCATACTATTTCAATACACTTTCAGCGAAATAGCATAAATATTCACTAAATATTCACTAAATATTAACTACTAACACTAGTTAGCATTAATTCTGAATTCCGGGAATTACGAATTACAACCTTACCATCATCATCAAGATCCACTGTTGCGGTATCCCCAGCAATAACATTACCTGATAACATCGCTTCAGCCAGAGAATCTTCTAACAAACGCATGATTGCTCGACGTAAAGGTCTAGCACCATAACTGGGGTCGTAACCTTCTTTCACAACCAACTCTTTGAAAGCTTGAGTCACTTCTAAAGAAATTTCTTTCTCTTTCAAACGCTCTGAAATATCCTTGAGCAGAATATCCGCGATTTGTGTAACTTCTGATCTATTCAACTGACTAAAGACAATAATCTCATCTAATCGATTGAGAAATTCCGGACGGAAGTAAGCTTTTAATTCTTCGTTAACCAAAGTCTTAATTCGGTTGTAGCTAGCTTCAGCTTCGTTTTCTATCTCGAAACCTAAACCACCACCACCTTTTTCAATTACCTTGGAACCGATATTGGAGGTCAAAATAATTAAAGTGTTCTTGAAGCTAACTTTACGACCTTTAGCATCGGTAAGATGACCATCATCTAAAAGCTGTAACAGCATATTAAACACATCGGGGTGCGCCTTTTCGATTTCGTCGAATAGCACCACAGTATAAGGCTTACGACGTACAGCTTCAGTTAATTGTCCGCCTTCGTCGTAACCTACAAAACCTGGAGGAGAACCAATCAATTTAGAAACGGTATGTCTTTCCATATACTCAGACATATCCAAGCGAATCATCGCGTCTTCCGCACCAAAGAAATATTCAGCTAAAGCTTTGGTAAGTTCGGTTTTCCCTACCCCAGTAGGTCCAGAGAAGATAAAACTTGCGATTGGTCGATTCGGATGCTTTAATCCAACTCTTGCACGACGAACTGCTTTAGCTACAGAATTCACAGCTTGGTCTTGACCAATCAGCCGCTGATGTAAAGTATCTTCCAGATGCAAAAGCATTTCTGACTCAGATTCAGTTAACTTATTCACTGGAACCCCAGTCCAAGAAGCTACAATCTGGGCAATATCTTCCTCATCAACTACCGGTCTCTGAACAAAGTTTTCTTCTTTACCTTGCTCTTGTAGCTTGGTCACTACTTCCATTTCCTGATTGTGTAGCTTCAGAGCATTATCAAAGTCCTGAACTTTTACAGCTTCATCCTTGGACTTAATAATGTTGTTCAACTCAGTCTTAAGTTCTTTAAGCTCTTTGTCTCCAGAAATTTTGGAGTTGCGCAGACGAACGCGAGAACCAGCTTCATCAATTAAATCAATAGCTTTATCAGGTAAGAAGCGATCGCTTATATATCTGTCTGACAATTCTGCTGCTGCAATTAACGCTTCGTCGGAAATCGTTAACCTATGATGCTGCTCATAAACTGAACGCAAACCATAAAGGATTTCGATGGTTTCCTGTACCGATGGTTCACCTACCAAAATAGGCTGGAAACGACGTTCTAAGGCTGCATCACCCTCGACGTGTTGGCGATATTCATCTAAAGTGGTTGCTCCTAAACACTGGAGTTCTCCCCGCGCTAAGGCTGGTTTAAGAATATTAGCGGCATCCATCCCACCTTCTACACCACCAGCACCCACAACAGTATGAATTTCATCTATCACTAGGATGATATTTCCTACAGAACGGACTTCCTCCATAATTTTTTTGAGGCGCTCTTCAAAGTCTCCTCTAAAGCGAGTTCCAGCAACTAGAAGCCCCATATCTAAGCTGAACACTTGTTTATCTAACAGAACTTCTGGAACATCCTGATTAACAATACGCTGTGCTAAACCTTCAGCCATCGCGGTTTTACCAACCCCAGGTTCACCAATAAGTACGGGATTATTTTTGCGACGACGACCAAGAACCTGGACTACGCGCTCAATTTCTTTGGCTCTCCCGACTACGGGGTCGAGTGTACCCTCTCTGGCTAATTTTGTGAGGTTTCTGCCGAAATCCTCTAACGCTAGCTTTTGATTCCGCTTTTGAGAACCACTACCACCTGCTACTGCTGGTACAGATGTTTCATTACCTAACTGACGGATCACAGCTTGACGAACGCTTCCCAGGTCAATTCCCAAATTTTGTAGCACTTTCGCTGCAACACCTTCACCGGCTTCAGTGAGTCCTAGAAGAATGTGCTCAGTACTAATATAGTTATGTCCAAGAGTACGAGCTTCTTTGAATGACTGCTCAAAAAGACTCTTAACTTTGGGTGTAAAAGGAATTTCTGGAGGAACAAAACCAGAACCGCGTCCGATAATTCTTTCTACTTCACGGCGAGCATCTTTGAGGGTCACCCCTAAGTCGGACAGCACTGAAGCCGCAACCCCATTTCCCTCGCCAATGAGTCCTAAAAGAATTTGTTCTGTTCCTACAAAATTATGCCCGAGGCGGCGTGCCTCCTCTTGGGCAAGCATTACTACTTTGATAGCTTCGGAAGTGAAATGTTCAAACATATTTGGGTTCTTGCTCCCTCGCTGAACGATTGGGGTGAGAGAATCCTAGCCCTCACCAAAATTTTTCTTTACTTTGTTAAAGACAATGTAACTTTATTTAAAGTTAAGTGACAGTAGTGAGAGCCGTAAGACCCGAGGGGTGGTTGCCGTCTCAGTAAATACCGGTTAGACTCTCGTCTTTTGTTTTACAGAATAAATACTTTTATCCTACAAAGATTTAACTCAACTCTGACTAATATTTCCTTAATTCAGAGTCGGTCGAAAATTTCAGAGATTCTAATTGAGGCAGGACACTAGACATCCAGCTTATTTATTTTATAGGTAAAAAGGAATGTTGACACCTCTATTACATGAAAATTTTTAGTAAAATAACCCTATCCTCTTAAATATTATGGAGTAATAAGCAAAATTACTTCATAAAATTACTTCATAAATCTTATCAGTTGAAAATTTAGAATGAGCGACTCAGGAAAAGACCAACAGCATCCACTGTACCAACGCGATCGCCCTTTAATTAACAGTTTAATGACAAAACAAGAGGTAACAGATTTGGATTTAGCAGAACTTGCAAGACTGAAGATACGTTATTCTGGTTTTCCAGGTGCTAGAGATATTCAGCGGGATTTGCAAATAATAATCCAACAGTGGAATTTGACGGAGGAAGAATTATTTGAAAAGACTCGCAAAATTCATTATGTAGGAGGTATTTACCAAAGTCGTGGAAAAAAAGAAGAACAAGATTGGAACTAGTAGGATTACCAGGAATTCCTGCATACTCTGCGGGAACCTTTTCAAGGAAAAAAGTCCAAAATTCTTATACCATTGCTATAGATCAACTAAGTTAGGTTTTGTTTCTCGGTAGCTCTATCCTTCCAGAGCAAAGGCATTATATGCTTCAGTTAACATAGAATTACTATTATTTAATTTTATTAAGAATTAGATAAATAGCATATAGGAATCTTACTTGAATCTTGCTAGGTATGCTGAGAATCAAACCTTTATAGAGCAAGCTTTGAACTAAATTATTTTTTCAAAAATCTGCGGAGAAGTCCTATAGTTTAATTTTTATAAAAAAATAGTCAAACATATTCATTTATATTCTTATTTTGAAAATTAAATCATCTAGCTGTTTAACTATATAACCATTTAACTAATTGCAAAGGCTTTGTTCTTTGAACTGTTAGTCGTTGTTAATCATCAATAACCGGATACAAGAGTTTTCGTTTGATTCTTGTATGAGTGGGGGTGAAGGTTATTGCAGCTACCAATTTTGGTTTTTGGCAACTATACTTTACTAGGATTATAAGTAAGTATTCAAGCAAAATTATTTATATATTTACTGTTGATTTATATAACCTTTGACTATTCCTGATCTACTCAATATAGGCACAAGTACTTATCTTCTATCATCCATAAATTACTTACTGCCTTTGATTTTTCTTTTGCTGATATATTCTTAGCTGCTGACGTAACTTTTCTGGAGGTGAAAGTTTTTCTGATGTGGGTTTGAGAGTTTTGAACTTCGCAGTAGGAAATGTAGTCTGGGTTGGTGAAAGGGATTTCTGTTGTTTAATACTTTCTTGTTTCACAACAGGTTTAGATTTAATAACAGATTCAGAAATAGAAAAGTCTGATTTCTTCAGCGCTGTTTGTACAGAATCTAAAGTGGTAGCTACCTTTACCTGCTGTTGCATCTGATTTGTTGAAGATACTAAACTACTCAAACCATTTACCAATTCTTTCATATTTCTCCGAAAAGACGGATCTCCTGTAAGTTCATCTAAATCGGAAGTAATTTTTTGAGTATTTTCAAAAGTAACTCTCGCAGAATCCAATGTTTGCTGTAAAACCAGAATATTATTTGGGTCGTTTAGTGTCTTGGTAACGTCTTTCAAATTGACTGATGCTTGAGCTGCATTCTGTGAAAGAGTTTCTAGATTCTTTACCAATTCCCCCGTACTTAATTTTGATACTGCTGGAGATAAGCTATCTACCGTAACCCTTAATTGCTTAGAAGTCTGTGTAATATTATTTAATGCAGTTACTAAAGAAGAACGATTGGATGTTACTAGATTGTCTAAATTTCCTAATAATCGATTTACCTGTTTAGTAGTTAAGCTTACATCTTTGGCTGTTCCACCAAATTCTTCGACTAAGGAATTAAGCTGATTTGCCGTAGCACCAAATTGATCAATAGTTTTAGTGCTAGAATCACTGATTTTATCAGCAGCATTAGCAACAGAAGAAGCCGCAGAAGAAAAGTTATTTAATTCCGATTGAGTTGAACGAATTAGTTTAGAAAGGTCTGTCGTCAATAAAGCTAGTTGAGAAGCTGCTTGAGATGTATTTTTTAAAGCATCATTAACATTTGAATAGATATTCGGTTGAGTATAAAGATTTGCCAGCTTGCTGGTACTGCGAATTAGTTCATCAACGCTAATACCTATTTGACCTTTTAGGCGAGAACCATTACAAACGATTAACTGCCTGTTACAATTATCATCTAAGGGTTTGCCGACAGTTGCATTTTTTGGTACTGAAGATCTAGGAGTAATATCAATTACACTTTCGCTAATTAATCCAGACTGATTAGCTTCCACTAAAGAATTTTTAGGAATAATTAAATCTGGTTGGTTAATGTCAATCGTTACCTCGACATTATTCGCACCCGGTTTGACTTCGGCTATATTACCTACCCTGACACCTCTATAGCGGACGACTGCACCTTTTTGCATTCCTCCAGCATCTTTAAATTCCACAATCGCTTTGTAAGAGTTAGCAGCAGCAGTGAATCTATTCAGCCACAAAAGAATAATTCCAAACATACCAAGTCCTAGTAGAACAAGTAATCCTACAGAACCTTCTCGAAATGACCGCGTAGACAGAAAGCGGTTTCTCGGTCTATCTCGCATTTTTATTTACCCCCAAGAGTTAATAGAAAGCTCTAGGATTTCTAACGATGCTGTTAATAATTCACTAGTTAACAAAATTACTTTTCCCTATGTAAATTTAATTTTAGAACCAAAAAACTATTTACAAATCCTTTAGCGACAAGTTTTCTAGATTGATAGAATCTCAACAGGTTTCTTATACAAGTAGCAACTACTCATATTGCTTATGAAGTTTGCTACCTACCGAATTATTGTTTCTTTACAAGAGACTAGATTAACTCACAACTCCGGACAGATTCATCTCTCGTAAAGTATCTATAAACAATTCTATACAAGCATTTCTAAAGATTCTTCTCAAAATTCTTCTAAAGATTTTTATAAATGAATCTTGTTTATAAGTACATTTATAAATAGATTATAGATTCAAATTGCAAATAGCCCCTTCAGCAGTAACTCTTTCTAACTACCAAAAACTTATAAATACTTAATGAACACTTAAATACAATATTTTAATGCTTAAGCATTTAATTGAATTGGTCCAGTCACACTACCGCTCATAAATTGTTTAATTAAAGAATGTTCAGTACTATCAAGCTCGCTAATATGACCTTGCCATTGCACTGTACCTTGATAAAGAAACACAAGTCTATCAGCTGTACGACGAATTGTGCTGTCTTGGTGAGTAACTATTGCATAAGTACCACAAACTCCTTGAGTAGATTGCAGTTGTCGAATCAAATCCTCAATTACTGTCGAAGCAATCGGATCGAGTCCAGCTGTAGGCTCATCGTACAGTAAAACTTCCGAACCTTCTTGGGGATTATCAGGATTAGATACAATTGCTCTAGCAAAACTAACTCGTTTACGCATTCCACCAGAAAGTTCTGATGGATAAAGATGACCTGTATTTGGTAAACCCACCATTTCTAATTTTTCATTTACTAGTTCTCGAATTCGTTTTCGCGTTAGTTGAGAATGTTGATAAAGTATAAACCCCACATTTTCTTCCACTGTCAATGAATCGAATAATGCAGCTTGTTGGAATACCATACCAATACCAACAGAGTCATTCCCATCTTCAATCATTCCTTCTCTTTTAACACCCTGAATATAAATTTCTCCATCATCAGGTGGAGTTAAACCTGCAATCACTCTTAAGATAGTTGACTTACCTGTACCACTAGGACCAATTATTCCTAAAGCTTCTCCCCGATAAAGTTTTAAGTCTATACCATCTAAAACTTTATTACTACCGAAGGACTTGGAAATACCTTTTAATTCAATTAGTGGTTCAGTCATTGGTGATTGGTAATTGATGATTGGTTTATTAATATATCAATCTATGTCTTAGGTTAAAGTTAAAGTTAGATATCAGCAATTAATCAGCTAGTAGAATGCAGGATTTTGATGTCATAGTTATTGGTAGTGGTATCGGTGGACTTTCCGCAGCTGGATTACTAGCACGTTATGGAAAACGGGTTCTAGTCTGTGAAAGTCATAATATTGCTGGTGGTGCTGTTCATAGCTTTAGACGAAAAGGATTTAAATTTGATTCTGGTGCTTCATTTTATTGTGGTTTAACTAATGCCGGAAGTTTGAATCCTGTAAAACAAGTTCTTGATATTTTAGAAGAATCTATCTCCGCAGTTAGATATGACCCTTTGGGACATTATCATTTTCCTTCACATAGTTTTGCAATTTATAGTAACTCCGGGCAATATCGACAAGAAATTGCAAAATTTACTCCTTCAGGTGCAGAAGAGCTAAAATGCTTTGAGTCTAGACTTCTACCATTGTATGAGGCAATGAGAGGTATTCCTACTTTGGCTTTGAGGTCTGATTGGCAATTAATTCCATTTTTACTTGGCAAGTATCTGCCACATTTAGCAAAAATGTTACCTCATATAAGTACATTGCGTGGTTCTGTGGGAAATGTTGTTGATGCTACAGTTAAAGACCCCTGGATTAAAAGACTAATCGATTTGGAATGCTTTTTATTATCCGGACTTAAAGCACACCAAACAGTTGCACCGGAGGTTGCTTTTATGCTTGGAGAGCGAAACAATATTGGTGTAGAGTATCCGATTGGTGGTAGTGAAGCTATTGTTGATGCCTATGTTAGAGGTTTCAGAAAATGGGGAGGGGAGCTACGTCTTAATTGTCATGTAGAGCAAATTTTAGTAGAAAAACACAATGGTAATTCTTCACCGTTAGCTGTTGGGGTAAAATTACAAAACGGCGAAATCCTCAAAGCACCAGTAGTAATCTCCAATGCTACGATTTGGGATACTTACACTAAGCTTTTATCTGCTGAAGATTTACCAAATAATTATCGCAATTCGGCTTTAGCAACCCCAAAAGTTGATAGCTTTATGCATCTACATTTAGGTATCCGGGGTGATGGTTTGGGTGATTTAACCGGACATCATGTTGTAGTTCACGATTCTCGTAAAGATATTACGGAACCAGGAAATACCTGTATGATATCTATACCTACGGTCTGGGATAAGACTCTAGCTCCAGATGGATGTCATGTAGTCCATGCTTATACATTAGAACCTTATAGAGGATGGGAACGCGACAAAGAATACGAAGATAAGAAAAAAGAGCGATCGCTACCCCTATACAGTGCTTTGGAAAAGGTTATTCCAGATATTCGTCAGCGTATAGTGGTCGAATTAATCGGTACTCCCCTCACTCATGCAGGGTATCTCCGCAGAAGTGAGGGAACTTATGGACCTGCTATTCCTGCGGATGGAGGAATGTTTCCTTCTACTTACACTCCAATAAAAGGCTTATATCGCGTAGGAGATAGTACTATTCCTGGAATTGGGGTTCCTGCTGTTGCTGGTTCTGGTATCTTATGCGCTAATACTTTGGTACAAACACAACAGACTGCTGAGTTACTAAAACTACTCAAGTGAATAATTAATTTTTATACTTCAAATTTCCCGAAAATCAATGGGTTTAAAACTAAATATACAGAAACAAAAAACCGCACTCAGATAATCTAGTGCGGCTAACTTCGTCTTTTTATCCGTTTTGTCTGTCTACAAAACATCTACACAAGAATATAATCGCTACTATTACTCTCATATCCCATCCGTAATATTACTTAAAAATAATATAGCTACATCAAAGATATACATAAAAAAATAAAATATACAGAAAATATACATAGATAGTATCATTTCTAAATTGTTAAATATTTTACGCGTATTTACTTGAGCTTGTCCCACTATTCTGAAAACACTTATTACTGGAGTTTAGGCAAATTTTATCTGAAAAGCTGAGTTTTTCGTTTTTAAAATACTTGGATTCAAGAGCGAAAATATTATTAGTGGGATAGATTCTTGTATTGATTATTAGTAACTATTATTTTTTCAGTAACAGGTAGTATAAAGAACCAGTAGCAGTAGTAATACCAGCGCGATCGCCTGCTAAATCTCCGCTACCGAGGAAATAGTCTACTCTTCCGGGAGATTTGATTGCACTACCTGTATCTTGGTCGAGGACAAAACGACTAACTCGCAAATTAACTAAATTACCGCGACGGTTGGGGTAGGGAAAGGAACCGTTGATAATTGCTAATGCTCCTGGTGGCATTATAGATTTATCAGTGGCGATGGAGCGCTCTGGGACTAATGGCACACCAATACTACCACTTGCACCTTTACCTTTGCTTTCTTTGAAGAAAATGAAACGTTCCCAGCGCGGTAAATAGTTATTCATTTCTTGGGGATTTTTCTGAAAGTACCGAATGATAGCTGGCATATTTAACTCTTCTTTGGTGAGTTTACCATCTTGGAATAACTGTTTTCCGGTACTTGTCCAGGGGTAATCTGTACCCCGTGTAAAGCTAACGCTAGTTATAGTCCCATCAGTTAATTTGAGTTGAGCAGAACCCTGGACATGAATTAAATATGCTTGGAAGCGATCGCGTAACCAAAACATTTCTAAACCCCTTAACTGGCTTTTTTTACCGAGTAAACCATCGACTCCTTCTAGTTCGACTCTTTTGGGATGGGGTTTACTCCACTGGTCAAAATCTGCGGGAGCTTGATAAATGGGATACTTGTATTCAGGAGTAGGAACGCGACTAGCTTGATAAATAGGTTCGTAGTAAGCAGTAAATTTGACTGTACCTTTGTCATCGCTACCAACTGACTTATAAAAAGCAAATTCCCGACGAACTGCATCCTGTAGCTGTGCAGGGGATTGTGCTGTTATTAGTAGCTGACGGAAGCGTTGCAGACTTTTAATTACTCGTTCTCTAGTAATTTCTGGGATAGGATAATTTTGATAATCAGCGATCGCCTTTTTTGTTTCTAGATAGCTTAAACTGCGATCGACTGCTGTTAATAGTCCTTGACGGTCTGGAGATAATTTTCTGTGACCTTGAAAAAGTTGTTTATCCCAACCTAAACAAGCATAACGGGGAGTGCAGTTACCGATATCAATTAATTTTAATGGTTGTTTTCGGGGTGATGAGACTTCAGTTGGTGATGTGGGGACTGGAGTTGGAATGGGTGTAGGAGTTTCACTCAGAGCTAATTGAACTGGTTTAAAAAGAAAGATTCCTAGACTCAGAGTGAATAAGGTAGATGTTTTTCCTAACATAGTGATTAATATATAGCGGTTCGCATAATTTACATCATTTCACGGAAATATTGCGACGCTAAATTATATCAATTGGTTTCTAGAGGAATTTTGTGTGAGTAGATAAATTTAATAATGGGAATAAATCTATCCAAAATATCAATTAAGAGGTTTTTAAAAACCTATTTAACACCAAATTCTGAGAACTCTACCCGTAACCTCTTTCCCCAACCACGGTGTGTTTCTAGATAAAGTACTCAAATTCTTACTCCCAACCTTCCAAGTTTTTTTTGGGGAAAATAAAACTAACTCTGCCTTCTGGAGGGTTTCTATTTTACTTACTTGTTGCTGCAAACACCTGGCTGGATTACTAGATAGCGATCGCCATAATTCCAAAGCTGTTAATTTACCTGTTTCTACCAAATTTTCCCACAATAAAGGTAAAGCTAATTCAAAACCGATTGCTCCAGGAGGTGCAGTTGCAAATGCAACCATTTTCTCCTCATAAGTATATGGTGCATGCTCTACGGCGATCGCATCAATTACCCCAGTTTTTACGGCTTTTTGTAATGCTTGTAAATCTTCATTAGTTCCTAAAGGTGGTTGTAAACGTAAACTCTGGTTATAACTATGAATCGCTTTAGTATCAAGTAACAAATGCATCCAAGTGGTACTAGCAGTTATAGGTAAACCCTTCAACTTAGCATCAGCAATAATTTCTACACTCCGAGCCGTAGAAACTCGCATAATATGTACCGGTGTTCCTGTATCTGTAACTAACTCTAATAAAGAAGCGATCGCTGAAGTTTCAGAAATTCCTGGATTACCCGGTAAACCAAAGCGGATAGAATCAGCACATTCACGCATTACACCATTATTCGTCAGGGAGCGATCGCAACACCACAGTGCAACGGGTCTATTCAAAGGTTGTAAATACTCTAATAAGCGCTTCAGCAAAGATAAGTTTTCTAAGGGCTGACCATCGCAAAATCCGACAATTCCTGCACCTGCTAAATCTGCTAACTCAGTCATATGCTGACCGTTAGTTTCCTGAGTTAGTGCTCCCCAAAAAAATAAATTAGGTAATGAGTTAGATAAATCCTGGGAGTTGAGGTCAACTTTAAGTTTACGACTCTGAGAAACCAATTGAGAAACTATTGCAGGATTATCAACTTTAGGTTTAGTATCGGGTAAAAGAGCAACCCTCGTAAATCCACCATTAGCAGAAGCTTTTAATAAAGTATTAATTGTTTCTCTTTCCTCAAATCCAGGTTCCCCGGAATGACTATATAAATCAACTAATCCGCTTCCTAAGATTAATCCTTCACAATTAATGATTTCTGGGTCTTGATCAATTGTGTCAATATTTGGTGCAATGGCTTGAATAAATCCATCCACAAGCAAGACATCAACATTTGTGTCAGTGTCTGCGACCGGATCGATTACCCTTACTTTTTTTAACAGTTGACTGTTCATAATTTTATCAATCAGCTTTGAGCTTCTAGCTTTTAGCTTTCAAGAGTTTAGAGTCCTATAGAATCAGCCAACGGTCAACCCAAAGGAATAATCGCTAACAGCTTTTCTTGAAGATACTTCTAAGGAAGTAACATCAAAAACGCTTTAATTCAAGTGACTCGTAATATTCATTCCTTGCAGCACCGGTAATCCTTTAATACCAAAGGGATAGTCAATAACGCTGATTGAACCATTACTTTGGCGAAAATTCCAGAAGCTTTCCAATGATAAACCCAGAATATGACAAATCAGGACTTGATTAATAGCGCCGTGAGCAACAATTAAACCGGTTAAGTTTTTTTCTTCTAGGTTATCATCAGAACTGGAGCCATTTTCAATCAAGTTTTGCCAAACCAAAGTAACTCGTTTCCAAACATCTTCTAAGTTTTCACCGTTAGGCATTTGTACTTCTTGAGGATGATGCCGCCAAAGTTCTATAATTTCGGGAAACTCTTCTTCAACCTCTCTCTCTGTTTTTCCCTGCCAAAGTCCATGATTGATTTCTTGTAAACTATCTTGCGATCGCATCTGAATATGAGGATGATACTGCAAAACTATTTGGGCTGTCTCTACAGAACGCTGCAAAGAACTACTAACAGCAAAATTAATAGATACTTGCTTCAGGAAGTCAGCTATCTTCTGTGATTGTATTTTCCCATCTTCGTTTAGAGAGACGTCAATTTTTCCCTGAAATTTTTTCTGTCGATTCCACTCTGTTTCTCCATGACGCACTAACAGTATACGTACACCACAATGATTGGGACGCAAGGGAGGTAAAACCTCTGTCATATGTTGTGTTTGATTCAAAGACTCCAATTCTACAGCTTCTGAAATCCCACCAGAGAAATTTAAAATATTAATGCAGCAATTCGATTGTTGAATAGACTGATAGTATTTAGGATGAATTCCTAAAGCTGTACTAATCAAAGCACGATTTATACCATTGTGCGCCACAATGATCACAGTGTCTTGGGGATGAAGAGGTAAAATTTCTTGCCAAAATAAATATGCTTGTTCATATAAATCTAGAACAGGGAAGTATTTCTTACTTACTCCTTTCTCTTCTATCAACATAAATAATTTGTCAGGAGCTTTTTGCCAAATTTGATAATCTTCAGAAAATTTTTCCTGAGCTTCTTGACTTAGCATACCTTCCCATAATGGTAGGTGAATTTCTTTTAATTTGTCTGAAGCTTGAAGAGTACAGGGTAATCCAGAAGAGTTTTTCAATTCTTTGTAGACAATATTTGCTGTCTCCTTAGCTCTCATTAAAGGACTGTGATAAATAATATTTACAGAAACATTCTGCAAAGCTTTACCTACTTTCGCTGCATCATCACAGCCCTTCGGCGTTAGTCGGGAAGCATCAGTACGTCCTTGTATGCGCTTGATTACGTTATATGTACTTTGACCATGACGCACTATGATGACGCGTGTCATCTAAATTTCTCCCTGTCCAAAAAGTGTATGTAATTAGTAAATATACAAAATAATTTACAACAATTTACAGGAAATTATATATAAAATATAGTTATTTTAAAGAAAATCGTATTTTATTACACTTTTATTATCAATATCTTTAGTATCATATTTTTCGTTATATAGTGTAAGGATGTAAGTAAATAAAATTAAAAGCTATTAATCAAAATTACCAATAAGCAGCTTATATAGTCTTAAATTACATTTGCTATCAAGAGTTTGTCTAAGGGAAGTCTTTTTTTCATGGTTCGGAAATAGTTAATGTGATACTAGTTGACAAACGTACAAAATTTATATATGCTACTATTCACTATTTATAGGATGGTAAACAATAGCACATATAATTTTTAAAGGTTTAGTTTAAAAAGTGGTTAAAAGTAAGCTCTTGTTTGAAGGTAAGTGTAAACTTTAGGCTGTAGCTCATAATTCATCGGTTGCTTAGCAATAAAGGAATTTTTACATGAGAGTTGGAATTTTTGATACCTGTTTATATTAGGTTTTGAAATGACAATAAGCTACTATTTACCTTCTCATACTAGAAATTGTAAATAATAGTGCTAATGTTTTGTCTTATTAAGTTTCAGGTTATCTAAGCCCTATTCTTAGCTTCAGAAGATCATGTTGAGTTTATAGGTCTACCATTTTCTTGCAAAGCAAGTTAAGCCTTAGTTCATGGAGAACAGGATCACGTTGTTTGATTTTTTCATCTCTCACTAGTATTTGTTTGCTGCACCTAAAGTTTCTTTTTCTAGTTCTTCATAATAACTTCACATTGCTTTTTGGTTAAAGTATAAAGTACATATCAATTGTTCCCATCGTCAAAAATTAACTAATCCTAGACTTCTCTTGATTGAGATGACAATTTTCTTTAAGTAAGCGAATATAAGTACGATAGGGAATGTAGTCTTCAGGATCATATCCATTAAAGCGAAGTACTAACACACAAGCCCATGAGTACTTGCCTGCAATAATTGCCTTAATGACCTCTTCTATTTGATTGTTATCCATTACTTTTTATGATTCCATTTACAGTTTCTAACAAAAAAAGTCTTTAATTTTAAGGAAACACATTTTATTCTACAATCAGAGTTTATATACCTATTGTCAATTAATTTCATCTCCCAGAAAAAATTCACAAAATCTTTACTTTTTTTATTTGATTATAATTAGTAAAATATTTTGCTATGCCTTGGTAGTGACAATAGCGAATAAAATGCTCAATTACTAATTTTTTATTTACTTCAATTTTATTCTAGGGAAAAAACAGGTATTTCAAATTACCATTAGTCATAAAAGATAGCTTTATATAAAAGTTGAAAACTACTATTCTTATTGGATGACTAATTTTATACTAAGAGCTATAGAGAGATGAGCTTGTTTACTATATTCAACTATATTCAAATTATCATTTATTTCTATTATTTATATACAACTAAAGTTTAGAATAAAAGTTTAGAACAAATTATATTTTTATGCTATTTACTGTACCTACAAAGGATCTTAGACCTAATCGTTTACAATTCCAGTTTGTCTAAAAACCAGGATAAACACTTTAGAATCATTTAAAATACTAATACATGTAAGAATAATACATATTCAGTCTCTTCATCTAAAATTCCTATATTTCAAAATAAAAAAGGTACATTAATTAGAACAATTCGTAATCATGTTTTTAATTCAATTCAAAATTTAATTAAAGATTGTATTATACCTAACACAATCAAAAAAAATAAATAGAACTAAACACTTACTTGAATTGAATATTGATACTATCTTTTATACACGACTTTGACATTAATATCTTTTTCATATGATATCTATAAGCATAATACTATCATTATCTATGGTCATATGAACAATAAATTAAATTATAGTTTCGCACATATAAAATTTGGCATTACTGAATTGAAAGATGAATTTATCTTTCTCATATTTACTAGCCTCCTTAATCCCCAAAAATGGGGGACTTTAAAATACATTTCTCCCCCATTTTTGGGGGCTGGGACAGGGCTGTTTCGTTCCCTCAAAAGCTCTTAAAGTCAAGGGCTTGAGGATTAAATTTTGCAATCAGATTTACCATTTTCTTGCCCAAACTATTAATTATTTATGACTTAAGCTTTTAAGTTGCTCTCAAATCATCTTGACAATTTTCCTTCTTTAGTGAATGAAACAGCCCTGGGATCTGGGGCTATTTATCTTTTTAATCAGCAACACCTAAAATTTTAATAGGATTAAATCTTTTATAAGTATTAATTTAACTGGAACAATCCCTTTCTTTACAAGCACTCGCTAAATTATTTTTAGTAATTTCCCACTCCATAGGGTATCTATCGTGGGTATGAATTTGCAGAGCTGCCTCAAAACAGGCGATCGCTTTATCTAGGTTTTCTGCTTTCTCTTCTATCTCTCCTAGGTCTCGAAAAGTGTTTCCTAGGTTATTTTGAGTCATTGCCCATTCTAGGGGATACTTATCAAGTTTGTATATTTTCAACGCTTTTTGATAGCAATCTATGGCAGCTTCAAAATTATCTTTATGATTTTTTTCTTCCTTCTGTGTAACCCTATCTCCATAAGCATTTCCTAGATTATACAGAGTTGCAGCACATTCTTCGGGTAAAGACTCTGGACTGATAAATACAATACTACTTTCGTAACCAGCGATCGCCACTTCTAAATTAATTCTGCGATTCCCAGTAGGAAATTCTTGCATGAGACTGCTGAAAGCGCTGGTAAGAACCGCAAGATTCTCAGCATCCTCTGATTCAGCTTGAGTAAATGTATCATGAATCCATTGTTTAAATGATGCAACAAAATTATCGTCAAGCAATTCTAAATTTTTTTGCAGAAGAGGATAAATCACATCAGGATTAGCTTCGCTTTCCTCTGTCATGAATAGTAACTGTATTAGCAGGTTTAATTGAGGATCTACATCTACGTTTGCATCGGATAGTGGTAATTCCAGTGATTCAGCCAGCAAAATGATTATACTATTCAAAAATTGTGCAGTGTTCTCATCACCTTCTGCCGCAAAACCTTGAGACACTTGTTCCATTACATCTATCAATTCAGCATCTAGTAGTTCTGGATGAGCGCTCAACACATCTGGTTCTTTACCACTAGGACAACTAAGTACCTGATTTATTAAGCTAATGTACTCTTCAGCGCGTTTCTCATCCATGAAGATAACCTTTTGAATTACAAATGAAACCTGAACAGATTTATTACCTTTTTTTGATACTTGTTATAGGAATGAACATACTAGTTAAAACCTATGCATTATATATCTCAGTATAGGGAATAAGGGGCACACAAAAATGTCTTAAAATATATGAGAACTGCTATAACAAAAAAATAATAAAAAGACTCTGGACTTTATTCTGCTCTTTTAGCTAAATGTCATATATCGTTTTTTTCAAGTAGAAAATAATACAAATACTCAATTTTTACTTTTTTTTGCCTGCTTATTAAGATAGAAAAGTTAGTTGCTATACATATGAAGCCAAAAAACAATTAATTAACAGCTAATTAAGAACTTTATTACTTCATCAAGAAAAAAGATAATTCTATATTTAGAAGATAATTTATTAATTCTTTTTATATTTCATTATGTAAAAATGGATCTGCGGGAAACTAGAGCTTAAAATTGCGTCAAACATATATTAGTTTTAGCTCTTTGATTTACATGAAAATCCCATTATTAAACACTTCTATAGAAAAGATAAAAAATCCTTTGAAAATACATCATGTGTGGGTGAGCATTCTGACATGGATTATCTTGCTAGCACCTGCTCAAGCTTCAGTTATTATGCGTGTAGCTATTGAGCAAAATGCTGAGCGAGTCCAAGTTGGTAGCTCAACTGAAGCTGTAGTCAAAGACAGTAGCGGTCGAGTCCTCGGACCATTACCAGCTATGAGCGCATATTATGTACAGCCATCTCCTGGTGGGGGAATAGCTCTAGATAAATGGCAGTCTGGTCTATTTTGGATAGAACCAAAAGGAAAGGGATTTGTTTATATTGGTGATAAGTGGTATAGAGGTAGAACCTTAGTAATACCAACTGAAAAAGGTATTACCGCAGTCAATTGGGTAGATTTAGAAGAATACCTCTACAGTGTAGTTGGTTCTGAGATGGATCCTCGATGGCCAGAAGAAGCTCTCAAAGCACAAGCGATCGCAGCTCGTACTTATGCTTTACAAAGACGCGAAAAAAATAAAAGTAATCGACTTTTTGATTTAGAAAATACTCAACTTTCACAAGTTTATAAAGGTGTTATTAAGGAAACTCCAACTACATATAAAGCAGTAGATACAACAAAGGGTAAAGTTCTTACCTATAATAATCGTCCTATAGAATCAATTTTTCATGCTTGTTCGGGAGGACATACGGAAAATAACGAGGACTTTTGGAAGGGTAAACCATTACCTTATCTACGTGCAGTACCCGGATTTGATGATAATCCTCAAGGTTTATATGCTAAAAGATGTATTTGGCAAAAAACATTTTCTTCAGAGCAAATTAGTGCTAAATTCCCCTCATTAAAAACAATTGAAAAGATAGAAGCTTTAGATAGAACTGTCAACGGAAGTATAAAAAGCTTACTAGTTACTGATAGTGAAGGTAAACAAGTTACTATTAATGGTGGAAGTAAGGTTCGTAATAAATTTGTACTCAATAGCAATAAATTTAATGTTCAAAAGCAAGACGATAAATTTATATTCGTAGGACGTGGTTGGGGACATGGAATAGGCATGAGTCAAGTTGGAGCTTATTATTTAGCTCGACAAAATATAGACCACTTGAGAATATTGGGTCATTTCTACGGGCAACAGGTATATTTAACTACTATTAAGGCGAAATAGGAATGAGATTAAAGGTAAAAGGAAAAGGGGAAGATAATAAATATATCTTCCCTGTCTCTTAAGTATTTTATTTTAATTACCAATTACCCATTGCCTTCTCTCAACCGTCGTTCCCATTCAGCATCGGTTTTGGCAGAATTTTCTACTTCTTGCTCTAGTAAATCTTTTTGGGTACTGTAAGCTAAGTCTTCTTGACCAATAACTTTTTGATTTGCGAACTGACGGGAAAAACTTATTTTTTGCTGTAGGTCCATATCTGGATTTTCTAATAGATTAGCTCTGTTTATACGCTGCTGATTCCGTTGACGAATCTTATCATTACGCATTTGAATCCAGAAGTTACGTAGGAAAGGTACTGCTAAAAAACCAATTCCATAAACTAGTAGCAACCCAGAGATACCTTTCACGAATCCAACAAATCCACCAGCATTAACAACATTTAAGTTTGCCAGAATAATTGCACCAACAATATTAACAATACCCAGACCCGCACTGAGCAATTTTTGCTCGGAGCTAGCACGACTGAATTTCCAAGGGTTTTCCTTCAAATAGTTTGATCTAGAATTCCCTTTGTATTCACTAGCACTTACCTGTAGTTCGGGAAAATAGTAGATAATTTTTCCTTCTGGACTTACTTGGGGTTGTCCATTAAAGCGGGTCAGAACCGGTAGCATGTAGTCTTCATCTTCTCGCTTATATTCTTCCCCTAAATCGTCTAAATACGGTGCAATTTGCTCTGCAACAATAGCACCATTATGTTTGCGGATAGTACTGGCAATTTCTCGAAATCGACGCTCTTCTAATTGAGGATTAGGATGACCATCACCAAATAAGAAGGAGAATATAGCTTCTAAAAAATTAAGTTCGCTTTTTTGTTTATGACTTCGATTATAGGTCTGTTGGTCGTAAGTTCCATAATTTGGACTCAAAAACCAAAAGATATCTGGGAAAAATATCGGAAAACCTCCTCTGTATCCTCCCCCATCATCATCATCGGAACTTTGAGAAGAAATAATTACTATAATTGCTGTATAAATTAAGGCAATAGAAATAATTAGAAAAATACCAAAAGAAATGCGGATTAGGTAAAATAGGATTCTCCAAACCTTATTCCACCAATCCTGTAACTGCAACTGCAAATACTTGTTACGCAGAATATCCCGAAAATTGCGTGGAAAAAGATAAACAATCTCACCATCATCTGCAACTTGTAAATGTCCTTTGGCTTCTGATGCTAAAGTTAACAATCCTTGAGAAGCAAGTTGAATATTTAAACCAGCTTGTGTAGCTACATCTCCAACTGTAACGCGATAGTCTAGCTTTTCTACAGCCTTCATTATGGCGGGGTTTGGAGCCATTGTCCTTCCCTTATAAAAAGTAATTTTATCTATATTCCAGTATAGAACTATGTTTTTTGAGCTTAATGTCTCTTAAAGAACAGGGTTGGATGGTGGGTTATGAGGGGTGAGCAGTGAATAGTGAGTGAGTTTGTTTTTGTTACCCCACAAATATTCATAATATTTTGTAAACCTTGCTGATAAGCTTTTTGATGATTCGCGTCTCCAGGTACATATATCGCGATCGCTTCATCAAGGGGTCGTTACTATGACTTCTTTCTCTGTTGATCCATACTTAGTAGATTTGCACCTCCATTTTAAAAGAGCTTGGAGGGCAGTATTTCCAATATCAAAGATTTTAACCCATTATAGTGGCTCAGAGTAATTTTTGCAGCTCAAAATATTTAGATAATTCAGCATTTACACTTAAATTATTACCAGTACATAAACTGATTAATTTTGATATAGTTTTGTTGTTTTGACTTGTTGTTTTAAAATCTTCTTTTGTGAGATTAGATTATTTTATAATATGCGAAATCATTTGAAAATAAAAATATAATCAACGACTTATAAGTAATTATAAAAATATATTTATATTAGCTATTTTTTGATAAATTAAATCTAGCTTAAAATATCAAAACTGAAAAATGACGTTTGTTTAATATTTTTTGTTCCTTGGAAAGTGAAAATAGTTAAAAAATAAATTTCCAATATTAAAATATAAAATTTTTTAGATAAAAAAACATATATCTCTCTCCTTAAAGCTTTGCTTGTAAGGGCTTATGAAGATATTAGATGTTTTTTAAAATTACTTGCTAACGAACCAAAATAAATTAATAACCTAAAAAGATAGGAACATTTTATTTATTTGACCGACATTGAATATAAAAGTAAATTTTACACAAAATATCCATTCACTATGAGTAAAATATTTAAGTCTTTAGTGACAATCTCAGCATTGTCTGCGGTCTTTGTTGCACCATTTTTATTATCAGCACAAGAAGCATTTGCTGGACCTAAAAAAGGTACAAATGCAAGCTATGTAGGTGTAGGTGTTTCAGCAGGTACAACCAACGGCGGACAGAAGGGAACTTCTGCAACTTTCGGTGGAAATGTTACTGGTCGTTTAAATATCAACGGTACACCACTATCTGCTAGAACTCAAATTTTATTTAGCGACGATACTACAGCTATTGTTCCCCAAGTATCCTTAGATGCAGGTATTGCTAAAAATACTAATGCTTACGTTGGTGTTGGTTACTCCTTTGTAGAAAAGAATGGACAACCTACACCCTTGGGTAACAAAGATTCAGTGGCTGTAACTGCTGGTGTAGAAAGCGAATTTGCCAAAAACTTAATGGTTTATGGCAGCACCACCTTAGCTCCAGATGGCTTTAAAGATACATCTGCATCCCCAGTTAATATTAGCGGTGGTAGTGGTTATCGCTTTAAGTAATAGATTTTGAAGTAATCTATTTTCTACTTTGAGTTTTTACTCCTATAAATTCTAAACTTTTGGGTGCTCATACCAAAAATTTAACTCCTCTTATCTTAGTATCTCCAATACTCTAGAGGTTCATAGCACTTCCTTAGTAGTCTTCTATCTCCTTCTGTTAAGATTATCGCCGGGTTTGTTAAGTCTTACATCACTTATAAACCCGGTTTTTTAGCGTGTTAAGATAAAAATATTCTCCGAAATTCCGACCGGATTACCGGCAATAGTTTTTGGGAATAAATTGCCGAGAGGGTGCCTCTGACTTTCCGCTTTCGGCGCCTAATACCGATGCTTTATCGACAGAAGACAATACAACTGCAATGGTGAAATCTGCTCCTCCTGAGACTACAAGCCGCAAGCCTTCCAAAGTTGAAGGAATTAAAGAACGCAGCAATTTCTTACGGGAACCTGTGGCAACTGAATTACTTCAGGATACAAATTATTTTAGTGAAGAAGCAATACAAATTCTGAAGTTTCATGGTTCCTATCAGCAAGATAATAGAGACAATAGGGCAAAAGGTCAGGAGAAAGATTACCAGATGATGCTGCGGACGCGGAACCCTGGTGGTTTTATTCCTCCAAAGCTGTATTTAACTTTAGATAAGTTGGCGGATGATTATGGTAACGGTACGATGCGAGTTACCACCCGTCAAGGTTTTCAATTACATGGCATTTTAAAGAAAAATCTCAAAGCGACTATTGCGGCTATTGTGCAAAATATGGGTTCTACCCTTGGTGCTTGTGGTGATTTGAACCGCAATGTGATGGCTCCAGCTGCACCCTATAAAAATCAGCCCCAATATCAATATGCTTGGGAATATGCTGACAAAATAGCTGACTTGTTAACTCCTCAAACTGGTGCTTATTACGAAATCTGGTTAGATGGAGAAAAAGCCATTAGTGGTGAAGAAGACCCGCAAGTAAAAGCTGCTAGGCAGAAGAATGGTACAGGTACTGTCTTTCATGATCGGGAAGAACCTATATACGGTACTCATTATATGCCGCGTAAGTTCAAAATTAGCGTTACCGTACCGGGTGATAATTCCATCGACCTGTATACTCAAGATTTGACTTTGGTAGTTATTACCGATGATGCTGGTGAATTGCAAGGGTTTGATGTTATCGCTGGTGGAGGTTTAGGAAGAACCCACAATAAAGAAGAAACCTTTGCCAGAATGGCAGAAGCTATTTGCTATGTATCTAAAGAAGAAGTTTACGATTTAGTAAAAGCTATTGTCGCGACTCAAAGAGATTATGGCGATCGCTCTAATCGTCGTCATGCCAGATTAAAGTATTTGGTAAATGATTGGGGTTTAGATAAGTTCCGCTCGATGGTAGAACAATATTTTGGCAAGCCTTTAGAGCCATTTAAAGAGTTACCGGAGTGGAAATATCAAGATTACTTAGGATGGAATGAACAAGGTGATGGTAAGCTGTTTTTAGGTATTTCTATAGAGAATGGTAGAGTCAAAGATGAAGGTAATTTTAAACTCAAAACCGCTTTACGCTCAATTGTAGAGCAGTTTGATTTACCCATTCGTTTGACTGCTAATCATAATTTACTTTTCTACGATGTCCCTCCTGAGAATCAAGGGCAAATCGAAGAAATTCTCAGAAATCATGGTGTTGTTACCAATCCTGAGGAAGTAGATAACTTAACACGCTATGCTATGGCTTGTCCGGCTTTACCTACCTGTGGTTTAGCTATTACCGAGTCGGAAAGAGCTATACCCGCAATACTAGAACGGGTAAAGCAGCTTTTGGAGAAGGTGGGTTTACCTGACGAATATTTTGTTGTCAGAATGACTGGTTGTCCAAACGGTTGTGCTCGTCCTTATATGGCAGAATTAGGTTTTGTAGGTAGTGCACCAGAAAGTTATCAAATTTGGTTGGGAGGTTCTCCAGACCAAACCAGATTAGCAAAACCTTATGTTGAGAAGCTACCAATAAATGATTTGGAGAGTTTTCTAGAACCAATTTTTGTTTATTTTAAGCGATCGCGAAAATCTAAGGAAAGTTTCGGGGATTTTTGTGACCGGGTGGGTTTTGATTCTATTGGTGAATTTGCTTCATCTTATCAACCCCAAACTGAACCCCAAACTGATAAAAATGGTAGACGCAAACAGAGTCATCGAATCACTATCAGAAATGAGGTTTATTCTCATTTAAAGCAGACTGCGACAAATCAAGGAAAATCAATGACTGACATTGTTAATGATGCAGTAGTTGAGTATTTGAAAAAACAATAGTATCAATTTTTGACTTGAGATTAAAATGTTTTTCCTTACTTAGAGAAGGGAAAGATACTTTTATCAATCATTTGAATTTATCTATTTTCATTTAGACATCTCCCCTATTCATAATATAGAGACGTTAAATTTATCTCTAAAAGGTTTACAGGTTGTGGATATTTAATGTTTGGGAGATGTCTATTACATTTTTAGATGACAATAAGAGAATTTTGTAGCCAAATCCTCTATGATTCTGAATATTTTGATTTGAACTTTACTAGTCATGACGCAGTTGCAAAGAATAGCTATTCAGCCCTCTCAAATGCAACAAGATAAGGTAATAAATCTTGATGAAGAACAATTACACTATCTTTGTCGGGTATTGCGATTGCGTCCAGGTAGTAATTTTATTGCAATGGACGGGATGGGAAAATGGTGGCTGGCACAATTAAGGGAAAATAATGCCATAGTCATTGAAGAAGTAGAAAACTATCAACGGGAATTATCCACTGCAATTACTTTAATAGTGGCGCTTCCTAAAAATGGTTTTGACGAAATAGTGCGCTGTACCACAGAATTAGGAGCAGCTTGTATTATACCCGTAATTAGCGATCGCACTTTATTAAAACCCAGTCCTCAAAAGCTACAGAGATGGCAAAGAATAGCACAAGAAGCTGCTGAACAATCTGAAAGATCTATTATTCCCAGCGTACTAGAACCGGCTGCTTTAAAATCAGTTTTATCATCTACTTTGGTTGAAGATGATGGTAACTCCAGTTTTATCAACACTTCAATACATAGGTCAACATATAGATATATCTGTGCAGCTAGAGAAGATTCAAATCATTTGATAAATTGTTTACAAAAGTTAAAACTGCAAAATCCAGACAGCAGCAATCAATTGCAACACTTACCTCTACAATATTTACCTCAGATAGTTATTGCGACAGGACCAGAAGGAGGGTGGACAGAAGCAGAAATTAATTATGCAGTTGACCTAGGATTCGTGAAAGTTTCTTTAGGAAAGCGTATATTAAGAGCCGTTACAGCACCTATTGCTGCTCTATCAATGATTACATCTATTCTGGAGTCAGATAGTATTCAATTTTAGCAGTGTTCGATTTTAAACTCATCACTTAAAATCGAGACACTAAATTGATTATTCAAATTGATACATGATTGAGCAAATAGCGATCGCTTTAGAAAAACAGGATTATCAGACTGCATCTAAGCTAATTAAACAACTTTTGAAAGAATCACCCGAAGATCCGTGGGTAATATTTTATTTAGGAAAATTATATGAAGTAACCAATAAGTTTAAAGAAGCAGAAAAAGTTTACCGAAAATTACTGAGAAATACATCCACCATAAAAATAGTAACTTTCGCCCGCCAAGGTTTGCAACGTCTACAGAATATTCAAACATCAGAAAGACAAAAGGCTATTTCTCAGGCTAAAACAGGAGAAGATAATTCTGAAATAGCAGTATTAGTTTTAGAACCATTGGAAAGGGAAGCTAAGACTACAGCCGCTCAAAAACTTGCTAAAATCATGCAAATAGATGCTTATAGTGCCAGACTAATATTACCTAGTCGGGGTTGGAGGCTATATCGTAGTGGCGCAATTGGTGAGTTAAAATTTTACGGAGAACAGCTACTCCAAGCAAAAATTCCTTGTTTTTGGGTCAAGATAGCCGATATTAGCAAAATACAGGTATTTCAAGTTAAATATTTTGATGAAATTACCCCCTCAGCTACTGTCATTTGTAGTAATGATAGTAACGTAATGGGTAACTTAAGCTTCAAATGGCATGAGGTAAAGCAACGAGTACAAGGAATGCTACCAATATTTGAGGAAGTTACTGAGCGGGATGCAAGAGGAAAATCTTTGAGAAAAGTAAAAGTATTAGACTACTTACAATTTTGTGATTTGCATTTGCACAATAGAAATTGTATTTTAAGGATTTATGACAATGGTTACGAATATAAACGGGGAGTAAACATATCCGAGAAATCCACTCAGAACACAGTTAGATTAATATTGAATAATTTAATAAATCTTTTAGATAATAACTTATTTTATGTCCCAGCATGTTCGTATTTTAAACCATTTGCCCAAACTGCCTTAGACCTAATTGAAGTATTTAATAAAATT
>JBHJJE010000032.1:0-78951 GCA_050042865.1 Mastigocoleus sp.
TTAGGACTTACGCATTGACAGAGAAAGCAAAATAACAGGTATTGTTTTCAAGTCTTAGAGGCAGATTTTTAAATCATACTTTTAGTGTTCGCCAAAAGTAACAGTGATATTTAAAAGCTTGAAACGACGTATTTACGTTGATACAGGAGATAACTCTTTTGTACAGTGCGTAAGTCCTAGTAATATCTAAAAAAATCAAATTTAGATGGGAAACTCAAACTTTCATATCATGTCCACGTGAAGGTATAGCGCGGCAGTCCCCAATCTCAGCAACTGAGATATTGAAATATAAAAGCTTCAGAATTTTTATATTGTAACTAATTACCCGGACTCGATATCACTCATTGGTGCAATCAGAATGATTTAGCGATGGTCAAAGACCCGCCATAGGCGATCGCAATACCTTATTAGGTATATCTTAGGTGAAATTATGTTACTTTTGCGCAAGTTCTGCAAGTATGATTTTATTGATTTGAATGTTTATTTTTATTTATAAATTTAGTTAAAAATGATTTAAATTATTAAAGCTATTTATTTGTAGTAATGTTAAGCAATATTACTACGCTAGAAATATGTAACGAGTTTACAGTACTTCCAGGATATGATATTTTGATAATCACTGGAGGCGTATAAATTTTATTATTCATGATTCTGAAAGGCTTATCTTAACGTTAGTTTTATTAACCCTAAATTAGTGATAATTTTTTTGCTTAATATAAACATATACTGAATATCAATTTACGGTTGACAGTTTTTAAATAAGTATAAATTGATAAATATAATTCATAAAGGAACTAATTGTGCGCTGTCCTTAACTTCATAGATTTGAGTAGTTCAACAAGCTTTTTGTTGAGAGCATTATATCCTCGTTCATTTAAATGAAGTTCGTCTAGACTATACTCTTGCAGCATCATTCCCTGGCTATCGGCAAGAATAGGAAAGGCATCAAATACAATAATCTTATCTTCAGCTAATGTTTTTATATAGGTATTTAGCTCCTCAACCGCTTTACCTATTTCATCTGACCAGAAAGGTTGACGCTCGAGGGGTACTTTCCCAACTGGAAAAATGGTAGAGATGATTACTGTTGCACCTATTTTTCTAGATTCATCTACAATTTCTTTGATATTTGATTTACATGTAGCAATGATAGAGTTTTTATCCTCTGGAAATAATCCAATAGTTTTTAAATCGTTAATCCCAACCTGGATAATGACTACATTGGGTTGTAAAGAATTCACATGATACGGGAATCTCTCTATTGTTTGTATTGAAGTTTGAGAGCTAATCCCACGATTGATAAATTCATATTTACTAACATCATATTCATTGATATCTGGAAATATCCAACTTTCCGCTCTGGAGTCACCAAAGAAGACTATACGAATTTTGCTTGTATCAATAGGTTTTTTGATGTTTGCAGGATAATAATTTAATCCATTCGGGTCTAAACGAGTTTCATTAAGTTCAAGATAATACTTTTTAGCTCGATTAAAGAGAAGAAAGTTGAGAAAAATGGAACTTCCCAATATCAATAATAATATAAAGATTAATAGTATATATAACTGATTTGATTTCATATAAACAGATGATGAAGAGACTAAAAATTCACAGTCTTATACTCCATTGTAATAGCATCTTCTAATTTCATAGGGCTACTTGTCCTAAAAACAATAACATATAGGAATTACGACCGTACCAATAGATTATCTTGTATATCAAAATTTTTAAATTGTTTTAGACTTTTATAAAGTACACTTTGATTTCTTACGATGTTCTTCCACTACCGTAAGAAATTATCCTAATAATATTGCTAAAATCTTTGAAAATATACCTTCTATTTTTAGATTTCTGAGAATATGTAAATTTGAATATTTAATTAATTTTTTCTAAGTACTGAATACAATCACCTCTACCGAAAAGAACTTGTAAAAAAAGCGATACGAATACTTTGAACAAAAATTTCTAAACACAAAATACTGACAATTATTCCCCAAAACCAATAAGGTAATAACAAATATCTCTGAATTTTTTCTATATCAGAGCCTCTTCTCACATCAAATAAATAGCCGATATTCAGAAAATTGATCATAGTAGCTTGAATACCCAGAAATTGAATCATCAACTTCTGAACATCTGGAGGTGTTCTAAAAGCGATGACACGGTAGTGTCCGCCATAGGCGATCGCTAATATAATTAATCCCCACAAACTCATTAACATAAACCCATATCCTAGCCATTCTCGAACCCAAATAAATGTCATAACTAATAAGAATACTCCTAAAAAAATCAAAATATTATTGGTTATTTGAGGATTTCGAGAAGCTACAATCAGCAGACCACCCACTATAGAAGAACCAAGGAAACCTGCACTGGAAACTATGGTTCTACGAAACCTGCCGAAAGATTGATAATAGCTCCATGTAACACCATTACCATTAGGATATATTTTTACTTTCACAGGTCTTCCACCCAACATTAATATTGCGATGGCGTGTCCGATTTCGTGGAAGAAAACACCTAATATGTAGTAGGGCATAATAATTTTTCTTCCTAACTTAAACTGCCATAATACAAAGGTTATGACAGCAATCATCAGTAACAAGTAAAGTTCTTGGCGATCGCTTGCACTGAGGGTATCAATGTTTAACCATCGGATAATATCATTCCACGAATAGTCTACAAATGATTGGGCTAAGAACATTATTCAGGTTGCCTTGGTAGAATGCTGTACTCATATGAGATGTGATATAGCGTACAATCTTCTGGGTATCAAGACAACTAGGATACATGGGATTGAATTTGAGATAATTAAGTTCTCATAGCCCTAATGATATAAGAACTTAATGATTTGACATCCCCAGCGCCCTATATCCCCTGGTTTAGAAAACCAGGGCTTTGGTTGCGTTTTTGATAAGTACTTATATTTTATTGATAGATACAGAATAAATAGACAGTAATTGCTTTTTGGGCAATTAAAGGCCATCTTCTCAAAGCACCTAAGAAAACTCTGAAATTAAAATTACTTAATCGACTCAAAAGTATTTTTCTACATACTTTATAAGAGAAACCGATTTCTGTTAACTTTGTCAATACTTCTGGAATATCTGCATACTCCAAAGTAAATAGAAGTTTAGGATTCTGGGTAAAATAATGAGTTCCAGAAACACAGTCCAAATAATTATTTTTGGTCAGATAAACTTTTCCTTGAGTCGCACAAAAGGCAGTCCAATAGATTTGAACTGCGAGATTTTTTAAACCAGATTCCCATGTACTGACACCTTGTTGTACAAGTTCTGTCCGGTACACTAAAGCTGTTGTTAGTCCTACACCACCAATACTCTCTTGTAAACGCTTTTCAAAAAGTCTTGTTCCATTATCTGTGAGTTTATCTTCTTGTAGATCAAAGCAATGTGACTCGAAAATCTCACCAGTTCTAGCATCGCTTTTGGAGAAATTTAAAATTACCAATGCTAAATCGGAATGCTTTTGTAACACCTCAATCAAATCAGCGATCGCACTATCAGAGATGTTGTCATCGTCGCTAATAACCCACACATATTTACTTGTGGCTTGTTGGATACAGGATGCTATATTTCTGACTGCGCCAATGTTTTCTTGGTTGCGTTTACAGACAAATTTGACATTAGCAAAATTTGCTTGCCATTTTTTAACGACTTTGGGAGTATCGTCGGTAGAGCAGTTATCAGATATCAAAATTTCACATTCTAGTTCAAACCCTTTTATGGCATTAGCTAGCCATAGCAATTGTTTGTCTAATAGCTTGGCGCGATTATATGTCGGCAGTGCGATAGTCAATAATTTACTCATAGTAATTTATGATCAAGTTTAATTATTGGTTTGGGCACCTCAGAAGATAATCATTAGTATATACTTAGATTAGCGAAGATAAAAAAGATACAGTTTGTTTTTTATTGTAATGTATTATTGGTTGATATTATTTTTTCCCTTTCCGACAATAAAGAATTTCAATAAAGCTTAATAAATCAAAGTTTTATATAACTTTCTGATTATCAAAATCCGAAATAATGCTTAGTGAGTGAGTATATATAAATTGCGATATCATCTAAAAACTCAAATCTTGTGATGAAACCCCAAAAGAAGCGCAAAAGTATTCAGGATATCCTCAAAGCACGTCAAAAAAGTAGTTTTGTGGGACGGGAAGAACAGATTAAGATATTTAGTCGCAATTTAAATTTACCTTTAGAAGTTGAACGCGATCGCTTCATTTTTAATGTTTGGGGTCAAGGGGGTGTGGGGAAAACGACTCTTTTAAAGCAGTTTCGCAAGATTGCTGAGGAAAATCAGCAGTATTTAAAAACCGTTACTGCTTTCACTGATGATGACCAGAAAAGTGTTCCGGAAGCAATGGGAAGATTGGCTGCACAGTTTGAAGAGAAAGGTCATAAACTGGGGAAATTCACTGAACGTTACCAGGTTTATCGGCAGAAACAGCAAGAGTTAGAATCTGACCCGGAAGCACCCCAGGGATTTTCGGCATTTTTAGGGAAAACCGTAGCTAAAGGTGGTTTAAATTTAGCCAAACAAATACCTGGAATGGGTATTGCAGCAGGAATGATAGATGAGGATGCATTTGCTTCCCAGACGGGAGAATGGGCTGCATATGTGGCGAAGAAATTAACTAATAAGGATGAGGTAAAGTTAGTACGGGAACCGATAGAAGTACTAACACCGATATTTCTAGAAGAAATCAGCCAGGTATTGGATGAATTTAATATTGTTTTATTTTTTGATACCTATGAGCGTACCGATGATTTTTTAGATAGCTGGTTATTAGATGTTTTTGAAGGTCGTTATGGAGATGTCCCTTCTAATATATTATTTGTTATCGCTGGTCGTCAGGAGTTAGATAAAAACCGTTGGGCTGATTATGAAGGATTAATTGCGCGTTTACCTTTGGAAGTGTTTACAGAAGAGGAAGCACAGCAATATTTAGCTCGGAAAGGTATTACTGACGAAAAGGTAATTAAGGTGATTTTGGAGCTTTCCGGACGCTTTCCCTTATTAGTTGCAACCTTAGCCGCAGAAATTCCCAACGACCCCAGTAAGATAGGTGATAGTAGCGGTACTGCTGTAGAACGGTTTTTAAAGTGGGTAGATGACCCCAAACGGCGAGAAGTGGCTTTAGATGCAGCCATACCCCGGTATATAAACGAAGATATTTTAATACAGTTACAGGGTGAACAGGGGAAAGTTTTATTCAACTGGCTTAAAGAAATGCCCTTCATTAACGAACGTCATGAAGGTTGGGTATATCATGATGTGGTGAGAACCCAAATGTTACGTTACAAGCGGCGATTATCCTCACAAAGCTGCTCAGAATTGCATGGGAAGTTAGGGGAATACTACGATAATTTACGGAATGATTTGCAGTTAGATGAAGATAAAGCCTGGTTGGATAAAACTTGGTTTAGTTATACCTTGGATGTAATTTACCACCGATTATGTGAATCCTCCCACAAATATTTGTCTATTGCTTTGAATGAATTTTTGATTGCTCTGAAGAATAAGCGTGAATTAGCTCAAAGTTTCGCAGAAAGAATATTACAAGCTGGAAATAATGCTGAGAGTACCTCTGTGAAAGATTGGGGTGAAAAGCTAGTTGAGGGTTTGAAGTCTTTTGAAGATAAGCGGTATGAAGAAGCAGTTAAGATGTTTAACGCGCTTGTGGAATCATCTGAGATTGAAGTTAAATACCTACCAGTTGCTTTAGATTGGCGGGGTTACGTTTATCTTTTAATAGAACGATATGAAGATGCAATAAAAGACTTTGAGAGTGCAATTGAAATTGACCCTAATCATAAATTGGCGATCGAAGGACGGGGTAATATTTACGGTTTCATGGAACGCTACGAAGATGCAATCAAAGACTTTGAGAGTGCAATTGAAATTGACCCCAACTACAAATGGGCGATCGCACTACGGGGTAAAACTTACCGTTTAATGGAATGTTATGAGGATGCAATAAAAGACTTTAACCGTGCAATTGAAATTAACCCAAATTATGATTGGGCGATCGCACAACGGGGTAAAACTTATCGTTCAATGAAACGCTACGAAGATGCATTAAAAGACTTTAATCGTGCGATTGAAATTGACCCCGATTATAAGTGGGCTTTAGAACAAAAGATTCATACTTATCTAGAAATAAATTGTCATGAAGATGCACTGCAAGATTTAAATTGTGCAATTGAAATTGACCCCGATTACAAATGGGCGATCGCACAAAGAGGTAACACTTACCGTTTAATGGAATGTTATGAAGATGCAATAAAAGACTTTGACCGTGCGATTGAAATTGACCCTAATTATAAATGGGCGATCGCACTACGGGGTAATACTTACCGTTTAATGGAAAGTTACGAAGATGCAATCAAAGACTTTGACCGTGCGATTGAAATTGACCCTAATTACAAATGGGCGATCGCACAAAGAGGTGACACTTACCTTTCAATGGAATGCTATGAAGATGCATTAAAAGACTTTGACCGTGCGATTGAAATTGACCCCGATTATAAATGGGCGATCGCACAACGAGGTAAAACTTACCGTTTAATGGAAAGTTACGAAGATGCATTAAAAGACTTTGACCGTGCAATTGAAATTGACACCGATCACAAATGGGCGATCGCACAACGGGGACATTGTTATCTGATGATAAAACAATATGAGAAAGCACTTACAAATTTAAACCGCGCTGTTGAATTAGATAAAGATAGCGATTGGAAATTGTATTTACGTGCTTTAGCTTATAAAGCACTCAATCAATCACATCAAGCACAAATTGACCTCGCAAAAGCTGTCGAACTCGCGAAACCGAAACATCAAGAAAATCCTCAAGATTGGCGTAATACTTTTAATTTAGCTCTTTATTATTTAGCCGTTGATTATACCCCCACAGCAAAGTACTTATACGAATTAGCGCTATCTCAAGATGCTTCACAAAAAAGTATTCGCGACGCTATCAGGGACTTGGATGACTTTTTAAAGCTTTTTCCTAACCATGTTGAAGCGGAGAAAATGCGAAAGTTATTAAATTCGGTTTTGAAGTAGACGTTTTACAGTAGTGATTATAAAATTTGACGATTTTTCAAGTAACTTTTATTCATACAAATTTTTTGGACATCTTCAGGACTTACGCAAAATCAACCTAATTCCGTCATTACGTTCGCGTAGCGTATCCGTAGGATAAACGATAGCGACGTATAAGCTCTGTCGAGCACGCTCCGCGAACGCAAGGTTTATTGCGATTGCTTCCCTACACTACGTTCCGATCGCAATGACAAATCTTTGTTGCGTAAGTCCTGATCTTTATATTTCATAGTTGGAGGGGTTTGAGGGAAAATCCCCCAAGTCTCAATACGGTTGCTGTTAAAGCTAAATCTCAACATTGATGTAGGTTGAGTTGAGGAAAAAAAAACCAATATAGCACTACGCCGGATATTTTAGGACATTTTTATGTTTCTTATTTGGAGGGGGTTTGGGGGACGCAACCGTCCTCCCAATCGGGGGTTTGGGGGAGAATCCCCCAAGTCTTTCTTCTTGTGAACAAACGTCCTAACCCAAAAGTGTACTGCTATATTTATTAGGTTTGGTTGGGTTTGCTATCCCTTAACCCAACCTACGAAAAGACTTAACTCAACTGTATTGTCCCAAGTCTTCCTTCTTGTGAACAAACGTCCTAACCCGAAAGCGTAGCGCTTATACTATCCAATCCCCACTGCTAAACTAGGAATAAATGGCTTTCTTTATCAAATGACTATTAGTGCAGCAGTTACAAATAAGATTAAGACATTAAACGACCTACAAAGACGCTGTAATCTACATCAAACAGAAGAAGATGGCTTTTTTAGTGAATGGACAGAAAACTTACCTCAACTAAGCCATATAGAACAAACTGCAATTGCACGTATCA
This sequence comes from Mastigocoleus sp., assembly GCA_050042865.1. Classification (GTDB taxonomy): domain Bacteria; phylum Cyanobacteriota; class Cyanobacteriia; order Cyanobacteriales; family Nostocaceae; genus JBCCDM01. The sequence goes on from JBHJJE010000032.1 coordinate 7,958, forward strand.
AAAAGCGTTACGATTATCACCGAGCTGATGGTTTACTCCTAGAAGGTACTGTAAACTTGTTAGTGGTTTCTCCTTTACTAGAACTTGTAGGCTTTCTCGATTCACCATTCAGAATTCGTTCACCCTACGGTATCGACTTAGAACTGGAAGACCCAGAAGAAACAATTCGCGGTTTTATCGATACTTTGGTTATAGAAGAAAAACTCTGGATTTTAGTGATTGAATCTAAACGAACCAGCATTCCAGTTGTCGCAGCACTACCACAGTTATTAGCTTATCTTTTAACAGCACCTAAATCTCAGGATACAACTTTTGGTATGGCGACTAACGGAGATGAATTCGTATTTCTCAAATTAACTACGGGAGACAAACCCTTATTCGATACATCCCGGACTTTCTCTTTATTTCCCCGTCGTCATGAATTAGGTGAGGTGTTACAGATTATGAAACGATTAGGAGAAGTTGTGAAAAGTTGATTTGAATTTAAAGTAGAGACGTTCTTATCAATCTCCTCTCCACCGAAGAGTATGTCATATGATGTCCGGATGATTAGTTATTATTCCCGCATCTGTGCGAAAAACTAGAAATCCTCTTTCCCCCTGCTCCCTGCCCCCTGCTCGTTTTATTACAAGTGTTTAAACGGACACAATATCATATTATTTCTCTCCTTCCCGAAAATAAGGAATTCCCAAAGAAGAAGGAGGTGAACTTTTGCCAAATCTCCCCAAAAGAGCAAATAAAGCGATCGCGTAAGGTAGCATAGTTAAAAATTGGTATGGTATATTGACGCTTAATGCTTGTACTCTTAACTGTAATGCTTCTGTAGCGCCGAATAACAGACAAGCAAATGCGGTACCGATGGGATGCCATTTTCCGAATATTAAAGCCGCGATCGCAATAAATCCTTTTCCTGCACTAATCCCTTCGTCAAAAAACTTAATATGTGCAACAACTAAATAAGTACCTCCTAAACTTGCGAGACAACCGCTTGTAATAACTGCTAAATAACGTACCTTTTGTACAGATATTCCGGCAGTATCAACCGCTTTGGGATACTCACCCACAGCCCGTAATGTTAAACCGGGATGAGTATAAAACAAAAAGTAAGTACTAAATACAACTAAAATAAATAGTAAATATACTAAAATATCTTGTTTAAATAATAGAGAACCTAAAATCGGAATATTAGCTAAAAATGGAATTGTAATTGCCGAAAATCCCGGTAACTGTTGAGTGCTGATATCACTCATCAACCTTGCCAGAAAGGATGTCATACCGGCAGCAACTAAGTTAATTGCCAAACCAGAAACTAACTGGTCTACTCGTAAACTGACACATAAAACAGCATGAAGTAATCCTACCATTCCCCCAGCCACCAAAGCTGCAAATAACCCCAACCAAACATTACCAGTTAATAAAGTAACTGCAGCGCTAGTAAAAGCACCCGTAATTAACATTCCCTCCAAAGCAATATTCAAAACTCCCGAACGCTCAGAAAACATACCTCCCAAAGCCGCATAAGCCAAGGGAATAGATAAATGTAAACTGGAAATTAGGTAGTCAGTGAAGAAGTTTAAGTTGGTCATTAAGAGTGAAAGGGAAAGGAAACGAATGAGTAATGAGTAAGGAGTAAGGAGTAAGGAGTAAGAAGTGATGAGTTTACTTAGAGAAACGGTTTGAGGGTTCAATAATCTCCTAACCAGTTTTACGTAGTGCTGTATAAGTAAGTAAACAAAAATATTTACCCTTTTTAAAAACTAAATAAGTTAACCTCAAACCTTGCCTTAGCTAGCCCTATGCTATACAAACGTGTAGCGTGCTCGTAGAGCTTATGTCTGATTACGGGAAACTTCATACGTAATCACATTTTATAATTTATTTGGTTGAAGTACTTAATAATTTTATAACCTACTTTACCTTTATGTAGTTATTCACTCTCCCCCCTATAAAATGGTTGAAACCCTTGATTTCTCGTTTAAAGGTAGAGAGAGTGTGAAAGGTTACTACTATTTCTGTAATTTTATGTTTAAAAATCTTTCCAAAGCCAAACTTATAGCAATAAATAAAACCGTTAAACCCTGAATCGCATACACTACTGTGACTGGAACCCCTGCATTAGTTTGCATTGCATTTGCACCACTTCGTAAAGCTGCGAAAAATAAAGACGCTACCACCACACCCAACACACTACCCCGACTGAGAAAAGCGATCGCGATCGCGTCAAAACCGTATCCAGATGAAACCTCTTCAAATAAACGATACTTTAACCCCATAACTTCACAACTACCAGCTAAACCCGCTAATCCACCAGCTAAACTCATAACTAAAACAATAGTCTGTTTTACAGAGATACCAGCGTAACTTGAAGCAATAGGGTTGAAACCAACCGATCTAATTTGATAACCCAAGGGTGTCAATTTAAGAATTACCCAAATAATAATCGCCGCAACTAAAGCAAGTATAATACCCACATGGGTGAAACCTTGAGGTAATATCATTGGTAACTGTGCAGATTTGGCAATCAAAGGAGAATAGGGACTGGGTGCATTTGCCTCCTTAAGAGGATTTTGTACCAAGTAACTAATTAAATTTATGGCAATGTAATTTAATAAAAGAGTTGTAATAACTTCATTCACACCTCTGACAGCTTTCAAATACCCCGGAATTAAACCCCACACCCCACCAAAAATAAAACCGGCAATTAGAGCTAAAGGAATATGAATAAAACTCGGTAAACCCTGGAAATAAAGACCTACAACAGCACTTCCCAAAGCACCAAGATAAATTTGTCCTTCCCCACCAATATTAAATTGATTTCCTTGTAAAGCAATTAAAACTCCCAAACTGGTGAATAGTAGAGGAGTCATTTTTCCCAGAGTATCGCCAAAACCATAATAATTAAATAGAGACTCTCCAAATAAAGCCGTATATGCAGCAATTGGATCTGCATTAGCCAGTAATATAAGAATTGCACCTACAAATAATGCTGAGATGACGGCTATAAGCGGTGATAATATCGGGATAAAAGTCTTCATAAATATCAATTATGAAAGAAAATTAACTATATTTGCAAATGAACACATGAAAATTATTACAAAAATAGAATAATTAGAATAAGTACTTAGGGACTTCCAATTAAAAAAATAATCAATCGTTTTGGTGAGCAGAGGAAACAGGGGAAGCGGAATACGCACCAAGAGAGAGGGAGAAAAAATCTGATAGTTGTATTAGATGCGGAAATTGAGCAATTTAATTTTTGGATGTCCCTTAGGCAAAATTAATTGTGCATTTGTCATTGCGAGTAGAACGGAGTGAAACGAAGCAATCTCAAAGTGTTGCGATTGCTTCTCCTAGCGGAGACGCTAACGCGTTTACGTAGTATAGCGCTAGCTAACGCTGTCGCTCGCAATGACACAAATAATTTTGCACACCCACTTATCATTGTAATTTTCATGGTTTGAATAAATAGGCGAATAGCATGATTTTTCACTCCCCAAAAATCCACAAAGTACACAGCCTAGTCATACACCCTTGTATACTAAGAATTCACGGGTTGTGTAAGTCCTACAACCTTGTTTAGGATCGCATCGATGTTAAAAATTATTTACATTTATAGAAGATGCTCCTGTTACAGTTTTGAATAGATACTTTCTTACTTTATGATGACTATGCATCATCATTAATGTCTTCATCCAACACCAGGGAAAGTGTTCCTATGCAAACTATTTCTATCAACAATAATCACAAGTTAAATCTATCTCCTTTAAAGGTACCAAATCGTCTTTTACTTGGTCCGGGTCCGGCGAATGCTCATCCTGCAGTACTATCGGCGATGAATACACCACCATTAGGATATTTAGATCCGGATTTTTTAAGGATGATGGATGAAATTCAGTCTTTATTAAGATATGTTTGGCAGACTGAAAATCAGATGACTATTGCTGTGAGTGGTACGGGTAGTGCAGCGATGGAAGCGACTGTTGCTAATGTTACTGAACCTGGTGATGTGGTATTAGTTGGTGCGATGGGTTATTTTGGTAAGCGTTTAATAGATATGGCTGGACGTTATGGAGCTGATGTCCGCAGTATTACTAAACCGTGGGGACAGGTGTTTTCTCTCTCCGAATTACGTCAAGCTCTTGATACCCATCGTCCCAAGATTTTAGCATTAGTCCATGCAGAAACTTCTGCTGGAGCACTTCAACCATTTGAGGGTGTGGGAGATTTATGTCGGGAGTTTGATTGTTTATTGTTGATAGATACGGTAACTAGTATGGGTGGGGTTCCCATTTATCTTGATGATTGGGGGGTAGATTTAGCTTATAGCTGTTCTCAAAAAGGTTTGGGTTGTCCTCCCGGAGCGTCACCTTTTACTATGAGTGCAAGGGCTTATGAGAAAATGCAATCACGTAAAGACAAAGTACCTAACTGGTACTTGGATATGTCTTTGTTAGCAAAATATTGGGGCAAAGAACGGGTGTATCACCATACAGCACCAATTAATATGTATTATGCACTGCGGGAAGCTTTGCGGATAATAGCTGAAGAAAGTTTAGAGACATGTTGGCAGCGTCACCAACAGAGTGCAGAATATTTATGGGAGCGCTTAGAAGATTTTGGTTTAAAACTGCACGTAGAAAAACAATATCGTTTACCCACACTTACCACAGTCTGTATACCAGAAGGAATTGACGGTAAAGCGATCGCGCGTCAATTACTTCTAGAATACAATATTGAAATTGGTAACGGTTTAGGAGAGTTAGCAGGTAAAGTATGGCGGATTGGTCTGATGGGTTTCAATAGTCGTAAAGAAAATGTAGATAAGTTAATGGAAGTTCTAGAAAAAGTCTTACCAAAATTATAAATAGTAAAGAGGTGGTGAGATAGTGGGGAAGTGAGGAAGTCAGGTAATGAGGTATTAAGGAAAGAAAAATAGTTTCACCATTCACCACTAACCATTCACCACCACCCCACAATACTAAATTGCTGCTCGACGAATTATCCGTCCAATACCCGCTCCAGCCTTAAGTGCAAACTGATTCCATTTAAACTTGATGGATGAATAAAGCTTAATAGGTGCTTGGGAATGTTGCCAATACAGTCTATCTGTCATACTAGGACCATCACCATTTAAAGCATTTACGATTAACTTCTTTCGCCAAGGTTTCACAGTTGGGACTGTAGCATGAGACATTAAAATTCCACCTGGTACAAAGTCCATACCTTCAGGACCAAAGGTAGTTATAGGGTGAGGAGTAAGCATCAATGCTAAGTTTAATGCTGATTGGTCGTTAGGGAAATATGGATACGTATTAGTATGCTGATGAGAATAAGGTTGTTTTAAGTCTAAATAGTCTTCATCGGCAGCAATATCTATTAGTTTCTGCCAAGTTAATAGAAAAGACTTATATTCTTTGGGAATACCGACAAAACCACCATTGTAATGAAAATCAAATTCTCGCTCTATCACCATATTTTGACTTTGCGCAAATTCTTTCCAAGCTAACTTTCTTGGGTGATTTGCAGGTACTTGATACCAAGAGTCACCACAAACAGAGACTCCTCTGACTACCCAATTTTCATAAAAGTCCCAACGACATTTATTGACAATATCTGGGTCAAAATAGAATAAAGCGTCTAAATCAGGCTGATATTTTTCCCAGATATCCCACATGAAGTGGGGTTTATGATTGGTCAAATGTTTAGATATTTCTAACTTAATAAATCGAATCGCACAGTCTAGATTAACAGTGTATTCATGATAACCTTCACCTTCCTTCAAATCAGTTGCCCAAGGTGGTAAATCTCCACGATAACCCACCCAGACAATACCGCGAAAACCATGATTATATAGGGAGTTTGTTAAAACTCCTACACCGTAATGATAATCACCTTCATATAAAGTACAAATAGCAGCTTTCATGGTTATAAATACTCCAATAATTTATCTTTAGAGACCAGGGTTATACAAAAATTAATAAGTGAAAATTAATTAACGTCAGTTCGGGTTAAGGATATTTATTTAATTGCAATCGTCTCAAACAACATAAATAAGTTGATAGATTAAAAAAATCAATCAACCACATAATAAGGATTTGAGCTGATCGCGAACTCAGGTTAATTACTGAAAATCAATAATTATATTTTGATTTATATTACAGTAGGCTAGGTTTATCAACAGGAATATATTCATCTATCTGATAATTTAATATTGCAGACTATTGAGATAGATTTATAAAATGAATAACAACTATTATTATTGTTAAATTGTCAGATAACAAAAAGTTAACGGTAGATAAATTTAACTCTGTTTAAAAAGAAATAATCAAAATCAGTTTCATTTGATACTCTTACTTGAAAAGTTTTATATCTCTTTAGAAATAGGTAGAAGCACTTATGGAAAAACATTTCTAGTCTAACCATACAAATAGCAATTGGCTTGACGTATCTTTTCTCACGTAACTTATATCATAAAAAAAATGATTAATGTCAGATATTTGACTTGTTTATACTAACCTTACAAAAAATAGCAACTTATCTTGAATGGCTTAGGAAAAGCTTTATTTCTCTGCTCAAAGTATTTTTGGCTTGCCATATTCATCTCAAGGAAAGAAAAGAGAATATTCATATAGTTTATTAGCGGCAACATCCACTTTTGGCGTAAGCGATTAGCTAATATTTACCAAAATTTTCTATATTTCCAGTTATTCTGTCTCTTCTTTACACTGCCATTCAAAATTATAAATTGAAAATTATTGGTATTGCTCTTGAATTTGGCATTTTGAATTATTATGGTCGGGATGTAGATACTTTGTTGGTGGTATTATCATATAAGTAATTATTCTATTTTCTTATCATAAAATATTTAAATAATGTTATGAGAGCTGATTTAAGCAGAATATCGACCAAGATATTAACAAAATCTCTTGTAATTGGCACTTTGCTGACTGGTGGGAACGTCTTTGCACAAACACTACCCTTAGCATCTAACTTGATTGCTTTTGACTCGGATAAGGGGGAAGAACTATTAGTCAAGAGTAAATCTAGAGAAGATTTTTTCCCGTTGAGCATGCAGTTTACAACTCAAGTTAATCAAGCATACTGTGGAGTTGCAAGTATGGTAATGGTGCTTAATAGTTTAGGGATAGAAGCACCAGAATCAGAAAGTTATAGACCCTATCGTGTATTTACCCAAAATAATTTTTTTAGTAATCAAGCCACACAAAAAGTAGTGAAACCTGAAGTTGTAGCTAGACAAGGAATGACTTTACAACAGATGGGACAATTGTTGGGTAGCTATCAGGTTGATGTGAAAGTTCATCACGCAGGTGATTCTAGTTTAGAGGAATTTCGGCGATTAGCTGCAACTAATTTAAAGCAGGAAAATAATTTTGTATTAATTAATTATTTGCGTAAAGCAATAGGTCAGAAAAGAGGCGGACATATTTCACCTCTGGCTGCTTATAATGAAGCAGAAGATAGGTTTTTGATATTAGATGTATCGCGCTATAAATATCCCCCTGTCTGGGTGAAAACAGCTGATTTATGGAAAGCTATGAATACTACTGATTCGAGCGTTAACAAAACACGGGGTTTTGTTTTGGTAAGTAAGAGGTGATTGTTAATTGGTAATTGCTTTGCTATTACTACCGGGACGGATTACCGCGATCGCAATATCGATTGCAAAAAATGCAAGTAAAAATATTTCCAGACCTTAGATGAATTTAAATGTGTTGCGGCAGTTAATACAATATTTTGTATGTTGTTGGTAACGGTTAATTGACATACTTCCACGGATTTAATCCGTGGGATTCTAGGTTCCAAACAGAAATAGCAGTTCTTAACTTATTCCCCGCAATAGAATTACAGAGAATATGCCAAAATACTTATTAGAGTAATGGTGAAAACATGGCAGATATAGTTGATATTGCTGTTAGTGCTGATTCTTTTAAGACCCTAGTTCAAGCCGTACAAACTGCTAATTTAGTAGAAACATTAAAAAGTAGCGGACCTTTTACAGTTTTTGCACCTAATGATGAAGCTTTTGCAAAATTACCGACCGGGACTATTCAAACATTGTTGCAAAATCCTCCCCAGCTAGCAAGAATTCTCACATATCATGTTGTCGCGGGCAAATTAATGCAGGCTGATTTAGCAAAATTGAAAACTGTAAATTCTGTGGAAGGTTCTACTATTAATATTAATTGTAATAATAATTTTGAAGTGAAAAATGCCACAGTTTTAGCAGCAGATATCGAAGCTGATAATGGTGTAATCCATGTACTTGATAATGTCATTCTTATGGGTTGATAGCTCCGGTTATTCAGTACAAAGGGATAATACTCGTAATTAGTAATTACGATTTTGACACTCTCGGGGTTAAAGTTTAATGACTGCGACTATTTTCCCATTTTAGTCTGCAAGCTGTTGAATTGCACTCTATATTTATGGGTGGGAGTATTTCAACTGTACTACTCCTTCTCTCCTCCGCTACTTGATAACTGCTGAAAATCTTGTGATATATAAATTTTTGGAGTTTGTCAGATTAACTAGTGTATTTTAGGACCCCATCAATATTTTCAATACCTAAGAGAGTAAGTCTAGTATCTTTGTAAGAACCCCTAATAGTACGACAGGAAGCTGATAAACGATTTCCACTTATAGAAATATTTCGACAACTTTTCTGATAAGAACTCTTAGCGTTAGGATTTCCTTCATATATTAGGACTCCGTCAATATTATGAATACCTAAGAGGGTAAGTTTAGTATTTTTGTAAGAACCCCTAATAGTACGACAGGAAGCTGACAAAAGATTTCCACGTATAGAAATATTTCGGCAACTTTTCTGATAAGAACTAACTTCACGTTTCTTAACTGTATTACTAGAGACAGGTTTAAACTTCCAAAGTTGTCCGGTAACGTTTTGGCAATTGTCCATAAATGCTGCACCGTTGAGGGTTGAACCTCGAGCTACTTTATTACCTTCGAGACATTTATTTTCCTTCTCTAGAAACTTTGTTTGCAGACGAAAGTAGCCATTTCCCGCTGGTACTAACTTCCAAAGTTGTCCGGTAACGTTTTGGCAGTTGTCCATAAATGCTGCACCGTTGAGGGTGGAACCTCGAGCTAATTTATTACCTTCGAGACATTTGTTTTCCTTCTCTAAAAACCTGGTTGTGAGTGTATAGAAGCGATTAGCCTCTGGCTGTGAAGCGATCGCTTGATTAAGCGTACTCGAAAATATTGCTGAGGTTGCAACTAAACTAAATGCTATTACAGGAGATAAAAACTTCTTTGGTGATAAGCTAGAAATTTTCCACATGGTATTACTTTTGAACTAGATTAATAGAGACTGATATAAAGGTTTTTAAAAACTCCTTTATATTGTTCTATTATTTAGTTAACAGTCTTGATGATGATTTTTACGCAAAAATATGAAAAAATAGTCAAATTAATTTCACGCGATCGCTAGTAGAGGGTCATTACTTTGCCATCACTCATCAATCTTAAATAACAGTTTTATTTACTCTTCAAGCTGTAAATCCGAGGCTAGATAGATTGTAATTTCAATTCTATAAATCTACTTATTTGATATATCCTTGTAACTTAAACCAATTAAGTGCCCTACTAATTGCTTCTTCAATATCTACTTCTGGTTGAAAACCTAGTTCTTTTTGTGCTTTAGTTCCATCTAAAAACTGTCCAGAAGCCATTACCGCGATCGCACTGGAGGTGAGTAATGGTAACTTTCCCCCAAGGAGATTATACTTAGTTTCTTGAAATTTGGATACAATTTTGGCGATTGGTAAGGGAATACTTAGTTTTGGTGGGGATATTTGAGCGATTTTGGCGATGAGTTTGACTAAATTATCTGTAGAAATATTTTGATTTGTAAATAAATATCTTTCTCCCGATTTACCTTTTTCGCAAGCTAAGATTAAACCTTTACCAGCATCACCAGTGTAGATAACATTGCGATTTCCTCGCAGATAACCGGGAATTGTACCATTGGCAATTTCGACAATTAGTTTACCTGTGGATGGAGTAGAATCGAATTCTCCGAAGCACATGGAAGGAATACCAATTACAACTGGTAAACCGGCTTTGGCTTTTTGGGTTGCTAATTTATCCATTTCCCATTTCACCTGTAGATAGGGGGTTTTATTTGCAGGACGTTGGGTGTAGATCAGTTCTTCGGTTCCAGGGATTCCTTGGGGATGTTTTGGTAAAGCGATCGCTGCACCTAAATAAACGATTTTTGCAATTTTTACGGTTTCACAAGCATTGTAAAAGTTATTCGTCTGAGTAAGTGCGGTTTCTACTTCTTTTCGCCAAGGTAAGGGTTTGGTAGGATAATAGGAAGCGCAGTTAATCACGGCATCTAAGTTAGATAAGCTGGCGATTAAAGATTTTTGATTATTTAAATCGGCTATTCTAGATGTAAATTTTAAATCTTGAATTGATGATAGATTTGAAGATTTTCTATGGATGACTACTAATTGATGATGGTTTTTTAAAACCGCATTTGCTGTATGATGTCCAATCATTCCAGTTGCGCCAATAATACCAATTTTCATAATTTTTGAATATTACTAATTTTAATTTTAGTAAAATACTTTGCAGATGATAATCAAACCTCAGATTGAAGAAAACATTCTATATACCCATCGAATATTATTCTCTGCTTTCGCCCAAGTTAACTTACCATTGTGGAAGGAAGGTAATATCTGCAAATTCCATTCAGATAAATCTATACTTTTGACTGCTTCATCTTCACTCAAACCATTTTTATAAGCTTTCCCGACATTGTTATAGAGAAAATCTAGATAGTCAGCAAACTTGAGAAAATCTTGGGAAGTAGCGATAGCACCATGACCTGGTAGATATGTAGCTGTAGGATAGTTTTGAGCAATTTTGCGAATTGCTGAGATGCTATTGGGTATGGAAATTCCACCTTTACCCAAGTCGAAGAATGGATAATATTGGTTGAATAATAAATCTCCGGTAGCAATAATATTTTCTTTAGGTAAGTAAATCCATAAGTCACCATGAGTATGTGCTATTCCGGGATAGGTGAGGATTAACTGGGTATTCTCTATTTTTTTATTCTCTATTTTTTTATTCTCTGTTTTTTTATTCTCTACTTTTTTATCTTCTACTGTTAAAGTATCTCTTCTATTGACCAGATAATTCCCTTGGGGAATACCCGACTCATGTTTTTCCCACCATTCCCCGTCCCGTTCTCTCATTAGGTCGGGTACATTACGATGAGCATAAATATGAGCGTTGGGATAAAGTATATTTCCTTGGGTATGGTCATAATGGTAATGGGTATTAATAATTTGGGTCACCGATTTATGGGGATATTTTTTTTTTACCCATTTACGCAGACTTTCTGCACCAGGAGAAAATTTTGGGTCTATGATTGTGACTTCTTTATCTGCTGCTATCACTAAGGAATTACCACCTCCACCAATGACAGCATCTATTCCAGGAGCAAGTTTGATGGCTGTTTGATGTATATAAGAAGAGTAAAACCACGTACCCAAGCTTCCGCCAATCAATAAAAATAATACTAGTATTAAAGATAAAAATAACCGCCAATAATTCTTACGAGGTAAACTTTCCTCATGTAAAACACCCTTTTGAGAGTAAACCTCCTCCAAAACCTTTGCACCTGCTAAAGAACGGTTCTTCACAAATATAAAATGGGGTATCCAAAACCATTTAAGTAACCGAAAACTCCATCCCGTCGCTTTTTCCCAAGAACCAAACCGAGTAGTCCCATCACCCAAATCTTCCATATAATAGGTATGACGAGCGTAAAAACCAGGAAGAATAGTTACTTCCCAAGTTACTTTTTCCTCATGTTGTAACTCAATTATTTTAGCGATCGCTGGCATTTTGTACAAAAACCAACTTCGTATTGGTTGAAAACACCAAATTAACTGCTCTCCTAATTGTAATTTGCTATTTAAAGCCCAAAAAAAGCAGTCATTCCAACGATTCCAGCGATTGGGATGCATAAAGTGCTCCCACATAACTTCTATGGGAATCTTCACGTCTATATATCCATGTACTGGTATCATATCTTGAGAAAATTCCAGGACACTAGCTTGAGTTGGTCTACTCGTCATCATGTTATTCATTAGTATTTAATCAATTTTTCTGTATAAGCTCAATATCAAATCCTTTCTTCGTCTACATCAAAAATTTACTTATTTCCTGATCACAATTCACAGATACAGAAATCCATTCGTTTTCAGACAAAATTTTTTATTCTATACAAACAGGACTTACCCAATGAGATTTTGTCCGAAGCTATATAGTCACGTATTGTAGGGAAGTACAAGCTTATCGTTCCTCCTAACGGACATGCTACGCAAACGTCTCGGACGGAATTACGTAGATTTTGCGTAAGTCCTGAGAAATACTTGGAAATATAATAAAGCGTAATTTTTTATCTATCCGAATCTATCTCACTATGAATAACAACCCTTATTGTTTTAGACAAATTTTGTCTGAAAGGCTTAATTCTTCATTTTTAGTTCTTAAAAATTTGGACTTTGAGCGCGAAAATATTATTAATAGTATAAAATTATCTATCTAATAGATAATTCTTATGTAGGATGTATCTATTGAATTGTTTGGATAATCTAAGAATAGTATCAAAACTACCTTCACATTTACCTATATAAATATCAATGCAGCAGTCTTCATCTACTAACCCTCAGAATTTGAAAACCCCCTTTCTGACACTGGTTGCGATTATTGCAGCATTTGCAGTCAATGTTATATCAAACTTTTATCCTCTCAACGGAGAAAATATAGGAGAGATTTCTAATACTTTATTCAAAAACGTTTTGATTATTCCTGCGAACTATGCCTTTACTATTTGGGGAGTAATTTACCTAGGACTTTTTGCTTTTGGGATATATCAATTTTTACCTTTACAAAGGAGTCAAACCTATTTAAATAAACTCCGTTTTTGTCTAATAATTGCTTCAATTGCCCAATGTGTATGGGTATATCTTTTTCTATCCAGGCTTTTCTCTTTATCTATAGTCGCGATGGTACTAATTTTACTACCGTTAATTATCGCCTATCTCCACCTTACAAGCAGTCAAATTCCGGCATCTGGAATAGTTAAAAGATATGTTCGTCTTCCTATCGGTATCTACTTGGGTTGGATTAGTGCGGCTACAGTAGTGAATGTCGCTAGTACCCTATATTATCAGAACTGGGACGGTTGGGGTATTTCAGCAGAAAATTGGACTCTGATCATGTTAGGAATTTCTACTCTGATTGCGGCTATTTTAACCCTGCAATATCGAGAAACCACTTACACCTGTGTGACAATATGGGCAACAATAGCGATCGCAGTTAAACAAGCAAATAATCCACCTTTGAATATCGTCGCCATAATATCTGCTATCTTGCTGGCTGGAATGATTCTGTTAAGAAACTTTAGCTTTGGGAAAAGCAATTAAAACTAGTTTTTTTCCAGGAACATCCCAACTAAATTTATTTAAACATAGCTCATTCGATAACTTTGTAATTCTTTTGGTTGGTTTCAGTAAATTTTCTTTAGTCTTTAGTTAGATCTATGATTATAAACTCCTGACTCTGGAACCATAAGTATTCAGAAGCTGTAATAGACTCTGAAGCTTCAAATCATCCCAACTTAGAGCAACTGAAGTTTTAATAGTTAACTCACCTTGCTTCAGATTAGCCCCCAGAGTGGAACCATTTTCCAAAGTATGAGCAAAAGCATCTAAAAGCTTTAATTGATTTCGAGGGAGATTGTAAAATACGCGATCGCCTTCTATTCTAAAGTTTTTTGGTAAAGTCCCGTCGGGAATTTTTCCACCTAAAAAGGTTTTCCAACCAGCAATTAGATATTTGTAAAGCATTGATTCACTTTCGAGTTCAGGAGTTGTCAATAAACGAAGTTCTCCATCAATGGAATCTGGATTGAGTGTTATTGTCTCAGGGGTAAAATGTAAATTTGCTGTTATTTGCTTTTGTTCTACTGTTGCAATCAGTCCTTCTTCTGGATGAGTTTCTAAGCTTTTGAATTGTTCGACCCTAGATTGTGCTTGCTGACATAGAATTAAGACAGCTTTATTTTTTAAAGTTACCTCTTTGGCTTCTGAGTTAAAAACAATGTATTTTTCTAGGGTCTTTTGTAGAAAATTGCTTGATTCTCCGATTTTGTCAAATATGCTCATATATAGTTTTTAAAGGTTTGTGCATTTCAAAAATAATTGGATTTTCATCTATCCGATGAGATTAAGTCGTTTCCCTATGCTTCATACGCTGCGGACAAAGATGCAATTAATTATACGTAAGTACTATAGATTTTATTTTATCGTGACATTATAAGAAAAAATATATCATCTAACGAACAACCATCAATCCTAGACAGCACCACCTTCACTTTTAATCAGTTCTAAATAATGACCCGGTACCTGACTTAACTGCTCGTGATTTCCTCGCTGTACCACTTTACCTTGGTGTAATACAATAATTTCATCACAATCGCGAATTGTACTCAAACGATGGGCAACAATTAAGCAGGTACAACCCCTTAAACGAATATTTTGGTCGATGATTTTCTCGGTTTCTGCATCCAAAGCACTGGTCGCTTCATCCATTAATAGAATAGAGGGATTATTCACTAAAGCACGAGCTATTTCTAAACGTTGTCTTTGTCCACCACTGAGATTGATTGCACCTTCTAGTAAGTCTGCATTGTAACCACCATTTAGGGATAAAACAACTTCATGGATGGCTGCATCCCGACAAGCTTGCATTAAGTTAGTATCAGGTATGGTGGTGTCCCAGAGGGTCAGGTTATCGCGGACAGTGCCAGCAAATAACATGATATCTTGTTCAATGGTGGCAATTGAGTTTACCAGTACCTGAGAAGGGATATCTTGTTTAAGTTGTCCATCAAAATATATTTCACCTCCCCAGGGATGATATAAACCAGCAACCAGCTTTGCAACAGTGGATTTACCGCTACCGCTACCACCAACTAAAGCCACCCGCTGTCCTGGTTTGAGAGCAAGACTAAAGTTTTCAATCAGGGGTGCTGCGGTTCGATTGTAACCAAAGGTAATATTTTTTAGTTCTAGGTATCCTGCTAATTTTGCAGAGGGTATGGAAGATAAGGAAGGTGAAGTTGGATTTTGAGTTGTATTTGGAGTTATATTTTGAGTTCTGGGGGGATTTTCTTCAACTGGGTTGCGTAAAACATCATCTAATCTATTTAAGTTACCTTCAAGTTGTTGTAAATCTCCACCCAAGGTGATTAATTGATTAACAGGCTGCATAAACTGACTCATCAAGGCTTGAAATGCAATTAACATACCGATAGTTAGGTTTCCATCCATCACCCGCAATCCACCTACAGCTAAAAGTAACATAGAGGTTACCCCAGTTAGGAAAGTTGGCAATGCTCCCAAACTCTGATTTAAACTATCCATATCTTGACGTACATTTATCGCTTTGGCATAATATCCAGCCCAACGGTTAAAAAAGTCAGATTCCAGACCAGAAGCTTTCAGAGTTTCCATACTTTGTAAACCGGAAATAGCTACACCGCTAACTTTTCCTTGCTCCTGCATCAGACGCATATTAGTATCAATGCGCAACCTTGCAACCCACTGCAAAGCCAGCAAGTTAATTATCACAAAAACAATGCCAATTAAAGTTAATACCTGGTCATACTGCCACATTACTATCCCATAAAAGAATACCATCACTGCAGAAATTACGGTTGTGGCAAGTTTCCCGGAAAGTAAACCAGCCAAATTATCATTTAACTGAATTCTACTGCTAATTTCTCCGGCAAATCTTTGGTCATAAAAGCTTACCGGAAGATGAAGAAGATGCCAAATAAATTTACTTGACATCCCCATAGCTAATTTAATTTTTATCCTACGTAAAATTTGTAATTGGATACGAGTTAATAAACCGCTAATTACTGCGGTAAAAAGCATCGCAAATATGAGCGGATTTAACCAATCTTCCCGATGATTAATTAATATTTGGTCTACAAATATCTGGGAAAATGCCGGCATCGCTAAACCAGGTATCACCAGGAAAAAACCAGCTATTACGCAATATAATAAGGGTAAAAGAGAACCCCGTAAACGTGACCATAAAGCTAACCATATACTTGGTTTACTACCTCCAGGCTTAAACTCTTCACCCTTTTCAAATACTAAAACAACACCTGTATAAGCATCGCTAAATTCTGCTAGGGAAACCTGACGTTTCCCTGATGCTGGGTCATTCAGAAAAACACGATTTTTGCTAAAGCCTTCGACTACTAAGAAATGATTAAAATTCCAAAATACAATACAAGGAAATTCCAGTTGTTTTAAGCCATCTAAATCAACCTTAAAACCTTTTGCTTGTAATCCATAACTTTTAGCTGCTTTTAATATATTAGAAGCTTTACTACCATCCCTGGAAATACCGCAAGCTTGACGCAATTCTGGTAGAGGAGCAATACGTCCGTGGTAGGCTAAAATCATCCCTAAAGAAGCAGCACCACACTCCACCGCTTCCATTTGTAATAAGGTAGGGGTCGGACGAATGGGTTTGCGTTTACTTTGAAAGTGGTTTTTAAAAAGCTTTTGCTTGAGGTCTTTAAGCATAGTCTTGATTAATTAGCTTTTGGCTTTTAGTAAATTGTGTTTTACTACCTTGCGAAGCTAACTATTTCTCAAGAGAATAGACTGATGCATTTTTCTACGCATTTTTTTTGTAGCTTGGGTTAAGCGATGGTGCGGTAGCACCCACCTTCTCTACGAGAACCCAATAAAACCTGATTTAGGTTGAGTTTTGTTCCTTAATCCAACCTACATCAATACTGAAGTTTAGCTTTAACAGCAACCGTATTGGGGAGACATGGATTTTTTGAATAGTGTGGATAAGCTCATATACAACAGTTAATTAAGGGAATTATGCAATATCGCACCATTCCTCTCAATACTGGTTGTTTAAGGGGAATTTTATATCTTTATCCCTTTACTTTAACTTTTATTATCTCTGGGTTTTTACTGATAATAATTGTTTTCATTTATGAATATACTTATATAAATATTTACATTTTATAGTTAAAGATATATGAGTAAAGTACTAGAGAATTCTATTTTATTCGCTTCGATGATTTTTCTGGTTGGTTGTGCCGGTGCAAAACAAACTTATAAAATAACTGATGTGACGAAAGAGTCTACAATTATTCTGCGTAATAATGGCAGTCAACAAAATGTTTCTTATATATTGATTTCTGGTGAAGGTAATATTGATGGTGAGGCAGAAATATCACTTATCCTGGATGATAAACCTTATAAAACAGAGCGTATTTCGGGAAATGCCAAATTTTCGTGGAATGGTGATTGGTATTCTGAGGATGCCAAAATAGAGTATAAGCCATCTTCGGTAAAGGGTGGAGATTTAAATTTAGAATATCAATTTAAATAGACATCTGTGGTGAAGAATGTAGAGACGGTAAATTTAACATATTTACAGAGGTTCGAGGTCACGCATATTTAAATTTGCGGGAGATATTTAATAAATTTAAGTAAGACCATTAAATGAGAAAGTTAGAAAATATGGGAGTAATTAAATCAGTGAACAGTGAACAGTTATCAAGGCGTATGGTAGGGGATTTATACCCTATAAAGAGTTGCATCACTCTTTATTGATAACTGATAACTGATAACTTTACCAATAGGGTAAATTTATCGTGGTCATAGTTATTGTACTGAAGCGATAGTTGAGTTGAATAACTCATCTACTGCTGGATATGGACATCCAAATTCGTTTCTCCAGGTCTGAAGACTTGGAGAGAATGTTAGAAATACAAGCTTGTTCACTTCGGATTTTATCACCGAGCTACGATTCAACACAGATAGAATCTTTAGTCCGTTCCCAAAAATCTATAAGATTATTGTCAGATGAATTAAAAGTTGTAGCAGAATATAAAAATGAGATTATTGGATTTGCATCTTGGATGAATTCGATACCTCTAATAAACATCATGCCTCAAATCGCTGGTATTTATGTTCATCCAGAATTTACCCGTCAAGGAGTTGGTAAGAGATTACTTGAGTTTATTGAGAAAACGGTGATTAGTAGAGGTAATGAAGTAATGCACGTGATGTCATCAATGGATGCAGTAAACTTCTATCAAGCTGCTGGTTATAGGTTAGTTCGCGAATCAGGATTTCCTTCTGAAGGTAAGGTTTGGGTTCCCTGCAAATATTTAGTTAAGAGATTAGTGGTTGTCACGAAAACTCAGAGGGTAGGTCGATTAATTCGGTTTTTGAAAACCGTTTTGAAGTCAGTAACTTCTTTTTTATTAATAGAATTTGTGTATCATTTTATTGCTGGATTTATAGTTTTCACTGCAATCTTTCTGATAAAGCACCTGTTTTGAGGGGAATATTGGTTTGATATTTTGATATAAATTTTTGCGCGATCGCATTGGGGTCACTGCTTATGATATTATTGTCGGTTAAACACTTATAATAAAAGGGTTAGTAACTGTTATCTAGTTTCTACCCATAAATGGACAAATGTACCCATTTTGTCCAGATATAGGGGTTTACTTTAATACATATTTAAGGCAACGAAGGTTAGGACGACATTGTTGCCCTTTACCCCAATTCAATTTTTAAGAATTAATAACTCTGCCACTAAACAACTATCAAAGAACTTTTTTATTGAAACATTGTGGAGTTTCTAGACATGCTTGGAACTGGGGATTAGCATTAACGAAACAAATATTAGAACACAATCAAAATAATCCTAAATATAAAATAAAATTTCCGACTGCTATTGATTTACATAAGTATTTAGTAGCTTTAGTAAAAACTTAATCCCCACAGATATGATAACTGTTTAACCGGACATGATATTATCCCAAACCCGTCCAATCTTTGAGAATTGGTAATACAAACTCGATTGGTTTTTTCTCCTCAACTTTGATTCTGACGGTGGATGTAGTTCCGGAGGTAATTTTTTGATCGGGTCCTTGAGATGATGACCATTTGTAACCGCTATCTGTAGACTTATCTAGCTGGAGTTCGGTATATACTGCGATGTGAGGACCATCGGTGAGGACGCTGGGTAAAATGTCGGGATTTCCAACTATACTCGTGACACCTTGTTTGGTAACTGGAAATTGAGATACTTTGGTAACTTTAGCTTTGATTCCACCAAATTCTTCCCGTTTGACAGTGGATGGTGTAACTTGTAGTTCCATACCTGGTTTAATGGTTTTACCTTCACTGACAGGGAGAAAGGTGACATTTACTAGCTTTTCTGATGACTTTTCGGTTGATATTGTCCCGATACTAGCTCCGGGTGGAATTTCTTCTCCTGGTTTGGCGGTAAGTTCTATAATGGTTCCTGTATATTGACTGAGAATCTTGCTACTGCGTTTTAGCTTTAACTCTAATTGGGAAATTAAGCGTTCAGTTTCTTGAATTTCCTTAGTACGGTTAGCTGCAAAGTTTAAATCTTGTTCTTTTTGGGTTGCTTGACGACTATCTAATGCTTTCAATTTGGCTTTTAAGTCGTTGACTTGATTGAGATTATTTAAATATTCCTGTTCTGCATTAGTTTTTCTTACCTCCAACTGATTGAGTTGAGACTTGATGCTGTTCACCTGTTCTTGAGAATCTAAATAAGCTTGTTGTGCTTGTAATGCTAAATCCTTTGGTACAGCACCTTTTTGGAAGAGCTTCTCACGTTCTTCCCAACGTTGTTTAAGAGTAGGTTGGAGTTGTTGCAAAGACTGCAAACGCTGCTGGAGATTTAAGCGATCGCGTCTAATGACTTCTGCACTTTGTTCTCTGAGTACTGGTGTTAATGATTGTACCGTCCGCAAGCTTTCTTGCAAAGTTTGTCGCTGTTGAGCGATCGCTGCATCTTCTGAGGATAAACGTTGGTTCTGAGCAATTTGTGCGCTTTGGTTTTGCAATCTTAGCTGAGTAAGTTTTTCCCGGGATAGTTGCAGTTCTGAGCGTAATTCTGACTGGTCGAGGGTTGCTATAATTTGACCTTGTTGGACTTTGTCTCCAGTTTTCACATCCATTTTCAAAATACGTCCAGGGTTAGATGTTTGTACTGGCACTACCTGGGATGGATAAACTAATACTCCTCTACCTTTAACGATAATCGGAATACGTCCCAAATAACTCCACGCACCACCAGCAATTACCAAAGAACCAAGAGCAAGTAAAGAAATCCATCGTTTAGGATTTGTTACCCGAACTAATAAGTCTAACTGTTCGGGAGATGCAACCTTTGCTAAAGCTTCTTTACGATATAGATTATTTTGTTTTTGATTTTGATTTTGTTTTTGATTTTGTTTTTGTTTTTGATTATTTAAATTATTTTGATTTTGATTATTAGATCGTGTCGTAACCATTGTAATTATCCTAAAAAATAAATATAGAATTATGACCTATGAGCAAACTTTGATGATGTTTCAGAATATTGATAGTTGAGACTACTTCACCACTCACCTTCCTACTCAACACCAATTTTTTTCAACATCCACTCAAACCTAGCTCCAGCGATCGCAACTTGTCCGAGAAATTCATTATCCAGTTCGTTTGCAAAAGATTGCTCCAAAGATTCACCCTTGCTATACCTCAAACGTCCATATCCCAAACGCTGGACGATTTCCTGCTGTTTATCAGCCAAAATAATTGCCAAAACCCGATAAAACCGAGCTGCAAAACCCACATCATGTAACAACTTTGCTCCTAAACGCCATCGGGGTATTAAAAGTACTCTAGAATCCCTGAGTGCTTTCACTGTCACACCAGGAGATTCCATTTCAATAAATGGGGTTTCTCCGACAATATCTCCACGGGATAACCGACCCAATTCAGTCTCTATGACCTCACTTTGGTTATCTTCCAAATTTGCAAAAGCTCGTACTAAGGAATTACCTCCATCCTCAGCCCCGTTTAATGCTAAAGCACCGTCAAGTAAAATATGTAGTGCCTCAATCGGTCTACCACTACGAATTAACACTGACCCAGCGCTGAACTGTTGAACCCTTCCAGCAGTAATTAACCAGTCAATATCACTATCGTGTAGCTCTGCAAAAATAATTAGCGCTTCCCTTAACTGGGGACGACTGAGAACAATCGTGCTATTACCAATTCCTTGAATCATTTGCTGCAAACGATTTGCTAAAAGCATCGCACTAGCACGGTGCATATGAGCAGCAAAACTGACATCTTCCTGTAATTTCTCAAATAGCTCAACTTTCGGAATTGTCAAAACGGTAGATGACGTACTAGCGCAAACTGTAGTAGAAGGTAAATAAGTTTCCATAAAAGGAATTTCCCCTACCATTTCCCCACTATACAAACGCGCAATTTCTCTCCCCGCTAACTTTCCACCCTCAAGAGCAGCAAAAGCTCGACCCAAAGGGTTATCATCATCCTGAGTCAAAGAAACCGTCAGTTCTCCATCCAGCAAAATATGCATCTCATCCAAGGGTTGTCCTTGATGTACCAAGACCTCTCCCGGTTCAATATCTTGACGATACCCAATCTTAGACATCCAATCTATATCTTGATTGCTAAGTTCCTTAATTAGAACTTCACTCATTTACTCGCTCCCTCTTGTTTAATTAAAGAATGGGTCGGGGGAAAGAATTGCTCTGTTTAGTAATCTTTCACTTTCACCTTTCCCTAAATACGCAATATTTTCTTTTTTTGTCTTTTCTTGTCTTGTCTTTTCTTTTCTTTTCTTTTTTCCTATAGCACTACCGATTTAAATTAGGACATTTCTGAACCCTAAAACATATACTTAATAAGCTTCTTACCCCTTACTCATTACTCATTACTCCTTACTTCCACGTAGCTACCTTCTACCGAAAAGTCGAGCAAAACCGCTCAAAAAGCCCAAAGCATCCCCAACTGAATCAAAACCTAAACCTACAATTTGGAACGCAGAGGAAAAGGTATGGGAAGACCTGAAAGAAGAAGTACCACCCCTAGACAAACTATTTATCGAACCCCCTCTATTTATCGAATCCCCTCCTCTGTTAAAAGAAGAAATATGGGTTTCCTCGAAGGTAGAACCAGATATAAAAAAGTCAATTCCACCAGAGACCTCATCTAACTCCTGTTCAGATAACTCCGTGGGAGAATTGTTGATAAGATTATTTGTAGGATTACTTCTATTTATTTCCTCAGACATTATTTTCTCCTGTAGATAAATAAAATAATTTCATTAACCGTTGAAACTAAATATTTCCCAGGAGTCATCACTCATGCAAATCGGAATTGATTTGAGCAAATATCTTATTTATAACAAGCGTCAAATTGGTTAGTCCTAATAGCGTAGGTTGGGTTGCTATCGCTTAATCCAACTTTTGGTTTGATAAACCCAGGACTTACGCAACGAAGATTTGTCATTGCGACCGGAACGTAGTGTAGGGAAGCATAAGTCCTAAAACCTACGCAAAATTAATTGTGTATTGTCCGAAGCGTTAGCGATCGCTATACTGCGTAAACACGAAGCACGTCTCCATTAGGAGAAGCAATCCCAGGAACTTAAAGTTTTCAGTAAGTCCTAATAGTGTAGGTTGGGTTAAGCGATCGCACCCCAACTTTTGGTTTGATAACTTTTGGTTTGATAATGTTAGATTTTGTTCCTCAACCCAACCAACCTACATGATTTATACATGATTTATACATAGGGTTAATGCCGGAGTTTTTAATTTTGTTCGTCGAAGACGTTCCCGAAGGGTATGCAGGAATTGTTTCGGTCAGAGGTCGTGAGAAGTTGTAAACTTAATACAAGTATTATTGCTAGCAAATATAACTATGACCGGCTTTGAACCTTTAGCAATATCAGTGGTCAGTGGTGTTGCTGTTCCAATCTTCCAATCATTATGGGGTAGTGGTGGGAAGTGGTTAGGAATGTTTGGTAAAACCTTGAATGAAAATACCAGAGAATTAATTTTTAAAGCATCAAATCAATATACAAAAAATTATACAGAACGCCACGGAATTCTCAAAGTACTGGGAATGCGAGAACCCGTAAAGCTAGAATCTATATATACAACTGTTCAATTATTGGATGAGAGCAACATCCATAATTTTGCGAATCTTGAAGAGTTAGAAATAGTATATCGCCAAGGTCAAAATAGAAAATTTGTATCTAAAGACTGTCCAAAACAAGCAGGTATTAAAGTTGCCAACGAAAATCAATTTCTAATGGTTTTAGGTGGTCCTGGTGTCGGTAAATCAACGTTTTTACGTAAAACGGGATTAGAAGCACTTAAAAAAAAAGGAAAATTTAAACACCACCTAATCCCTGTATTTCTAGAGTTGAAAAGATTTACATCTGATGATATCGATATTGAAAAAATCATTGCTTCGGAATTTGATACCTGTGGCTTTCCTGAAGCCGAAAAATTTACAACAGAAGCATTAAATAAAGGTAAATTATTAATTTTATTAGATGGATTGGACGAAGTCCCCACCAATAAATTAAATGAGGTAATTACTCAAATTCAAAACTTTGTTGACAGATACGATAAAAATCGCTTTATTACTTCCTGTCGAGCTGCTCACCGCAGTGCTTTTCGTCGTTTTAGCGATGTAGCAATGGCAGATTTTGATGATTCCCAAATTCAACAGTTTATTACAAATTGGTTTCAATCAGATACTGACCAGGAAGTAAAAACTGCTGATAGATGTTGGGAATTATTGCAAAAATCGGAAAACTCCGCAGCTAAGGAATTAGCCCATACCCCTCTCCTACTGACCTTTTTGTGTTTAACATACGACCGTTCCCAAAGATTTCCAGACAACCGCAGTAGTCTTTACCGTAAAGCATTGCGGATATTGCTAGAAGAATGGGCAGTAGAAAAACGAATATTGCAAACCGAAATCTATCAAGGACTCCATACAGAGTTAGAAGAAATATTACTCTCAGAGATTGCCTACTCTGGTTTTGATGCCGATAGATTATTTTACTCTGAGTCAGAGATTGTCAGCCAAATCAGAAGCTTTTTAGCAAATAATCTTAATGCACCCCAGCATTTGAATGGGAAAAGAATTTTAGAAGCGATCGCAGTTCAGCAAGGTATTTTAGTCGAGCGAGCTGAGGATGTCTTTTCCTTCTCTCATTTAACCCTCCAAGAATACTTAACTGCATATTATATCCACGAACATAGTGAATATCAGAATTTAGTAAGTCAGCATTTAGTAGACAAAAGATGGCAAGAAGTGTTTTTATTAGTGTCCGGACTAATGGCTCGTGGAGCAGATGATTTATTGTTGTTAATGGAAAAAGAAGCACGCACTCATATTAATACACCAAATTTGCAAGCCTTATTACGTTGGGCAGATGAAGCAACAGATAGTTCTGAGGCAGATATAAAACCTGTAGGTAAAAGAGCATTTGCCTACGCCTTAGCCAACGACTACGCCAACGCCAACGCCTACGCCTACGCCTACGCCAACGCCTACGCCAACGCCTACGCCAACGACTACGCCAACGCCTTAGAATCACTCATGAACCTGAGCAAAGAATTAGAGAGAATAAAAATATTTAATAAAGTAAACTTTGCTGTCTTAACTACAAACTTAGAAAAATTAAAGAAACAAATTCCCGATGTTCAACAAGATTTGCAAGTACATCGGGACTTTTTTAAACTCATTCACCAAACTTGGTTACAAGCCTTTAATCTAGAACCAGAATTATTGAATTTATCTAAGGAAGAAGCAAACGCACTAAAAAATTATTTTTATGCCAATCACCTGATTTTGCGATGTAAACAATCAGCAGTAAGAGTATCGCCAAAAATTTGGGAAGAAATTGAAGACAAAATGTTACGGGTCTAAGTAGGTGGACTTATCACCACTCATTACTCATTACTCCTTACTCAGCTAAGTCTAATGCTACAAAAAATAGAGCAGTTATATACCCAGTGGTATGAGTTAATATCGACTTTTCAAGCAGAACCCATCAAAACTCAACACACTTTTGCTGCATTAGTTTCCAACTACTCCAATCAGAAACGTTTTTACCATAACCTCGAACATATTTCTCATGTACTGAGGATAATAGAAACCTTACAAGATTACGCTCAAAATTTAGCATCAGTAAAATTTGCAGCTTGGTTTCACGATGTTGTATACAATACTAAAACCCATGACAACGAAGAAAAGAGTGCTATTTATGCAGTCAATACACTAAAATCCTTAGGAATTTCCGACCAAGTTACCATCAAAGTGAAACATTTAATCCTCAGTACCAAAACTCATCATATTGATGTATTTGACCCAGAAAAAACTGACACACAGATACTCTTAGATGCAGACTTAGCAATTCTGGGTTCTCAACCTGAAAAATATCAAAAATATACCCAATCTATTCGTCAAGAATACGGTTGGGTAAGTAATGATAATTATTGTGTAGCTAGAAAAAGGGTTTTAGAAAAGTTTTTGCAAAGAAGATATATTTACTCAACTCCATTGATGTATCAAAAATATGAACAAACTGCACGTAAGAATATCAGAGCAGAAATTGAGTATTTTTCTATTCTGGAACTATAGCATTACGTCGGATATGTTAGGACATTTTTATACTTTTATTTGGAGGGGGTTTGGGGGACGCAACCGTCCTCCCAATCGGGGGTTTGGGGGAGAATCCCCCAAGTCTTTCTTCTTGTGAAAAAACCTCCTAATCCGAAAGCGTAGCGCTATACAAGCTCAATAAGTCCCCACTCTCCATTAGTTACCCACTCCGAATCAACCCGTGTAACCTTCTCTATGGTTTCCGAATCTATACCTGCTGCAACCTCAGATTTTAAAGTACGTAGAGCCAAGGTCGGACTAGGCAGGTAAGATAGTATATCTGCAATATTGGTAGTAAAATCCCAATGTCTATCTCCTAATAATCTTCTATAATTCGCATCTCCCTTCACGATTACTAGCTCGGACTGTCCTAAATCCCTCTTAAGTGTATCCGGCATTTCCCAAAAAGCTAAAGGTGAAGTCCAAAAGTAATCTTCGGTTAACAATAACTTACCTGAACTTAAATGCTGTCCTAGACGATTAGTAAAATCTTCAGTATCTCCATTCTTCGTCCCAGCTAAAAAATCTATAGTGTGATGTACATCATTGATTGTTGCATCTGACACAAAAGTCGGATGGGGTTTCAAATGAACTTTTATACTTTCTACCAAATTGCTGGTTAATAAAAAATCTATCAAACATAAATCAGAAATCAGCTCAAAACCAGAATTATCCGTTATACAGTCAATACGTTTACAAACTTTATCAGACAGCAAGTTGATAACCTGATGGGTATCATTAACTAATATATGAGACTCTTGGCTCTGGATATCAAACTTACTGCGATCGCCTCCGGCAGAGCTTTGCCCATCGCTACTTTCTAACTCAGACCATAAGCTTAAATCAACTCTATTTCCCCACAAGGAAAAGTATATAAATACAGCAATAGCATCAGATATACTATTAGAAATATTACCAGAATTATCCTTTTGATTTTGGGTGAGTAAATTATTTAACTGAAGGCATAGACTGTTGACAGAATCCAAAGAAGTTTCTAATCCTTGTTGTTTTTGTAAACCAAACGGATCTACACCTTTAAACTCTCCAGAATAAAAATAACCAGTGATATTTAAAATTAATCTATAAAAGTAAGTTTCTGCAAAAAACCAAGGTATGTCTAACCAGCGCTTACCTCTGAATGGCTCTAAATATTGCTCCCAATCAGCATAATCTACACCTTCATCTATCATCATTATTGGTAAATAACCATCTCCCAAAGAATCAGCTAAATTAGATAATTTTTGATTGATATCATCAGTAAACTTATTCTCATCTATCAATTTCCTAGCAATTTTTGGCATTCTTTGAGTTACCGTAAACTCGGTAAAGCTTCCACTTTCAGCACCAATAAGGGGAGACGGTATAGGTAATTTAGGATTTCTATTTATAGTCATTATTTGTAAACATTAACAATATATTTTGTAAATATATTGTTCTCTGATTTTTCTTTAGCTGTAATTATTTTATTCTATATAAATCAATAAATTAATACAACCTTAATTGTCTTCTACAAAGAGTAATTTATCTTCTGTGGTATACAAAAATAACTTAGCTATGACCAAACGAATATGTTAATCATTTTGCATTACAAGTGCTTAAGAAACTTGATATCTTTACATTAATATTTTATTATTTCATACATAAGTTATAATACTTATGACGCTAGTGACTTAAAATACTTGTAATCTACTATAGATATACTGCTTTGAATAAGAATTAGACAAGAAAAGGACTTACACAAAGTCCTAAATTTATCTAGTATTTGGAGGGATAGCCTCACATGTGGAGTTTTCACAGAGAGGCAATTGGGTGCTCTCACCAAGTTGTGAATAAGACATTTCACGTAATTTTGAATACATGATTTTGATTTAAAATCTTTTTCCATCTCTGTATCTACAATTCTCTCCTTGTATCGGAAAATCCGCTAAATATAGAAAGCCTACACCTGTAAGTGGGGAATCCCACCCAACAAGGGTTAGGCAAAGTCATCCGTGAGGTCTGAGTACCTTATAGTCATGCTTGCATAAGTCCTAAAAAAAGTTTTGTAATCGATAAAAAAAAATGAGAACTCCAGTAGTCTTATTTATATATAGAAGACCTCATACAACTAAAAAAGTATTTGATGTTATTCGTCAGGTAAAACCGTCTAGATTATTTATTGTTGCAAATGCACCCAATGAAAGTATAGATACAGATTTTGATAAATGTAGGGCAGCAAGAGAAGTTGTTAAAAATATTGATTGGAATTGTCAAGTTACTAGAAAATATTCAGAGATTTATTCAGAATGTTCTGAGCAAATATAGAGCGGATTAAATTGGTCATTTGCTCAAGTAGAAGAGTCTATTGTCTTTGATGAGGATTGTGTACCTCACGTAAGTTTTTTCAGGTTTTGTGAAGAGTTATTAGATCAATATAAATATGACAATCGTATAGCCTCAATTTCAGGTACAAACTATCAGTTAGGAAAATCACGTACTGACTACAGTTATTACTTCTCAATGTTTAACCATTCCTGGGGATGGGCAAGCTGGAGAAGAGTTTGGCAAGAGTTTGACTATAACTTAAAGCTCTGGTCAGAAATTAAAGCAAAAGGAATTCTTAGACATATCTGTCCAGACAGAGAGTCATGGAATTATTGGAATCAAAGATTTTACTACCTTAGTAATACTCCTAATAAAATTAGCTGGGATTATAAGTGGACTTTATCTTGTTGGTTAAAGAGTCAAATGGGAATAATTCCGAATGTAAATTTAATTTCTAATATTGGGTTTGATGGAGATGGAGCGCACTGTAGATCTACTAAAGGAAATCCATTTAGTAATATGAATACTCAATCTTTAGATTTTCCACTTCAGCATCCTCCATATATTGTCAGAAACTCTGAGGCTGACAAATTTACACAGATGACTCTATTTAAGAAAAAACCTATCAATATTCTCAAGAATAATATTAAAGTTTTGTTAACAGATAGCCAAGAATTATTGAATATTCCTTTTCATATTTAAAGAATTTGAATTAAGCTCAATGCGGTTGAAGAATCACCCCAAGGGGGTTGCACGTAAAACCTAAGAGCATAGCTACACTTAAGACAAACAAGTCTCTTGTATTTAAGCGATGATGCGGAATCGCTTAAATACCAGCTACCCAAGCAACTGTTATTGTAGATGTGGAAAAATAGAACTATTATATAACTTTCGATGTTTCAAGAGTTTTATCAAGTTTTTTCTCAGATATATCTCTTCGATTTTTGAGAGTCATGATCACAGGTTTTCCTGGAGCTGTTACTAAACCACGACGTTTTGGTTTAATATCTTCACTACTACTCAAATCTAGCTCCCAATTGGCAAGAATATAAAAAAGAGCCAACTTCATTTCAAATTGAGCAAAAGCCATACCAATACAGCGTCTAGCACCACCACCAAAGGGAATATATTCATATGGTGAAAACTGTCTTTCTAAAAAGCGCTCTGGTCTAAATTCCTTGGATTGGGGATACAAGTCTTCTTTATGATGAGTCAGGTAAATAGAGCCTACAATTGGCGTATCTGCTTCTATTTCATAATTGCATAATTTAGTTGGCATTTGAGAAACTCTGGCTAAAGTCAACATTCCTACCGGATAAATTCTCAAAGTCTCGCTACAAACTGCATTTAGGTAAGGTAATTTAAATATGCTCATTGAGTCTGGATTATTTCCCAAACTGTCAAACTCTTGCAGTAATTTTTTCTTAACTTCAGGATATTTATGAATCCAGTAAAATGCCCATGCTAAAGCCGTTGCAGTAGTTTCATGACCCGCAATTAATAAAGTCATCAACTCATCGCGCAATTCTTCATCACTCATCCCCTCTCCTTGCTCATCCCGTGCATTCATCAGCAAGCTGAGAATATCTTCACCATCTAAGTTACTTTGCTCTCGACGCTGTTGAATTTCCTCATAGATAATTTGGTCAGCTTTATCTTGACGAATGCGATTTTTTCCCCACGGACTCCAATTTCCCCAGTCAAAACGAAGAGATGGGGACATCAACATAAGAACACTTAGTGGTGTACTTGATTTATCAAGAATTTCTCCTAAATACTTTTCCAATAATTGCGCTCTTTCACCTTCATGTAAACCAAAGACCGCTTGCATGATTGCTTGTAAAGTTATTTTTTGAGTCCTAGAACGAATGCAAAAGGGTTTATTTGTCGGCAACTGATTTATTGTTTCTATGACAATATTTTTGATAATATCACCATAGCTACGCATTCTTTCACCATGAAAAGGTGGCATTAAAAGTTGGCGTTTTTGTTTATGTTTTTTATCGCTAGCAGTAATCACAGAATTTTTGCCTAGCAAAGGTTCAAAGACGCTATTTGCTTCACCTGGTGCAGTAAAAATTTTGGTATCGTTAGTTAATATATACTGTAAAACTTCTGGACCACTTACAAATACGACGGGTGCAAAATTCTCACCAACCCGTAAAGTAAAAATATCGCCGTACCGTTGAGCACATTCTTCCATATATTTCATAGGGCGGAATACCCAACTTATCATCTGCATTAATGCTGAAGAATCAGGGGTGGGGATATTTGATAGCTGCATAATTATATCCGATGTTATGAGTCATTTTACCTATAAGGTAACTTATTCTCTATTGCTAATTACCAATTACCCCTTCCTGATCATCTTTTTAAAAACTTTTGTCGCAGACGAATAACAAAGCCATTCACTTCTGGTAACTTCAACATCGCAGCAATAATTGCAAAGGCACTCAAGCCAATTAAACTAGATACTACTAACTGTAACAGCTGGATAAATAAACCATTCGTTCCTAAAAATTGCTGCATTCCTCTGAGGGTGGCAAAACTGGCTGCACCTGTGAGTAAGCTACCAAAAGCCAAACCTAAAATAGGTAAACTCCATTGTCCAAAAGGCAATCCGTTTAACTTTTTATTCAGCAAAAATAATAGCATGATAATAGAACTAGCATTTACCCCTACTGTCGCAGCAACTAAACCAGGAGCACCAAAATCTAGGACTCTAACAAACAGGTAATCTAAAAAAGCATTTAGAAAAATATTAATCATGCTGATGCGGAATGGTGTTTCCCCATCACCCAAAGCGTAGAATACCCTAACTACAACGTCGCGGACTAAGTAAACGAACATTCCCATCCCGCTTACAACTAATAGGGAAGCTACCATTGCTGAATCTGTTCCTCCAAATTTACCCCGTTCATAAACTATACGAACTATGGGTTCAGCTAAAGTCACCATCAAAGCACCCAAGGGAAGCATGGTAAATGCAGCTAAGATAATTCCTTGACGGATGCGTACTTTCAACTCTGACCAATTTTCAGGAGCTGCGAGTTTAGCAAATATTGGTAGTAAGGGAACTAAAGTGACATTAGAAATAATCCCTAATGGAGTTTGTGTCAATAAACCTGCATTGGCTAAAGCTGCTGCAACTCCAGTCGCAGGAATGTTAGACGCAAAATATAAGTCAGTGTAAAGATTAATTTGCAACATTCCAGAAGAAAATGTTGCAGGGAGCATAATTCTGAGAATTTCTTTTAAACCTGGCTGATTAAAATCGAATCTTAATCTCAATCTACCCATTCCAGATTTAGCTTGAGCAATCAGCTGTACAAATAACTGTAAAATTGCCCCTGTTAAAAAACCTGCTGCTAAAAATGTCCCCCCTACCACAGCATAGGTATTTGGAGCAATATTTGGATTGTTACCTATCTGAAAGTAAAAAATACCAATAGCAACAAGTACTGCGGAACTAGAAATCAAGGGACTGATAGAAGGTAACCAATATTGATTTGCAGCATTAAGAACCCCAAAACCAATACCTATCAAACCAGCAATTACAGCCATCGGGGACATGATACGCAACTGATTAATAGCAATATCCCTGACTAAAACTTTGCTGGGGTCTTGTAAACCTGGTGCAAATATATCAATTAAATTGGGAGCAAAAATAAATATGAATATTGCCACCAGTAGAAGTACACCAGCAATTAGAGTGGTAATAGCTTCTACTAGTGGTGCTGCTTCTTCTTTCTCACGTTTAGCTAAAACGCTGACAACCGCACTATAGAAAGGACCATTAATACCGCCTAATAGTATGAGAAGAAACCCAGGTATAGTATAGGCGTAATTAAAAGCGTCAGCAGCAGGTCCCAAACCAAAGACTGCTGATATAGCTTGCTGTCGAACTAAACCAAAGACCTTACTAATTAAAGTTGCTACAGCAATAATGCCAGCAATACCGGCAAATGAACGTGAAGACTTTTCTTTTTGCTTTGTCACAGATAATATCCAGAATAATATCTAACAGCTATGGGATTTTATATAACTGAAAGTATTTAACCTGAAATTATGTCATCTGTCAGGCAAATTGTGACAAATTTTGGTAGAAAGTACCCAAAATTTGTCACAATTTGATTTGGTTATAAACCAATGTGGTTCAGATAAGGAAAATCCCCTTGTTGGGTAATGCTCAAGCTCTACCTAACCAACAAGGGGATATTTTGTGCTTGCTCTTTGAGAAGCTACTCTGGGATACTTAGCTATTTCCCGTAAATCCGCGACCATCATTTAGTGATGAGGTTAAGTGAAATTATGAATTAGATATTGATTTTAAAGTTTTTCTGAAATGTTTTCTGAAATGTTTTCTGAAAGATTTTATAAAATACCTATTTCAACCTTTTGGTAATTATGAATCCTAACTCACTGATGCTAAATATAATTGTTTTCTAACTACACGTTCTAAGCTATTTGTTTTAAATGACCAGCTTTAATGATTAGCTCTAATTACTAGCTCTAATCATTTGTATTATTGCCAATCTTTACCCACACGGATAGTAAGGTCAGATTCTAAATCACCAGTAGAAGAGACTTTAATTTCTCCAAATTTCAATATTTTTTGGATTTCTTCTGCTGCTTTGACGTTACCTTTTTGAACTATGATTTGAGTTTTGCTATGGGGATCATTCCAAGGTTTAGCTGAATAAACCTTGCTAAATCCCTGTTTCTTCATCGAGTCAATTAACTTTTGGGTAACTTGGGGTTGATTCGCCCCATCTTGAATTGCTATTTTCAGACTAGTTACAGGTCTAGAATCTGATTTTAATCCAGCAACGGTAACTCCAGCATATTCCTCTAAAAGTTCTCCCCTACTAGTTAAATTTAACCAATAACTGTCTGGGTCTTGACTGAAACGGCTAAATGTGCCTGGAAGAATAGTCATTTGAAACTTGCTTCGTTCAAGATTAAGAGCAAAGTTTACTAATGCCATCATTTCTTCTAACTTGAGATTAGTATCGACGTACTTACCCATAATCCGGACTAGCTGTGGAAGTTTGGGTAATACAGTAGGGCTTGAGAGGCGATCGCGCAATCCTGATAATAATGCTTGATGTCGCTGGACTCGTTCTAATTCCCCCGTATCCACGGAATGGTAACGAGCAAAATTTTCGGCTTGTTGACCGTTTAAATTTTGCCAACCACTAACCAGATTTATATTCAGACGTGCTGCTGCATCCTTATATTGCATCTTTCTGGGGACAAATACTTCTATTCCACCCAAATGATCTACGAGTTGACGAAATCCACTGGTCGAAACTCTAATATAGCGGTCGATAGGAGCATTGCTCAATGTTCTACTTACTACCCGTGCTGCTAAAACAGGTCCACCTTGAGCATTAGCTTGAGAAACTTTATTCAGTCCTTTTTCGGGGATCGCAATCATAGTATCCCTGGGAATGGATAGCACTCGAATTTTTTTACCTTTTGGGTCGATCCTTACTAGTAACATCGAGTCGCTGTTACCGCTAAAACTACTGGGAGAATTGTTAACACTACCTGGTACTGGTTCGATCCCCATAACTAAAATATTCATTGGTTTAATGAATTCATATTTGGAGACATCACTCCACAGGTCTCCGGGTAGCGGTGAAGGAGCAGAACTAGCTCCAGTCCAACCTAATTCTTCCTCACTGCTATCCATGTTGCTCCATAAAGGAGTCCATAAAGCTAAAGTTGATACTAGCAAGCCTGATAATGTTACGCCGACAATACTGGTCATAAACCAAAAAAGCCAGCGAGGCATTGTTAGCCCCAGTCTTTGATATATCTGAGTCTGAATTGAACTGCTACTAGACTCTACAGTTTGAATTGAAACGCTCTGGTCCTGATTATTTGGCGTTTCTAGATGAGATTGCTCCACTGGCTGAATTGTCCCCTGATTTTTCCAGCCTCTTAATGGT
The DNA here is from genome assembly GCA_050042865.1 of Mastigocoleus sp. Lineage (GTDB taxonomy): Bacteria > Cyanobacteriota > Cyanobacteriia > Cyanobacteriales > Nostocaceae > JBCCDM01. Next base: position 41,859 of record JBHJJE010000032.1, read on the forward strand.
TTCAACACAAAATACTCCCCACTCAACCACAATATTTGATGTTTATGTTAATGCAAGCGCTCAAACTTGCCAGTATGAAATGCCACAGTAAACTTATAGTGTTCTTAAATTGGTTTTTGATGACAACATGACTAAACAGTTATTTCCTGTAATTCTTGCTGGTGGTAAAGGTGAACGTTTTTGGCCTTTAAGCCGTAAGCAAAGACCCAAGCAGTTTTTATGTCTTGACGGCAGTTCCCGAAGTTTAATGCAAGCTACTGCTGATAGATTATTGAATATGGCTAATGGTTGGGATTCCCTATGGGTAATCACCGCTAGCTTAATAGCTAAAGGAGTAGAAGAACAACTTCCTCAATTGCCGTCTGAAAACTTACTTGTCGAGTCAGAGGGAAGGGACACTGCTGCTGCGGTTGCTTGGACGAGCTTGGAAATTAGTAAGCGTTATGGAGAAGACGCTTTAATTGGCTTTTTTCCTGCTGACCATTGGATCGCTGACCAAGAAAAGTTTGTAAGTACTCTTGATGCAGCAACTGAATTGGCAACTGCTAAAGACGCAATTGTAACTCTAGGGATCAAACCTGCTTTTCCGTCTACTGGCTACGGGTACATCGAACAAGGGAATCACATTGGTAACTTTAATGGCTTGCCAGCTTATCATGTTAACCGATTTACAGAAAAGCCAGACCGCGAAACGGCAGAATCTTTTCTATCTACAGGGCGTTTTAGTTGGAATAGCGGGATGTTTGTTTTCCGTGCTGGTGTTGTTCTAAATGAACTACGTACCCATGCTCCAGAAATAATTGAACCACTCTTACAACATGGTCCTAATATTTACCCACAATTACCTAAAAAGAGTATAGATTATGCTCTTATGGAAAAAACAAGCCTAGCATATGTTTTACCTGCTGAGTTTGGCTGGGACGATTTAGGTGATTGGAATGCGATTGAACGTTTACTAAAAAAAGATGATAATCCCAATGTAGAGCTAGGAACCCATGTAGGGCTAGATACCAAAGGGTCAATTTTATACACATCTGACCAAGATGAAGTAATTGTTTCCATCGGTTTGGAAGATATTGTAGTCGTACGCGATCGCAATGTCACGCTATTAGTAAAAAAAGACCGTACCCAGGAAATTAAGCAGGTTCTCAAAAACCTCAAAGAAGATCCTCGATTTACTCACCTACTCTAAAAGTATAGGCAGTGCAATTAAGCAATTATTACAGTTGAGAGGCTAAATTTAAAGACTTCTATACTACTGTAAGAAATAAAACATTTAGCGACAAGGCATAATCCTTTATTCCAGTATAACCAGGGTCTTCAGACCTATGTAGGGGGAAAAATACTGTAAATTAGGCAAAGTACAAAAAAATATTTTTTTAAGCTTCTGCTAAAAATGAAAGTACCTTTCCCCCAAATTGTTTGGTAGTTGTGATTTAGCCAAAGCTTTTAGGGAGTAATTTAGAATTTATAGTCGATAATTTAGCCTAATATCCAAAAATCTGAAAAAATTAGGAGTTTTACGTATTTGTGACAAAAAACTTAATCTTCCAGACCTCATTGATGACTTTCTTGACCGATCCCGCTTACGGTGTACCCCAAACCATTAAAGAAGATGGACTTGTGTGAGTCATAAAAATATAGAAACATCTAAAAAGTAATTTAAAAGTCAAAAGCTAGAATTTATAGATATTTGTTTCAATATTTGTTTCAATAGTCATTCCAAAAGATATGGCTCAAATGGACTTAATGATAGTTGTCACAACCTGTGTTAAAGGGATAAACAATAAGAATACTTAAATTTCGATATGCAACAGACTACAAATCCTGTCTATTATTGATATTCCTATTCTTTCTTTCCTTCCTACATTTATTCAGATAGTATGTTTTTAACCCAGACTGTACCCCGTCAAAGAGAAATTGTAGAAGTTCTGCTGCGTAATGGCTGGGACTATATGCGAAGGCTGGTAACTGGTGGTAAAACTGATGAACCACAACTTCCCACTCCTGCTGTTTTAAAAAATATTTTGGTAGATTTAGGACCTGTTTACATAAAACTGGGTCAGTTGCTCTCTACCCGTCCAGATTTACTAAGTGCTTCTTACATTGATGAGCTTTCCACTCTACAGGATGAAGTCCCCCCGGTTGCTTGGTCGGAAGTAGAAATTCTGATCCGTAAACAGCTTAAAGCTCCCCTAGAAGAAGTATTTACCTCTATCAATCCTGTTCCGGTAGCTGCTGGTTCCATTGCTCAAACTCATAAAGCAGTACTTGTAGATGGTAGAGAAGCTGCATTAAAGGTACAGCGTCCAGGAATTGATGTGACTGTATCGCGGGATATTTCTTTAATCGAAGGTATAGCTGATTTAGTCGCAAGAACTGAATTTGGACAAACTTACGAAATTAAGAATATAGCTAATGAGTTTTGTGAAGCTTTGGAAGCGGAACTGGATTTTATTAGAGAAGCAAGTTTTACAGATCAACTCAGACAAAATTTTTCCCGGAGTAAGTGGTTTGATCCTAATAAATTAGTTGTAGCTAAAATATTTTGGGAATGGACTACAGATAAACTGTTGGTGATGGAATGGTTAGATGGAGAACCGATATTATCAGCATCTTTAAGTAATAATCCAAATGGGAAAGATGTTACCACCATCAGAAAGGAAGTAACATCTTTACTGTTTAGAGCTTTTTCACAGCAATTATACATAGATGGATTTTTTCATGCTGATCCTCATCCAGGGAATATTTTTTACCTGAGAGATGGAAGGGTAGCTTTACTTGACTGTGGAATGGTCGGACGATTAGATCCCCGTACCCAACAAATATTAATTGAAATGCTTTTAGCTATCGTTGACTTGGATGCTCAACGATGTGCTCAGTTAACTATACAGTTATCAGATATATCCCAGAAAGTAGATTTATCTAAACTAGAAGGCGATTATGACCGTTTATTAAGAAAATATTTTAATTTGAATTTAGCACAACTGAACTTTTCAGAGATAGTTTATGAAATCTTTCAGGTGGCTCGTAATAATAAGATTCGCCTTCCCAGTAACATGGGACTATATGCTAAAACTATTGCCAATTTAGAAGGATTAGCTAGAGGATTTAACCCAGAATTAAACTTTCTAGATGAAATTAAACCTTTGCTTACAGACCTATTTCGTCAACAGTTATTGGGTGATTCTCCAGTGCGATCGCTCCTCAGAACAGCTTTAGATTTAAAAAGTCTCTCTTTGCAGTCTCCTAGACAGTTAGAGTTGTTGCTTGGTAGAGTTACATCAGAAACATTAGAATGGAATTTTTCTATACGCGGTTTAGATGGTTTGCGTCGCACTACTGATGATGCAGCGAATCGTTTGTCGTTCAGTATTTTGGTCGGTTCTTTAATCATGGGAGCAGCAATTATTTCCAGTAATGCTCAAACTTCCCAACTTTTACTTATTAGTAATGTACTATTTGCTGCTGCTACTCTACTAGGTTTATGGTTAATTATTAGTATTTTACGTTCGGGTAGATTGCGTTAATTTTATTTATTGATTTATTAATTTATTTATCTCCCTTTTAAAAGATTCCTGCAATTGAAATTACCATGACACCGACAATGTATTGTAGGGGCGAGAGGTTTACGTCCTCATAATTGGTAAAATTCTTTTGAGGAAACCAACTTAATTATTTCCCCTCCTCTGACTTTTAAAAATCATGTCTATAATTGTTGCTCGTCATCTGAGCAAAGTTTATCCAGTTGCTGTTAAAGAACCAGGAATAAAAGGAACATTAAGCCACTTTTTTCGCCGCACTTACCGCGATATTCAAGCTGTTAGAGATGTTTCTTTTGAAATTGCTCCCGGTGAAGTGGTAGGTTTTTTGGGTGCAAATGGTGCAGGAAAAACAACTACTCTGAAAATGCTCACAGGGTTAATTCATCCCTCTAGCGGTAAAGTTAAGGTGGCTGGATATACCCCATTTAATCGTAAAGCTAATTTTCTACAGAAAATTACTTTGGTAATGGGTCAAAAACAGCAGCTTTTATGGGATTTGCCAGCATTAGACTCTTTACGAATTAATGCTGCTGTTTACAATATCTCTGATAGTCAGTTTCGACAGCGTGTAGGGGAAATTTCTGAGATGCTTTCTATTGAAGGTAAACTCACTCAACCAGTCCGCAAACTCTCTTTGGGGGAACGGATGAAAGCCGAAATTTTGGCTTCGCTTCTACATCGTCCCCAAGTATTATTTTTAGATGAACCGACTTTAGGATTAGATGTAAATGCTCAAGTAGGGGTGAGAGATTTTCTTCGAGAGTATAATCAGCGATATCAAGCCACTGTATTATTAACTAGTCATTATATGGCTGATATTACGGCTTTGTGTAAGAGGGTTTTACTTATATATCAAGGAGAGTTGATGTATGACGGTAGTTTAGAAGGACTTTTAGAAAGGTTTGCTCCTTATCGGGAAGTCCATGTGGAACTGGAACATGAAGTTCCAGAATCCAAGCTTGCAACATACGGGGATTTAAAGAAAGTTGAAAGACGTTCTGCTTGTTTTATTGTCGAGCAAGACTTTTTGACCCGTACAGTAGCTCGAATTTTAACAGAGTTAGATGTGGTAGATTTAACGGTCACAGAACCACCAATAGAAGAAGTGATTGGTAGGGTTTTCAGAACGGGAACTGTGAATGTTTAAGGCAATTACCAATTACCAATTATCAATTAAGTAGGAAGGAGTAATTATTTATAAGAGTAATTATTTCTTTGTAAAAGTATTAAACTCTGTCAACAAAATGGGTTACGCTATGCGCTACCTTCCTAAAATATAATTCAACCCACCTACTTACTAATTAACAATTACCAATTACTCTGCCAAAATAATGCTCAAGTTAATCTTAAAAAAAGCATATACATTGATTAGTGTTTATTACGCTCACATGGTGGAATATCGAGCAGAATTAATATTCTGGGTATTATCTGGTTCCTTACCAATTATCTTAATGGGAGCATGGACTCAAGCTGCGCAAAGGGGTAATTTTGGTTTAACACCTGTAGATTTTGCTCGTTATTTTTTAGCTGTTTTTATTGTCAGACAATTGACCATTGTTTGGGTGATTTGGGACTTTGAAAGGGAAGTAGTCGAGGGTAAGCTTTCACTGAGATTATTACAGCCGATAGACCCCGGATGGTATCATTTTAGTTCTCATATATCTGAAAAATTTGCTCGCTTACCTTTTTCAATATTTTTGATAATCCTATTTTTCGTACTTTATCCCCAAGCAATTTGGATTCCTAGCGTGGGAAATTTTCTATTATTTATTCCAGCAGCTATTTTAGCTTTTGCCTTAAGATTTATCATTCAATATACCTTTGCAATGTTTGCTTTTTGGACAGAAAGAGCGAGTGCAATTCAAAATTTATGGATGTTATTCTATCTATTTCTATCTGGTTACATTGCACCTTTAGAAGTATTTCCAGAACCAATTAAACAAATAGTTCTTTTAACTCCTTTTCCCTATGTAGTTAATTTTCCCGCAACTTTATTAGTAGGTATTCCCACAAATGTCGGAAGGGGATTTTTATCAATGATTGGTTGGTTCTTATTATTCTTAGGTTTAAATCGAATTTTATGGAGAAAGGGTTTAAAGCAATACTCCGGAATGGGTGCTTAATAATTAATTAATTAATATTTCTGCTTATCGAAATAGTTGAGATATCAATTTAGCGCTCGCCTATGGCGGGCACCCATGTGCTATCGCTACGGCACTATCAGATTAGATAAAAAATAATTTTTATTTATAAATATTAATTTAGAAGTATTAATTTAGAAATATTAATTTATTTTAAAACATGAAAGAGACGTAAATTATATTATATACGTCTCTAACTGAAGTGAGATATAGTACTGCAAAAAAAATACTACAAAAAACTACTGCAAAAACTATTTCTGTCTTTTCGCTTTCACCATCACAATCTCTTGCGGTGATAGTACTCTTTTAAATATATATATATTTGCCAGATTTCCCTTGAATAACCCAGACCAACCGGGATTATCAGAGCGTTTACCCACTACTAAAGGTTTGGGATTATCTAAGGAACCCTGTCTACCTGTGGGGTTAAAAGTCTTGCTAACAGGTTTACCATCTATATACCAACGACCCCCTTGCTTTTGGTCGCGGTCAACGGTGACAGCTACATGATGCCATTTACCATCAGCGATCGCAACGTTACTGACATAGTTCGTCCATTCTTTACCTACACTATCTGCTAATTGCAATAATAATTTACCTCTATAGTTTGCTAATACATATCCTTTGACTGGACCAGAGGTTTCTACTCGTTTATCTACAATTACTTGAATACCAGATTTTTGTGTTGTCTTTACCCAAGCAGTAATAGTAAAGTCACCAGTTCCTAAGTTGAGATTAGAATTCTCAGAAATTGTTAAATAATCTTGTTTACTTTTAAAGGGACGAGGACCAGATAGGATTAGTATTCCAGAAGTTAGGGTTCCAGAATTTATATCTCCAGTTGCTTGCAGAGAATTGGGAATTTTAGGGCAGATTTGACCATTATTTAAATCATTGAAACTTCCTTTTTCACTAATCATCCAGCATCCTGGGTGTTTTTGCGAAAATGCAGGAATTGTTAGAATTATAAGATTAGCGCAAGTAGCTACACCTAAGATAGAAAGAAATTTTTTAACTGGCAATTTATTATTTCTAGTTTGCCATTGAGGTAATTTTTTACTCATTTATATTTATTATCTTATTTATTATCTGCTCCTAATATGAATTTCAGACACAGATTTTGATTTCAATCTATATTTGGAATTCAAAGCTTATGATTTTGCAGGATAAAAGCACCCAGCTAATATTTTTTATACGCAGAAAAAAGCTGTATAACCAGTGGGATAGTACTGATTATATGATATGAAGCCAGGATGAATACCAAGTTGCTAATTAGCGGTTGTGCTCTCAATAATCTTCAATAAGCAAGGCGATATAAATATCTGTTATGTGTTATTGATGTGTTAATATCTTTTGAAAATAATTATTTCACAGGGGACAAAATTCCTGTAATATTTATGTTGATTCAAGTAAACTTAGTCATGAGCCAGGTAGCTCTGAAGGAGGATGTTTCATGACAATAATAGTAATATCTATAGCGCCACATCACAATTAGATTCTGAAGCATTCACCGCAAAAATCGCCGAAATCCGAAAGCTACAAAACCATCGAACTTACCGCAATACATCTCGACAGTTTTATGTGGAAGGAGTTCGTAACTTTATTCGGGTCATCGATAACAAATTTGATGTTTCCACCATCATTTACAGCGAAAAACTCCTGACATCAGCGATCGCTCGTATGTTAGTTCGTCGCAGTCGTCGAGCTGGAATTCCCTGTTTGAAAGTCACTCCCGAACAATTTCGCAATATTTCCCATACAGAGAAAGCTTCCGGTGTAGGTGCAATTGTACGTCAACATTGGACAAAGCTCCATGAGATTTCTTTGAATAAGGGATTATGTTGGACAGTACTGGAAACAGTTCGTTCTCCAGGAAATTTGGGTACCCTAATTCGTACCTCCGAAGCATTTGGAGGTGCTGGTTTTATCTTATTGGGAGATAGCATCGATCCTTTTGACTCTAATGTAGTTCGAGCTTCGATGGGTTCTATCTACAATCAAAAGTTTATTCGTACAGGTTACTCTAAATTGCAAAAGTGGTTGCACGTTCATAACTGTACTGCAATTGGTGCTTCTCCCGATGGTGCAATTGATTTTCATCAATTTGATTATCCATCTCAAACGCTGATTTTTCTAGGGGAAGAGCGTCAAGGACTCACCCAAAAACAACGAGATTTATGTCAACATCTAGTTCGTATTCCAATAGCATCCACAGTTGATTCTCTCAATCTGGGAATTGCTGGAAGTTTGATGATTTACGAAGTTTATCGAAAAAGGTATTTAGCTGATTCTTTGAGAAGATGTTTATAAATAAAAAATAAATTCGGGGTAGGGTGTGTTAGACCCACGATAAGATCGGATTTTTACGATAATATTGAATATGGTCTAACGCACCATAGTTTATTAATTCCTAAGACTAAATTTCAATCATTTATAAACTTTAAATCCTTGGTGAGCTATAACAAGCTCAATCCTTGAATAATACTTAATTTCTATGTCTATTCTCAATAAGAATTCTAACTATTCTTTTCCTTCTTATTTTGAATTATCCAATGACACTGATGAGATTTTAGCTGAATTTGACTATACTTTTACTCGTCAACGTTTGAAACTTCCAAAAACTAACCGTGAAATTCCAGGTTTAAGAGAGCTTCGTAACTCAATTGAAGAAACTATCCCTTATGTAACTCTGTGTAGTGAAGCAGCAAAACGAGAAATTTTAATTGCACCAGTTTTAAGTCGAGTTGCAGTAATTTGTAAACGAATTTTAAGAATTGAATATCCAATAAAAGTAAATAACCTACTCCAAGGAAATCTTGACTATTTTATTCAATCTCAATATAACTTAATTGTTAGTGAAGCCAAAAGAGATGACTTAACCAAAGGATTTACTCAACTAGCAGTAGAATTGATTGCGATCGCAATGTTGGAAGAATTGCCGAATATACTTTACGGTGTTGTCACAATGGGTGATGTGTGGGTATTTGGTGTTCTTGAACAATCTTCCCATAATATCACGCGAGATATTGCCTCTTATACTTTACCCGATGATTTAGAAGAAATTGTCAAAATTTTAGTCGGGATTTTAGAGTAGTTCTTATAATTTAAATATTATCAATAGGACTTACGCAAAATCAACGTAATTCCGTCCGAGAGCGTTTGCGTAGCATGTCCGTGATTGACTTTCCGTTTGCGACGTATAAGCTCTGTCGAGCACGCTCCGCGTTTGCGTAGCATAACGTAGTTAACGCAATAAACCCTGCGTTGACGTAGTCTGCTCGTGCTTAGCTTATGCTTCCCTACACTACGTGACCGTCGCTTCGGACAAATCTTCGTTGCGTAAGTCCTGATCAATTTAAATTACTTGTAATAAACTAATCATCAGATGTATTGAGAGACAATTGTACTTCTACTTAAAATCAAACCTTCCCGAAATTCCCTGCTAACTCCTGCTGCAATCGATATAAAATCGTATCTTTATCTACTTCTACTAAAATCTCGCTAATCACTGTACTCACACCCAAATTACCCCAGCTACAACCCTTTTCCAAATACACTTGTGCAGCTTTTCCTACAGCATAGGTACCGTAACCCGAAATTGCAGCTTGAGTAATCGCAGTACCAGCAAAAGCAGTGATATTCATCGGGTTTTCACCAGATGCGATCGCACCTGCACTTTTCCCAAAACCTAATAAAAAACTACTGCCGATTTCCCCTAACAGTAAACCACCAGAACTAAGTAAAATGGTTTTTAAAACCTTACTTGCTTGATACCCAGTCATCGGTAAACCGTAAAGTTTTGCTAGAGCGCGAATTAAAGCTAAATCTGCAATACTTCCACCTACTATATCTAATACAGCTATAGGATTTAAACCCACAGCGATCGCTTTATAGCGGGTAAATTTCCAGATAATTTCTTCTGCTTGTTTTTGACGTAAATCTATGGTTTTAGCTGCGATAGATTCTTCTGCTTCCCGTGCTTGTACCAGAGCATTTAGAGCTAAAAGGGAACGACCTTCCCGATTTAAAATCTTTAATATTATGTCTTTTAATTCTTGTATTTGGGGTGGTGGAGTTTCTAATTCATATTCTACTCTACCGTCAGGATACTCTACCCCTACTTTCATCGGTACAGGTGCTGCTGCGACCATGACTATTTCATCTGGTTGTAGAGGTTTTTGAGTAAGATTTGCTGCACCTAATTTTTGTAAATTTTCGTAAACAGCAGCTTTATCTGTATCTGGATATAAATCTGTTTTATTAAAAACTAAAATTAACGGTTTCTGTGATTGACGTAGCTCTTTTAACGCTGCATATTCAGTACGAGTAATATCCCCCGATACTACAAATAGAATTAAATCTGCTTCACGAGCCACATCTTCAGCCATTCGTGCCCGAACTTCTCCCTGAATTTCATCTAAACCAGGTGTATCAATTAATTTTATTTCTACCTTTCCTCCAGGATTCCAACGTACAGAGTGGGGACGTTTAGTCACACCATTGAGGGGTCCAGTTTGTAAGACATTCTGCCCCAGCAAAGCATTTAATACCGCAGACTTCCCCCGACTCACCAAACCAAAAGCTGCAATATGAATGACGCTGTAGTTAAGTTTATCAAGAGTGAAACTCAAACTATCTAACTCCGGTTTAACTAATCGCGCTAACTCTGGATTAGAAACCGAGCTTTTAGGTTTTCGTAAATTACCATACCAAGATATTGCTTGTCTGAGACTAGCACGAGCGCGTGTAAGATGGGTTTCCTGCTGATTGTTAGACACTGGGGATAATTATCGCTTATGTAGCTTCTTACAGCAATTATAGAATTTTCAGATATTAAAACAATTCAATAGTTGATACAGATATTAAGTTCAGTGCAATAAATCTAAATAACCATTATTCGTCGGGTTAAGCGGATTGAGGTAAAAGCCAATCTAAATGAAGGTTATGCTTTTTAGGTTGGTGACAATAAGCGATTAATCCACACAGAACATTAACGGGACTTAGAAGGTGTTTATAAATAAAAAATAAAATTATTGTAGGGTGCGCTAGACCCACGATAAGGTCAGATTTTCACAATGGCACTGATTATGGTATGGTCTAACGCACCATTTTTCTTAGCTACTTACCTGTTTTATCTTTAGGGAAAGCAGCTATCACTTCAGGGATATCAAGAAGAAAATCTACCTGATCAGTATCAAATATCATCAGCCTACAGTCGTCTTGAATGTGACAATTTCAACTTTGTCTAAGTATTACCCAAGAAATGCACCTAATGATTGTAATCCTCGTGTGACAAATTATATTCTGGTCTACTTAATTTCCGGAAAATACGTAAAATACAACTGTCAGCCTGAATATTTAGTCAAGGAGAAAAATACTATTTAAAAAAGGGAAAGATAATCATGTCAAATTGCTATAAACCAGAAGAATCAGGAATACCACTAGCAAAAGTGTCTTATCACCCCCAAAAAAATATATGGTTTTTAACAGACAAATATTCTTACTCAGATGATAAAAAGTCCACAATAATTTTGGATGAGTGTTTCAGTTTTGACTTATCTTCAATTCCTAGACTTCTATGGATAATCGTTGGAATACATGAGCTTTCCCTTGAAGCGCCATTAATTCATGATTTCATGTATATGAGTAGGGGAGGAGAACGAAAGTGTTTTAATAACAAAGCTATATTAGGAAGAATTAAAGGAACATCCTACTCCCGAAAAGAAGCTGACGATTTGTTTCTAAAAATGATGAAAACAGCAGGTGTTAGCCAATTTCGTAGACGTTTAGGTTATATAGGTGTCAGAATATTTGGTGCAATATTTTGGCGACCTGAGTGGTTGGAGAACTTTTTCTACAAGCCAAATTATAAAAAAGTTGATGAGTGTCAATAAATAGATACAGCAGATTGCATTTAAATGAGGTACACTTCCTACTGCCATCTGCCCTCTGCCTTCTGCCTTTTAACGATATGAACTGTACCTCACACAGATGAAAAAGGCTGTAAATAATCTTCCAAATGGGAGCATCTACAGTTTGAGCTAAACCGCTACTCAATATTCTCTAAAGCATCAATCTGCTTAACCCGAACTCAGGTTAATTAAATTAAAAAAAGGAAAAGAATAACTTTCTTTTCCTACAATATAATTTCATCTATGCTATTAATTTTTCTGACACTAAGCTCAAATAACTGAATGAATCCAAGTATAATTTCAGCTTAATAAAAACTTAATTACACTTGCTTTGATTTATCAACTCATATAGTTGGATAAACATTGAGAATCTGCCAATGGTGCTTTCCTGAGCCAGGTAGATGGAAGTAAAGGAGCTTTTTTAATGTGGGAGTATATAACTAAATTTTCACTAGAACGACTTAGACTATTCCGAGATACAGAATTCCGAGATTGAGATGCTTCAACTGTAGGAACTTCTTGCCAGCAGAATCTACAGAACCAATACACTCCATTGTGACGGATGTGACGTAATAAGGAACCACCGCAACAAGGACAACTGTTGGTTCGCATATTTTAATTAATCTCCATAAAATTAAGCTCGACTCTGATAGGAATTCAAGTATTTTTACAGCGTTATCTATGGGATGACAACGAAGAAATTTGCAAGGACTTCTAAATACATCATCACTATTCTTCAGTAGAGTCAAAACTATTAATAAAATTCAAGACTGAATAAAATGGGTAAAAATATAGCAACACTAAACTTTGTGTGAGAATTTGAATTCTTCAATCTGAGCTTTTATCAGCTATTAAATCTGTAACAAATAGCCAAATACAAAGCTGCTTACTCTTATTCTGACACTCATATAGGATTGCTACATTAACATACCCAAATATCAAGAAATCTGAAGAAAAATTATACTTTCTCTTCAGAATTATTATCGGGTTAAAGAAAAGATTTTAGACAAATCCAGACGACTATTCTTCATCCGATTATGTGTCACTTTCTTATAAGCTGCCTCATAAGCATCAACCATCTGAGTGATGGTGAAGTTATTTTCTACGTGCTTGCGGCAGTCTTCTCGACTGAGTTTCAAAGCACCAGGTATCATTTGTGCCATTTCATCGTAGCTTTGGCAAATAAAACCCGTTTTACCATGAGCAATAACTTCTGGTACAGAACCCATAGAATAACCTATCACGGGAGTCCCAGCTGCCATAGACTCAATCATTACTAAGCCAAAGGGTTCTTGCCAAGTTATTGGGAACAGAGTTATAGCTGCATTACCTAGCAGTTCTACTTTCTCTGCATGATTGACTTCTCCAAGAAATTCGATTTGCTTACCATCAATAAGAGGAGCAATCTCTCTCTCGAAAAACTCAGTATCTACTCTATCTACCTTCCCTGCCATTTTGAGATTCCAACCCGCTTGCTTGGCGATCGCGATCGCGTGCTGCGGTCCTTTCTCAGGAGAAAAACGACCCAAGAATGCCAAATATGGCTTTTCACCTGATTTAGCAAAGAAGGGATACTTATCTATGTCGATACCATTGTATACAGTACTTACATAATTGAGATCCACTGAGCGTTGAGCATCACTGATACTGATATAAGACTGAGTTGAGTGTTGAGAAAATACGTCGCTGCTATCTCTAGTAAACCTACCGTGCAAAGTATGTACCGATGGTGTTGATACTAGCTCGGCTAAAGGTAACGCCCAAACTCCCACGTGGGAGTGAATAACATCAAATTCCTGCGCTTGTCGATAAGCTCTACTTGCAGGAAGCATTTCATACATCGCGCGCTCTTGTATCTCCGAATCCAAGCGCAACGCACGAGAAGAAACTGCCGTTAAATCCGCTAATGTCTGAGAATCACCAGATGCAAACAAAGTCACTTCATGACCTCTTCGCACCAACTCGTCTGACAAAAGACTCACGACAAGTTCGATACCTCCGTAGGTCGGGGGTGGAACTCTCTCCCATAAGGGGGCAATTTGAGCGATTTTCATAGGTTGTTTTGGTTCAGAAAGTAAATTCTTCATCGGACAAGGGATTGCACCCTTCAGACCCAGAGACTCATATCTCTCTATCTGAAGATTGAGCTAACTGAAAATGTGCCATCAATAAAGCGTTTCCAGTCTATTTCTACCCTCTAAACTTTACCTCCATTGTTAACACACAGTTAATAAACTATTGTGCAGCTATAAGGCACTATAGTGTTTGCTTTCTAAATACTACATCTACCATTAGAATTATATTATTCGTCTGTATTTGTCAATACAAAAAATATCATATACTCAGAGTTTTTATGACCTATATAAGATTTCTTTTTAGAAATAATTTATAGGAACAAAAGTCTCAATTATGCTATTAGTTTTACTTATGCTTTATGAAGCATATTCTATGCCAAGTCATTATCTTGGCTAAAATAGCCTTGCGACAGTTTTATTCATTAATTAAATCCCAATATATTTCTAAGTTTATATCACATTGATATAGTTAAAAATGATTACTATTTACCTATAATTTTGATCAATTAAATTAAATCTTATCTCAATAAATTTATTTTTTATTTTTCATAAAAATAAAAAATAAATTTAACACATTAATTTTGAAAGTAATGGATTAATCATTTTTTATAATTTTTATTATTACTGTAATAACAAAATACAAAAAAAGATAAGTATTTTCTGTATTTTTCTAAAAAATCTCATTAGATAAATAATAAAAATATTCAATTTTTCAAAATATTAAAATAAATACATAAACTCTCTAAAGCCTTTTCTGTAGAGACTTTAGTGTTCTGAAATGATTTTACATATTTCTCAAATATTTTCTATATTTGCTAATTGAAATAAGTCGAGTTAATATTAAATATTATTATTGTATAAAAAATTGATATATTACAGAAAATATAGCAGTAAAAATAATTATTTTGAAAAGTATTATATTATTTGTTAGTATCAGTATTCTGTAACTACTTATTGTCTATACTAGAATTGATTGAGCAAACCCAAAGTAGAATTTTTCTGATATTTTAGAAAATAAAATTCAGAGATAATCTTGATTTCAATTACTTAAGCCTGCATTATTTATATATTTACTTCTGTGGTCTATCAACCCTCACTATTCACTACTGGTTATTCATAACCCATAGAAAATGTTCAATTAATGCAGGTACAAACACTTAGTAATTTTACCTTGGATAATCCCATGTAATATTTTTATAGTTCTTAACTTAGAGCTTTTATAATCCCGATATAGAAGGGATTTTAGCCAAAGACCCAAAATATATAAAGTTAAGAAATATTAATAGCTAAAAATTAAAAAGAACCTTTGAATATATAAGAACCAGAAGAATGTCAATTATGCAAGATGTAGGACTACGAAAACTGCTTAAGACAGGACTATGAGGGTACAAGTAGGAGGGTTTAATTAAATTTAGGATGAGCTAGCCTAGGGTAATCCATCCAGTCAAGAGGCTTTAACAGTTAATAAAGGGAATGGACATATTATAAATAGTTATGCTTCCCTACCATATACAAAGCTAATTCACATCGGGTATTTAGGCATTTAATTTAATTTTTCAGGATAATTAGTGCAAATCCCTAAAAGGTAAGGCATTAAGCTTGTAGATTAGGGCATACAGAAAACAGAGTAGACATTATACCTTTATCACCCTTAAAGTAGATAAATATACTTGGCATATTTATGCATATGTGGATAAATTTGTAAGAATAGCTCAGTAAAAATAAAAACCATTGTGGGAAAACTCAAGAAGTGGTAAATTCAGAAACTCCTATAGTCTCTAGTATCCATCGCTTATTCATTACTCAGGGAAATTTGATTTTTCAGCCTGTGGATGCAATCGTTAATCCCACAAACAGCATCCTCAATCATATAGGGCTTTGCAGTGATATTCATCGACTTGCTGGAGAAGATTTACGTAAATATACGAGAGAAATTAAATGGCTTGACGTTAATCAATCTTGCATTACCCCAGGCTTTGCTCTTAAAGCATCCCATGTTATTCATACCTGCGCTCCAATTTGGGATAAAGAACATACTCAAACATCATGGGAGCAATTGCGAAATTGTTACTTGAATTGCTTACAGACAGCCGCAGATCATCAAATTCATACTTTAGCATTTCCCTGTATCGGAACCCGATTACGTGGATTTCCTAAAGATTTGGCAGCAAATATTGCTTTAAAGGAGATTTTACTCTTTGCCAAACATCATTCTTTTCCTTGGCAAGTTAATATAGTGTGTCATCAACTCGAAGATTATGAAGAGTATCAATCACAGCTAACTCATCCTCAAATTTGCGAGCTGATAGAAAATTTACATTCACAGAATCATAACATCCATAATATTCCGTATTTACCCGAATCAGGACATCAACAAGAACATAAAGAATCTCGTCAAATTGCACAAGAGCTATCAAAGAAAATTCCTAATGGTTTTAAACTAGCTTTGATTGGGAATACTTTCTTCGAGGAAACTGATGCTGATAACAAATCAATTTATCAAGTCATGGGTCAATCTTTGGCAAAAATTGATAACTTAATTTTACTTACATCCGGCGACCGAGGAATCTGTGAAGTTATTTCCCGTAGTTTCTGGGAAAATAGTAAATCTAGTGGAAATAGAGTTTTTCATATTCAATCTTGCGATCGCCAACCGTTGGATTATGGTACTAATCTTTATGCTGGTCAAACACTTAAGGAACAGCAAGAGATTACAGCACAAATAGGATCAGTATATTTACTAGTGGATGTTGACTCAGAGCAAAAACAGGAGGTGGAAAATGCTTTATCTACAGGTGCAACAGTTATTCCAGTAAATATCACAAAAGTTTATAGGGATTCATGTGATGAATCTTACGGGACATTGCTTTATCAAAATATGCATTGTCCTTACTATATACCCAAGCAATTATGGACGCTGTTAGGAAATCCAGAAGCAACCCTGGAAGAAATTGCAGACGCAACAGCGCAAATTATTGCTAAAACTTTCTTACCTCCAAAAAATGTTATTTTTAATCCCGATAAGGATGAAGTAACAGACGAAGAATTAAAATCTGCGGTTGGGGTTGATTACCGAAAGTTAATGGTTTTCCTCAAAACTCATCAGTGGGAAGCAGCAGACAGGGAAACATTTCGGTTACTGTGTGAAATAGTCAGTAGAGTTGAAGCAGAGAAACGTATAGAAGAGATAGACCAACTTTTACAAACTGTTAATTCTAGGGCAGATATTCAACAATATCAACAGTTAGAGCAACAAAAAACTGACTCTCGAAAATATTTAAAAGAAATCGTTCAACAAGAGTTTCCCATCTCCTCATTCTATAATGTATCTTCTGGCTGTTTGAGTTGGAGCTTTATTTATCAAATACCTTTGAGTGACTTAAAAACAATTGATTTACTTTGGATTACATATTCAAAAGGACGCTTTGGTTTTAGTACCCAAGAAAAAATTTTACAAACAGTTTGGGCTGAATTTGGTTTTATCCCTAGTTTAGACCCAGAGAATGATGTATTTGCTGCTTCTGAGAACAAGTTAAGAGATTGTTTAGGTAAGAGCTATCATCTTTCTGATTTAGAAACACAAACCAATTTTTATCGGCAAAATAAATCTAACTTCAATTTAGATAATTTACCTGGTATTCTTCCTTGGCTCAACTGGCAGGATAATGATGGTAATTTCCACGGAATTGAATTTCATGAACGTTTTGATTGTTTATTTCCTGCGTTAGGTTGGAGGGGAGTATTCCACGAAATTTTAGCTGAGCATTTTTTGGAAAGAGTTGATAATGGTGAAACAAATTTTTCCAACTGTATTTTGAGTAATTTTGATTTATCCAATCAAAATTTACAAGGGCTAAATTTACGCAATTCTCTTTTGATTGGTACCAATTTAAGAAATACTAATCTTAGCTACAGTGACTTAACAGGAGCAGATTTAAGGGGAGCAAACCTAGAAAAAGCAAACTTAACTCACACAGTTTTGGAAAAGACTAATTGTCAGCATGCAATTTTCAGCAATACTATTTTTCTTATTGATGATTCTATTACAGTTTTAGAATTGTTATCAAGAAGTTTTATTAAAGCTGGTTACAAGGTTGTAACGGCACGAGATGGAAAAGAAGCGTGGGATAAATTACAACAAGGACTCCAGTGTAGCGTCATTTTTTGCGATATTGAAATGCCTAGAATGAATGGTTTAGAACTTTATCGAGAACTGCGAAAATGCAATCGTCTCCGAGATATCCCCTTTGTATTGTTAACATCGAGGGGTGTATCTAGAAAAAGAGATAAATTAATGAAAGATTTGGGCATTAAAGGCTACTTTACCAAACCCTACGTAGAAGAACTACTTTTAGATGCAGCACAAAAACTAATTACTGGAGAAAAGTTAGATAGTTTAGTCTGGAATCATTGACCCATAAAGGGAAATTAAAAATTCATTGATACAAAAAAAATTACGCAATTGTTTATCTTATTTTCTATATTTTCATGAATTACCCAATCGGTTGATTTCCTGGATTTACAGCATGAATATACTCGCTACCAGAATCAGGAAAACCTCGTTTGTAACAAGCTTCCTCCGGTTTACCCCAACCTAATTGTAAAACAATCTCTAAAAAATCAGATTTTTCAAAAGCATATAAAGTAGCCCATTCGGTTCTAGAAATTATTCTTTCTACATCATCTAAATTGATTTTCCGATATTGTTTGCCGTTACTAACGCTTAAATATAAATCCATATTGATAGCGAATTCCCGCCAAAATTCTAAAATAGATTTTTTAGCTTCTTTTAATATTTTTAAATCTTCAGGAAGAGCTATTAACTGATTATCTAATTCTGGATATCTAATAAATTTATGTCTGACATTTACTTCCCGTAAAACAATACCAGAAACCTGATTTTCTCTCTGATATTCATGAATTGCAGCTTTAAACTCTTGATAAGCTGCAAACTTTTGTAGCCCTTCAGTTCTGATAAATTGGTCAATAACAGGATTACCAGAAATCTTTACTTCTAACTTTAATCGTTCTCCTTTCAGGCAAGCTTGGCGTTCAGCTGCGAGGATGTCAATTAGTTCCTTTGTAGTGTATACCTTGGACATCAGAACACATTTTAAATATTCATTGGACAATCGAGATATCTAACCTTATTTGCCTTACTTCTTATCTATAGATATAAAAGCAAAATCTTCGATATTATCTCTTAAGTTTCCGGTGAATGCGGTATCTAACATCACGAAAATACATGATATATTTCCAAAATAAACAATTTAAAAATAAACAATTAAATAATAAATTAATAAACAATTAATTTATTATTTTTAATAAGGCAGACAAATTCAGCCCGCCTCTAAATTTACTCAGTTAGTTCGCTATTCAATTCATTAAAAGAACGACGTTTCAATTCTACTGATTCATCCCGTGGTAGTAAATTAAATACTTCCCGTAATTTGTCATCTATTTTCTCAAAAGCAATATCGCCTTTATCATTAAAAACCATATCTCCAGACTGATTAAATATCACGACTTGCGGTACTCCTCCTGTATAGTAATAACCAGGCTCTAGAGAAGAATATTTAGTTTCCGGTGAGATAGCATCCACGTCTACAGGGATAATCTCAGCAGCTCTACCATAGTAAGCCTGTACTTGATTCACAATCAGAGCAAACTTTTTGCAGTCACTACTGTCATCAACATAGAAAACAAGTATGGCTGGTTTATTCACAGCTAAAGTTTGTTTGAGAGTGAACTGTGCTGGAACCAGGGAACCATTACCAGCATAAACAACAAAAATATTTCCATCATATCTGTCATCATTAATACTTGCAGATGCAGGGTTAGGAAAAATCAAAAATACAGATAGGAAAAGAGCAATTAGGCAGAAATAACGCCTAATTTTTGTTATTTCGGACATTATTTTTGGTAAAAAATATAACTTGAAAATATTCATTCATTAAAACCCTGATATTGAGATTTTCTCCAAAATGTGCGGAAAATTGCAGCCTGGTGTGGATATATGGTTACACCGAATACTAACTTTTAAGATAACCCTTATCAGTTACCAATGAATACGAGTTATTTTCTGTAAGCTCTTGTAGAGAAAGACAAGAAAGGGAGTAAGATGTGCAAGCACTTCATTTTTTCTTTTCAAGAATGCTTTCAACAAGGGAGTCATTTGGAATTGAAGCGTAGTAATTGACTTTATTAATTGACATATGATGTAAGAATTTAATCGAAAATCTAAAACTCTTTTGTCTGCTCCCTAATATTGTGATTTTAGGGCTGGCTTTTTGAGCCATGATTAGTTAAACTCACGCATATTAATTTTTTAGCAATTTTTAGTGAAGACAAGAGCGAAAATTACGTTTAGCAAAAATACTATTTGATTCGGGTACGAAAGTGGGTAATAAAATTAATTTTATAGATAGAGTGAAATTAGGGTTAGCTGTATCAGTAGCCAAAAGCGTAACTTTTGCAGTGCGATCGCTTGGTTTGGGTGCAGCTTCGGTTTTACCCGGTTCAATTGCACGTAAAATTGAACCGCAGTTATTACAGTCATTAAGTCAACAGGTGAAAAGTGGTATCGTTCTGGTTGCAGGGACAAATGGTAAGACTACTACTTCCTTGTTCTTAAAGGATATTTTAGAGGCTAAAGGTTACAAAGTTGCCCATAATTCTACAGGTGCAAACTTAGAAAATGGTTTAGTGACTGCTTTGATGGAGAGCGCTAACTCTTTGGGTAGTTTAGATGTAGACTACGCTATTTTAGAAGTCGATGAAAATATCGTCCCCAAGGTACTTGAACCCATCCAACCCAAAGTAATTCTATGTTTAAACCTATTCCGCGACCAATTAGATAGATATGGGGAAGTAGATTCCATCAGCAAACGATGGACAAAGGTAATTGCAACCTTACCAAAAGACACAGTCGTCATTCCCAACGCCGACGACCCCACATTATGTTACCTCGGTCAGCAACTAGATCAAAAAGTATCCTTCTTCGGTTTAAGCGAACCAGAACAGTATTTAGAAAAAATTCAACACGCTGTAGATTCAATTTACTGTCCCAGATGCGGACATTCCTTAGACTACCAGGGAGTATACTTATCTCACCTGGGAGACTTCACCTGTCCGAGTTGCGGATTTAGTAAAAGTCAACCTACTCTACCCAGTCGAGAATGGGAACAGGTATTAGTTGGATTATATAACAAATACAACACCCTAGCAGCAGCCACAGCAGCCATAGAACTAGGTGTAGACCAACAGACCATTCGTGATGCTATACCCAACTTCCAAGCTGCATTTGGACGCGCAGAAGAATTAGAAATCGCAGGTAAAAAAGTCAGAATTTTGCTTTCTAAAAACCCAGTAGGAACCAACGAAACCATCCGAGTCGTCACCCAAAGCGAAGACACCACCACCTTACTCGTATTAAACGACCGAGTCCAAGACGGAGAAGACGTATCCTGGATATGGGACGTTGACACCGAAAAACTAGTAGAACGAGGAGGAAACCTAATTGTAAGCGGCGATCGCGTTTACGATATGGCTCTACGTCTGCGTTACAGTGAAGACTCTGCTGAAAGTAAATTAAATTTAATCGTCGAAGAAGACTTAAAGCAAGCCATCAACATCGCATTAGACAAAACCCCACTTAACGAAACCTTACACATCCTACCCACATACACAGCTATGTTAGATGTAAGGGAAGCATTAACAGGAAGGAAAATACGATAGGTTAATAAAGAAGGAAAAAGAAATAGGGAAAAAGGCTTTGTTGAATTACGATATGAATTTTGCCGTAAAGAGGTTTCATTAAACCTCTATACGGGGTTTCTGGTAATTGAAAACCAGAATAGATATCTGTGGGAAATTAAGTTTTATCCCAGTAATCATAAAAATTTGAGGTTAATTATTGGAGAGGTCTAATAAAGAAAGAAATTTTCCCCTAATTTCAGAGGTACAAATCATGCACTCAGCAATTAATTTTCTGACAGTTGAAGAATACTTCAAACTAGAAAAACACAGCGAAATTCGTCATGAATATGTAGACGGTGAAGTGTTCGCAATGGCTGGAGCTAGTGAAGAACACAATCTAATAGTTACTACCATTAAAACCTGTAATCCGGCGTTGCTGATTCAAAATATGAATAATACATTTGGGTACATTTGGGCTATTTAGAGAAGTTAACTTTAACCTCTAAATCAGTGTTTGAAGAATAATGCAGAATTGTAAACAAACATAATTCATTACCATTATCAGCAACGCCTGTAATCCAGATGTTAAGTTATCGCTTTACAAGCTTTTAATTTTATCAATAATCTCAACTAAGCTGACGCTATAAGTAGAGATTACAACATTACAGTTAACGATAGATTGATTACTAAGACCCTTGAGGACTTAGCTGGTAAAAAACATCCACTAACTCTTGTGCAGCACCTTGAGAAGAAAAGCGATTGGCTACATATTCACTAGATAATAAGCCACGTTCTATTGCTTTTTCTGGATTATCTAGGCATTCTTTCATACAGTTAGCTAATCCTTCGGCATCTTCATTCTCGAAAAACAAATTGTGAGGTCCGGCTACTTCTGGTAATCCTCCCATTTTAGAAACAATCGAGCAAGTTTGGACGCTGGATGCTTCTAGAACAACATAACCTGCTGGTTCTTGCCAACGAGAAGGAACAACTAAAGCTAAAGCATCTTCTATTTTATAGATTACTTCTGTATTTGGAATTTTACCTAAAAAGTTAACGCTCTTAAGAATATTTAATTCAGATGCTAATGCTTTGAGCTCGTTCGCTTGTGCCCCATCTCCAACAATCGTAACTTGAAATTTATAATTTTGGGTTTGCAGAATCTTGATTGATCTTAATAGTATATCAACTCCTTTATCACCATCTAATCTACCGACAAAAACAAATTTATACGGATTAGACAATTTATCCAGATTTTTAAATGTCTTTTTATATTTAAGCTCAATCGGGTAATATAAAGTATGAACTTGCCAAGGGAAAGCACAAGAATTACTTAGAAAGTTACTGCAAGCAGCATGATAGTCCGCAAAAAAGGCTGTAGAAAGACGAGCGGCAAGTTTTGCCCATTTTACAATAGTATGTAATTTCCATTTTAAGGGATAATTTGCTTTGGGTAAAGTTCTTTTCAATTCTGTTTTTATTCTTTGAGTAAATGTCATCTCCTCATAATTGGTATGAGTAGATTGATAAAAAAGGTAATGATACTTAATAACTATTTTTTTCCCTAATACCTTACATAGCATTGCAAACAACAAATCATTCGAGTTCATATGAACTATATCTGCCCAGTAAATTAGGCTAAACCATTTTTGTAGATTATCCTGTCTGCTAGAAATAGTTTTTATTTCTATGCCTGTGGCTTCAAGTCCTGGAATAATAGAGTTAATATAAGTTAAAACGCCACTAATTTCATTTTGGTAGTGACGGTGCTGAATTAATATTTTCATTAGTAATTAGTAATGTTTATTATCAAATCTTTGTTCTGAGTTCGGAGGTAACATTTTTGAAAGATAAAATGCACGTGCTTAATTCTGTATTTGAAATAAAAAGAACCTCATTAGTGACCTTTTCAGACATCTCACCTCATTCACTTGAGAGGTATATTGTACTCGATTGAGAATCGCTATATTTTATGGAAATCACTTATTTATGCTATTTAAAATGAAATATAATTATCACCAGCAAAAATACTGAAAATTTGATTGACACTCGTTGACTCAAAGAAAATGAAAGTGACGGATAAACTAGATAAACTTTTGAATTACCAGAATTTAGAGAGTTTACAGGAATATGCATTAATTTATCAAAATGAAGTTGGTTGATTTTTTTCGTAAAGATAATCAGGATAATTGGTTTTTAAAAACCTATGAAAAGAATGATGAATTAAATTTTAATTCTGTTAATCTGACTATGACTATAAGGGAAGTATATAAAGATGTATTTGAGATTTGATTGTTAATTTAACCATTAATCATTAACAAATTAAACTGTATCTGGATCTACACCAAGCTCTTTCAGCTTTTGTTTCAATCTGTCAGCTTTTTCTTCTGTTTGTTTGAGTGCTTGTGCTAATTCACTTGGTGTTAGTAATTTCTCTTCGGTATCTTTTCGATAAAAAGCAATTAATTCTGATTCTACTTCCAATCTAAGTTGTAATACTTCGCTTCTGTTATCGATAATTTCTTCATATATCTCCCTATGTAAACGATAACCTTGCAGCTTTTTTTCAATCCATTCTCCTTTGGGGTCGAATAACCAGTATTCTTGGACACCTAATTGTTCGTAAAGTATTTTTTTATAACCTGTATCTTTTTCTCTGGTTCCTTCTGAAGTAATCTCAAAAATGACCGCAGGTACTTGTTTTTCTTCCCAAATTTTATAATTATCCCTACCTCCAGGAGCAACGTTAAAAATTACCATTACATCGGGTGCAACTCTGAGTTTGGGAAAACCTTGAGCATAATATAAAAATTGATCTGCTAAAACAGTAGCTTGCTGTCCCTGCAAATACTGCTTTAAAATTTCTAAGGTCACAAGTATTGCATATAAATGAACATAGGTTTCTGCCAATGGTTCACCATCCGAACTGGGGTAGAATATTTCGATGTCGGTTTGTTGATTTGCTGATGCAAAGGATGTCATGGTTTCACCAGCGATTAATGACTTTAAGATAAACTTAATTGAAATTTTATTGTAGTCTTTTTAAGAAGTGTAAAAAAATCTAACCAGACCATACCAATTCTAAATCATTCGTGAATAACCATCTTGTAGAGACGTTCCATTGAATATATTTAGGATAGCTCCAATTGTCACGAACCATCTGGAATTCCTATGTACCATCCAAAATCATCATTTCTGATAAACCAATACCGGAACTCTTTTAAAAGCTGGGGTTCCACAACGCTCTTCAATTTCTGCTTTAAAAATCACATTAACTTCGGGATAAAACATCACTCCTGCACCTTCACGAACTGCACCATAAATAATTTCTACCTTCTCTAATTCTCCGACATTTCCCCGCACAGTTACCCGTTGATGTTGTTTCAAACCTATTTTTTCAACGTCATTTTTATTCATCAAAATACAGTTACGATGGGATATTCCCCGATATTTATCTTCTGTTTGATAAACTACTGTATTATGTTGAGCGTAACTTCGTCCGGTCATTAATGCTATTACTATTCCTTTGGTATTTTCGTTAACGTTAAAGTCTGTTATCTCCGGAAGTTTTAATTTTGGTAATGGTGTCACAAACATTTTGGCTTTACCGGAAGCTGTGGGAAATTTAGGGGTTTTTAAAATCCGTCCTCCAATGGTAAATTCTTCTTGGGTTTCGTCAATTGTTCCTATTTTCTCGTATCCCGGAATGGTTTGAGCAATCATTTGTCTAACGTATTTGGTGTCTTGTAATTTACGCCAATTTACGGGATATTTACCATGTATGCGATGGGCTAATTCGGTTAAAAAGTCTACTTCTGCAATTAAGTCAGCTTTTTTAAGGTGGGTTTCTCCTTCATCGTTAAGACGGACAAAGTTATTACCTGACTCTACTGTGGTTTTATGGGGATTTTCAAAACGGTTAAATACGGGAATAATAATTGTGTTTTGATTTGCTAATCCGTGGAAATGTCCGAGATTTGGTTTTGTTGCTAAATAAATAATGGTTTCAATTTTATTTAGCGCTCGCTTTACTTTCTTAGAATCGGGATTAGCTGCGTATAAATTACCACCCACACAAATTAATGTATCAACTTTACGAGCGTCAGCCGCTTCAATTAAAGCATGGGTATCGTATCCTTTGACTTTACTAAGCGATCGCCCTAATAATTTTTCTAATGCTTGTTGAATTTCTTTTTTGAGTCTTATTGTTACTCCCATTGAGCCAAAGCCTTGGACGTTGGAATGTCCCCGTACTGGCATGACTCCGGTTCCAACTTTTCCGATATTACCAGTCATTAAGGCGGTATTTACAATACTATAAATGTTATCAACACCATTTCGCTGTTGAGTAATACCCATTGCCCATGCAAATACGACTTTTTGAGAGTTAGTAATTATATTCGTAGCGATTTCAATTTCTGTTTGAGAGATACCGCACGTTGTAGTAATCTTTTCCCAGGATGTATTTTCAACGTGATTAATTACCGCTTGCCAATTTTCTGTATAAGTTTTTAAAAACTCCTGTTGAATCTTTCCATTTTCTAACAACGCTTTTTGAATACCCGTAAATAATCCCACATCGCTACCGGGAATCGGTTGTAAATAAACAGAAGCAACATCGGAACCTGTAAACAGCGACTTAACAGGAAAAGCAGGGGAAGCAAACTTAACTAAACCAACTTCCATCATCGGATTAATTACAATTACCTTACCACCGCGATCGCGTAGTTTTATTAGTTCATTCATTAACCTGGGATGGTTGTAAGCAGCGTTAGAACCTGCTAAAACGATACAATCGCATTGTTTTAAACTTTCTAAACTAACAATAGAAGTATTTGTACCAAGGGTTTGTTTAAGTCCGAAACTCGAAGGTGCATGACATAAATCCGAACAGTCAGCTAAATTATTAGAGCCGAGGGTTCTCATCATCAGTTGTAATAAAAATGCTGCCTCATTAGAAGAACGTCCGGAACTGTAAGAAGCTATTCTTTGGGGGGTTTTCGCAAAAGCTGTCTGTGCTATTTTGTAAATTTCATCCCAAGTAATGCGTTCGTAATGGGACTTTCCAGACCGTAAAATTACTGGAAAACTCCATCTCCCCAGTCTGTCTGCTTCTTGTGAGGTGAGTTGTTGGAGTTGTTCGATACTACGCTTCTCAAAAAATTGCTTGGGAATTGCGGGTTGAATTTCTGCTGAGATTGATTCAACACTCTTCATACAACGCTGTAACTTTTCCCCTTTTTCATTAGTAAAACCACCCTTTTGTCCACCAGTTCCCCAAGAGCAAGATAAACAAGCGCTTTTATGAAGTAATGTTTTCCAAAGTTTAGCTCCTTCTGGTGAGAGGGTATGTTCAGCCCAATATCCGATTACAGATAAACCTCCCCCCATTTGGAGTGTATCTTCATTTGTATTATCAAATTTGGGAGTAAATTGAGGATTATTAGATTGAGGTAATAAATTATCTTTATCCATATGATTTACTTTCACCTTCTCGTATCATCCAAACCAACATTCCTCAAAGTATTCCCACAGGTGGAACAGGATAATCTTGCAAATCAATACTCAGTATTTGTCCTTCCAGCTTCAGAAAACGCCAAGCAGTACCGCCGAAAGTGAGAAATCACTATAGGTAGGACATTATCGTACTGATTTAACCTAATATTAATATCTTGCATTTCTAAGTAAAAATAGCTAAGAAAATAATTTAAAGTAACTTTTATAACTTTTATAATTTTTATAACTCTTGTCTCAATTATTTATTTAATCCTCTTTCAGAAACTTTAGCTATTAGAATCAAGACTTTAAATCCTGAGGGGTCGATAATCTACTCCCAAAAGCTATAAATACTGAGTATTTTCTATTTAGTACAATTCTCCTGGTACAAGATGTGTTGTGTATATATTCTGTATTTTATATGAGGTAATTGTTACAACATCTGATTGCGACGTTGCATCATGGTCATCGAAAATAATTCTTGACCAAAACCATTACTTGTGCAAATAATCAAAGCAAAGTATGTGGGAATCCAAAAACTATATTACTTATTATCGCTATTTAATTTTTCTATTTTCTATTATTTATGAATTCTCAACAATCAGCTAAACAATTAGAATTAACTATTGGCTGGCTATACCCTACACTAATGAGTACCTATGGAGACAGGGGTAACGTTATTACTATAGAACGTCGCGCTCTGTGGCGGGGATATGAAGTTAATATTTTACCCCTAGACCAAAATTCTACAGCAGAAGATATCAAATCAGTAGACGTAATAGTTGGTGGTGGTGCACAAGATAGACAGCAAGAAATAGTTATGCGTGACTTGCAGGGTGCAAAAGCCGATGCAATGCGTGAAAAACTCGATAACGGTACTCCTGGTGTATTTACCTGTGGTTCACCTCAACTTTTAGGACATTATTACGAACCTGGTGCAGGAAAACGCATTGAGGGTTTAGGAATATTAGATATGGTATCCGTCCATCCCGGTGAAAATGTCCAACGCTGCATTGGTAATCTAATTATAGAAGTCACAGCTACTCGCTTAGCTAAAGAATTAAAAGAAATTCTCAACGGAGAAACCCCTTACTTAGTAGGCTTTGAAAACCACGGCGGACGTACTAAACTATCTAAAACAGAAGCATTAGGGAAAGTAATTTACGGCTTAGGAAACAACGGAGAAGACGGAACAGAAGGAGCTTTTCACCAGAATGCGATCGCTACTTATTCCCATGGACCATTATTACCCAAAAATCCTTTTGTGGCTGATTGGTTAATTCAAACAGCACTGCGATTAAAGTATCAGCAAGAGGTTACATTGGCACCATTGGAAGATATTTTAGCTGCCCAAGCACGGAAAGCAATGTTTAAAAAATTAAAAGTAGATTTACTTACATCGATCATGGCAAAAGTTTAAGTTTGTCTTCCTTCAAAATTAAGTATTGATACTTAATTTTTCTTTCGTAAGATAATGTAAATTACGTAAAAATATCAAACTTTGTAATAACTTCATATTTACTATCCGAAATATTACCCTTTAATAATGAGGTGAATTATTAAAAGGACTCAAATAATTCGGATTGGCAAAATGAAACCATTTAAAGCATTGACTGCTGCTGTAATAGGTATTAGTTGTGTTCTAGCTAGTGTACCAGTCCAAGCTAGAGAATGGAGACCTAGACAGGTAGTAGATGGAGTTTATCAAGGGATTCAAAGCATTCATGGTTATAAAAGAACTCCCAAACTCCTCTGGAATCTTCGTCCGGGTTTCCGTGGTGGTTGTGGTCCGGTTAGAAGTTCTCATTATTGCAAGCGGAATCATACCGTATATATTCCAAGAAGGGATGTAGCTATGGCTTATCAGCACGGAGATGCTGCCCTAGCTTATATTATTGCTCATGAATATGCTCATGCAATGCAAACAGCTTATGGTTTTACACCCAGATCAGGAGTAATTACAGAACTACAAGCAGATTGTTTGGCAGGAGTTTATTTGGGTTTGATTCCTAATATAGAATTTGATAATAGAGATATTAAAGAAATTGCCACTCTGGCTTACCGTATTGGAGATTATGCTTGGGGTAGCAAACATCATCATGGAACCCCAAAGCAACGGGTTGTTGCAGTTGTGAGAGGTATCCAGGGTTCTGTCAACGGTAAAGGTATTTCTACCTGTCGTGCGAAATAGCAATATTTTTAGAGGGTGCCAGATAAAGATGAAAATTCTTCATCTTTATCTGGATTTTTCCATTAGTTGCAGAACACACTTTTTTGGTGTTCTATTAATTTTCTTAAAGTAACTAATCATTATAAAACTTCTCAATACCCAATTTATTTATACATTTTTTATACATGCTCAATTATGTTACCTAAGTGGCTTCTAATACACTGGTGGATAAAAAAGTGCTTTACGACAAAATAATTTTGCCCTAAAGCATAATTTTTCACCTTTAAAACAGGTATATACAAAATTGTTGATGAATATAGCTAGAGTTAGAATTCTAACGTCTAAACTTTAAAAGCGATCGCCAATCCTCAATAGCTTTCTCTGTCCATAGCCAATCAGTTGCTAACTTGTCTATCTGGAAACCTAAAGGATCATTCTGCAAAACAGTTTGCTGCATATCAATAGCTTCGTTAAGATATTTTTCCCTTTTGTCCGATGATTGAGACTGAGCGGAGCGATAAAATCCCAATGCTAAACCAGCATAAGCACGTAAAGCGTCCGGAGATAAGTTTTTCCTCCGACTAGTCCGACTAGATTGTGTATTACCAGTATTAGATGGCAGCGATGTTTCTTGATAAGATGCCTGTGATGCTTGCTGATTTTGTTTCATGGCTAAATTTAGCGCTTTTAACCAGGAATCGTTAGCACGGTCAATATTTCCTTCGGCATAATAGGCAAATCCTAATGCATGTAAATATTCACTCGATTTAGGATTATTTTTTACAGCTTTTTCCCAGTAACGACGGGCATCATCAAAAGTATAACCGCCACTATTCCTCTGTTGAATGGACTGCCAAGCTAATCTGCCTTGTAAAAAATTAACTTTAGGCTCATCTATCTGAGACCTCGGAACTAATTTTAATGCTGCTAACGCTTGAGGAAGAGTACCCCTATTAAGCAATTCTTCAACTGCTTCTAAACCAGCCTCTAATTCACCGCGATTTAGCTTCTCCATCGCGTAAGCAGTAACAATACCGGTGGCATCATTATTTAGGCTTATTTTCGGTTGTTGGGGGGTCTCTGTGTCTGGTTTTGCTATAGGTATCTCCGGTAACTGTGGACCCTGTTGGCTTTGCCAAAACCAATTCATACCAAGTATACAGGCTACAACTCCTACTCCTGCGCCTATAAATGGTAAAGTTCGGCTTTTACGACGTGTAGAGTTATTTTGTTCAACTTTATCTAAAGTAGTCTGAGCAGAAGCTTCAGAGGTAATTTGAGAGTTGCGATTTTGAACAGCACTTTCCCTTGTTGTCTCAAGTCCCGCTAGCTCTTGCCAATTTTCAATTGCTGTATCTACAGAAGCAGAAGAAGTAGTTATTTGCCGAGAATTCTGTGAAGGTTGAATTTGGTTATCTCTAACTTCTTGGACAAGCTCAGCATTTACAGGGGAAGATGCAGAATTATCCTGAGCAGCTTGTTCGTCTAGTTGACGAAATAAGTCTCCTACAATTGCTGAATCTTCAGCATAACTAGAACTATCGTAGTCGGGTTCGTCAAAACCACCCCAATTCTCTTCATCTAACCAGTCTAAACCAGAAGAATCTTCTATCAAAGCAGAAGGGACTACTTCTTCCATCCCCAATAGTATTTCTGACTCATCCGCCCCTTCAGAACCCTTGAGGGGGGGTATCACATCTACTAATGTAGAGTTATAGTTATTGAAAAATTCTCGATTAGATGGAGAATCACTCTGAGGATGCAGATTACCGTTAAAATCTGGTGAAAAATATAGAATCGGCAGCGCCCAATACATCTGGTGAGAACCATATGCAGAAATTAGTCCCTGACGCATTCTGCTGACACACAGATCAATACTATAACCTTGGGAAAGATTCCGATAAAAAAGCTGAGTTAAGTTTAATGCGACATCATCCGGTATTCTTTCCGACATTGCTAATACGCAACGAATACCTCGTTTTACCAGAGTTTCTGTCAGATTACGTTCGCCAGTTTCTTCAT
The DNA here is from genome assembly GCA_050042865.1 of Mastigocoleus sp. Lineage (GTDB taxonomy): Bacteria > Cyanobacteriota > Cyanobacteriia > Cyanobacteriales > Nostocaceae > JBCCDM01. The sequence goes on from JBHJJE010000032.1 coordinate 72,918, forward strand.
CCTTGTCAGATGTTGCACCATAAGCACCTAAACAAGAATTAAATACTGCCATTTGAATATTATTATTGACTAGTAAACCAGCCAAATCATCACCACTTAGGGTTTCTGTCAATCCGGTTCTGCTGCTAACCAGAGAAATTTCACCACCATTAGTGCCAATATTACTGTGACCGGAGTAGTGAAGAATATGATATCTACCCTGTTCCAAAGCTTGTGTCAGTTCTTCTCTACCAGGTTGTTGCAGCAGGGTCAACTGAATTTCTGGTAGTTCCTCATCTGTGTTCTTAGTTCGGTGTAATTCTGCTTGTAATTTTATTGCTTCCTGTTTGAGCAAATCCAGCCGGATCTTATCGGTTGGGGAAGCAACAATCATTAATACCTTAATGCCACCAAATTCTAAGGGTATCGGCATATTTCTCGAATCTAAACGAGAACTGGCAACACCACTTTGATAGCGAGAAAATGCCACATATGGTCCAGTTGCTAAAGGGCGATCGCCAGCATGCATAACTTCCCAAGGCAAACGTGCTAACTTACTATCCTTCAGCCCTAAACGTAAACGTAATACCTGTTGATGATTTTGAGCAATACCTTGGGCGGTAATCCAACTATCCCTAAGAGTACCTTGAAACAGAGCGTTATAGAGTTGCTGACCTAATGCCACCAAGTTCACAGAGTTTCTGGCATTTGCCTCTAAAAAGCGAGTAGTCGACACTACATCTCCCTGCAATACGGATGTCAAAGGATCGTTCATCAGCCCAGAGGCAGCTGACAACCAATCAGCAACAGGCCAAGACACCAATTCTTCTGCTAAAGGCACCCCAGGCGCGACTTGTTCCGTTCGCACCAAGTAGTCATTTTGTCCTACTGGAGTTACGGAAATGTGAAATTCCTGGGTCACAACTTCTCCTGTTTGCCTTCTAATCTATTTTGAAACTTAATTGCTTCAAATCGATATGATGCTCCTTCAATTAATTTAGATGCATTCATCCACTAAACGTTCCCGAATAGAGTGTGTTTACTGGATTAAACTCTAAAAAATTGCTCTAATTTTTTATTATAGATTTTCATTTAATATCTAAGACACTATAACTATAACTAGCAAATAAATTTTTGGTAATTAAGTTATCTTGTTAAGAATACTTACAAATTTTATTATTACTTTAAAATTACCCATATACATATTCTGATTTAAATTAAAAATTTCCGGAGAAAGGCAGTTTAATTAAGAACAGAGTATTGGTAGATGCACCCTGATAATCAACTCTCCCTAACTAGCTGATGCTGGTTGGGGAATTTTTTACCTAAATTTTAGATGGTAGAAAGTAATTATAGCAAGTTTTTCTGGAAAAAATAAGTTTTATTAGGAACAAGATTATTGGCAAATATACCCTGATAATCAACTCTCACCCACTAACTTGTATTAGCCAAAGTCTCTTTATAATAAATGATAAATTAGTAAACTATTTAAATCTTAAGGTCTATGAGGATATCACTTATACAAGCATTATATACATCACATCTGAAAAACCAGTATAATTAACTACTAAATATCAAACATATCTTTACCGATGGTTTAGAAATACTTATAATTAATCGATATATTACTTGAAAGACTGATTGAATGACAGAAATTTTTGGATCGAGCTGAATTTATTTATCAAGAATACCTTCATATAAAAGTAATCATCTAAAAAGTATTAATCAAAGCTTTTGTTGAAAAAAATAGTAGGAGGTCGTAATAAATCGTAATAACTTGAATTAATCATCTCAATTTACATATATAAGTATTATTTAAGTTGCATTAACATTAATTAGATTAAATTAAGAGTATTCAAAGACAAAAATTAGTCGGTAAGTAATAATATCACATTTTTATAAAAATTAGAAAGAATTTTTTTGACAAATTTAGATGAAGTTGTACTCTATTGCAAGTATAAAATACAACTTTTATAGAGAAATTATTATAAGGACTGACTGTATCTGCAATACATCTATTTCGCACTTACTGAGCTTTCTTAAGAATGTGTTTATAAATAAAAAGTAAAATTCTTGTAGGTTTTGTTATACCCACGATGATATTGAATAGTTCTAATGCACTAATTAATATTGTGCATTAGTTCAACTAATCGGTATTTAATTCTTGGATTGCTACCCTCCACTACATTTTGGTCACAAGGACAAATTGTGATTGCGTAAGTCCTGATTATTTTGGATCGGCAAAAACACAGCTATGTGGTAATATTTCGTCAGAAAAATACAAAACTATCACGTTAAATAAGCGTTTATCATTCAGATGTCTTTATCTATAATCAAATTTTCTAGCGAGGATTGTGGTATTTGTCACAAGATGGCATTTTATGACCAGAAAGTAGCTGAAGAAATGGGTTTAGAATTTATTGATGTAAAAATGCAAGATACGGCTACCTACCGCAAATATCGCCAAGTACTTTTAACCCAGTATCCTGATAAATCAGAGATGGGGTGGCCGACTTATATAATCTGTGATTCGCCAGAAGCAGAATTTAAGATAGTGGGAGAAGTTAAGGGTGGACATCCTAAAGGAGAGTTTAGGAGTAGGTTACAAACAATTCTGGATAATCAGTAGATTCAACGCCGATATTAATCTATCAATTCAAAGGATTTGACATCCAATACTGAACCAATCATTGCAGTAGTCATAATATCTTGGCGTATTTCTCCTGTAACTTTTGCTTTCTGCCCTGATACAAGTAATTTTTGATCAGCACCTGTGAGAATTTCGTAGGTTTCACCTTCTTCGGTAACTAAAGCCCAAGCTCCCATACCTATATCTCGTCGTTCAACTGTTCCTTTGACTGTAATACTCATAAAATCATTTATTGTTGTTGAGCTGCTTAAGTTCTTATTTTCAGTTTCTGAAATTGGATTCATACAAAAAGGGGTAATTGATTACCCCCCAGATAAATTATGATGCCTGATGAATATGTTTCTGCAAATATTTCAATCAATTATTTCTTTTAAGCAACCTGTCCTTCATTGTTCATTGAAAGTCTAGCTAAACCAAAACACAGAACGGCATTGAGAATCAGAAACCCACGAGCAAATATAGCGTTACTTAACCCCCAAACTTCTGGGTCGAAAACAGCACTGACTGCTAGACAGGAAGCAACTCCTATTGTTGAACCTATTGCAAACCACTTCCAACGTGGGTGTCCTAATAACAATGCTGTTAATCCAATAGGAATCAACACGCTAGCAAATAAAGGGTTTAAAGCATCTGTGCCTTGAATAGTGCTACCAAGTTCCGGAATAGAACTTCCTAGTAGACGCAAAGGCCAGTTGGGTATATCAAAAATGCGGATCGTTTTAAGGAAAAATAATCCAGAACTACCTGTAATTAGACCTGCGGTTAAAGTCCAAGTCCAGGCGAAGGGAAAGTAAACCCGTAAAAACCAAGCCAATAGATAGGAACCCACCACCATTAAAATCTTAGGTAATAGAGCGATCGCACCGCCATCAATCCAGAAACCTGGATTTAGATAACCGTTATCACGCAACCATCGGAAAAAGTCTGGGAAGCTAATCTGTCCTTGAGTCGCAATTTTAACGGCTTCTTGAGCATTTAAGTGTCCGGCACCATAGTAATTAAGTTCGTCATCTTTCTCACTACGTGCTGATTTTTTAAGAATATCTAGGACTTCGGTAGGTTTTTCTACTCCTGTAGCTTTAATCAGTGCAGCTACTCCAGCCACGTGAGGAGCAGCCATACTGGTACCTTGGAAGCCAAGAAAAACTTCTTCTCCTTTGTTTTCAGGGTCAATTGTTTGTTGGAGAATTTTACCACCTTCACTACCACCAGGAGCAGAAATATCAACTCCGGCACCAAAGTTAGAGTAAGGAGCTTTCTCTCCATCTGCACCTATGGCAGAAACCCCTATTACATGGGGATAACGAGCCGGATAGGAAGCACCATTGGCATTTTCATTACCAGCAGCAGCAATGATTGTGACACCTTTTTTGTGAGCGTGTTCAATTGCTTCTTTCATCAATTGACTCTCACCACCACCACCTAAGCTCATGTTGATCACATCAGCTCCGTTGTCAGCAGCGAATTTGATTGCAGCAGCAATATCAGCTACAGTACCACCTCCATAATTGCTAAGTACTTTCAGGGGCATGATATTAGCTTCATAAGCAACACCTGCAACTCCAAAGCCATTATGAGTGGATTGGGCTACAGTACCTGCAACATGGGTACCGTGTCCATGATCGTCATTGGCATTGACCTTATCATTGACAAAGTCATAGCCTTTTACAAATTTTGTTTCTTTTAAGTCTCTAACTCGAGTAACACCAGTATCAATTACGGCTACTGTCACACCACTACCTTTGGTTTCCTTCCAGGCTCCCTCGATGTTTATATTACGTAGATTCCACTGTTTGTTATACATAGGGTCGTTGGGAAACTCTAGAACTGTGCGACGCTCATCAGCACCTTTGGCTCCCAAAATCTCTCCCAACCAAGCTTTATTTTCTTGGGGAGGAAGTGTATAAATATAGTTTGGCTCAATAAACTCAGTATCTTTTGATAATCCTGATTTACGGAGTTCCTGAAGGACTTTTTTATCACCTCTAATAATGTAAACATTATCTTGTGCAGACCACTTATTATCTAATTTGGGCGTCACCTGATACTTTTTGGCGATCGCCTGTAAATCTTGTGATAAAACTTGCTCGGGACGATTTTCTTGAAAGTCAATCAAAATTGTCTCATAATCACCTCTGGCTGCTAAACTTTGAAAGTTTACAAAATAAAACAAAGCAGCACATAATCCAATAAAAAATAAGCAAAATAGGATAATTTTTTTCATCTTAAACCCGCAATCGCTTTTACTAGCTTGCTCACTAACATAACCTAGACGAACCTTTTATGGCTTAATTTCAAGCAATAGTTATAGAAACAATAATTAACTCCTTTATTCCGAGATATTCCCATGAGGCTTGTTCGGTGAGCTTAACCAGAATTTCTTCTTATATATTCTCAAGTTTTAAGTGTTTATACTCTCAAATAGTCTATCTTCTTAGGTACTAAAAACTGAATATAAATACCAGGACTTACGCAACGTTAGCTATCGCTATACTACGTAAACCCATAGCGTGTCCTACGGACATAGATTTGTCCGAAGCGACGGTCATTCGTTTCAGTTTCCCTGAAAGGGTTATCGTAGACTAGCAATCTCAAGAAATTATGTATAAGCTAACGTCTCGGACAGAATTCGCTGGCTTTTGCGTAAGTCCTAAATACATAGAATAAATTCCATCCATCAAAATTGGGGATAATCAAAATGTGAAAATATGTTAATTGCTGGCTGAGCAGTTCGCTCAATAAGTTAAAAATCTATGGAAAAGAAATTACAGGCTGATAAATAATAACTATACAACTAAATAACAGAAGTTAATTTTACTATGGAACGCGGTCTTTTGTGGTTGCCTCTACTTGTAGCGTTTTTCTGGCTTGCTAGACAGGGAGCTAGAGAATTTCAGAAGGTAGAAGCTTATAAAACTTGGGCAGAACAGTTTGAGAGGGCAAAATACGATATATATGCAGTTATTGGTCAAAAAGATGACACCGTAACTTGGGGAAAACCCACACCAAAAGGTCCTATTAATTTAGAAACTTTTTCTCTAAATAATATTAGTCAAGTCAATCTTTTGGTAAATGGTAAAGAAGTTACAACTAACCAACTTCCCCGCAAAGGTCGAAAAATTGAATTGGAATTTATTTTTTCTGAAAATAATAAATCTGAACTGAATCATTCAATAAAAATCCCATTCACAGAAATACCCTTGGCAGCAAAATGGGGAAAGTTTTTTCAAGATACGCTGACAAATCAAAATCAGCAAAACATATAAACAGGACTTACGCAACGAAGATTTGTCCGAAGCGACGGTCACGTAGTGTAGGGAAGCAATCTCAAGAACTATGCGTTAACTACGTTATGCTATGCAAACGCGTTAGCGTGCTCGATAGAGCTTATACGTCGCAAACGGA
>JBHJJE010000033.1:0-91764 GCA_050042865.1 Mastigocoleus sp.
GATTAATGATGGATTCCTTAAGTATGCAGATGCAGATCACTCGTAAGTTATGTTGAAAGTTTCTCAACCGACACCTAATCCAACTCCCCAACCATCACCAATCCCAACTCCCCAACCAACACCAAACCCAACCCCCCAACCAACACCAAATCCAACCCCCCAACCTGATAACAACTCATCTTTACGCTTGGAAGCAGAAGACATGGAGTTATCTGGTGAGTATCGAGTTGAGTCTATAGATGTTGCTTCCGATAAGAAAGTAATTAGTTTACGGGGTGGAGAAACCGAAGGTACAGGGGAAGCAAACTTTAACTTTAATGGAGATACAGGTAAATATAACATCAAGGTCAATTACTTTGATGAGAATGATGGTGTAGGTAATCTAAAACTTTTTCAAGGTAGTAAACAGCTTACCTCTATTGACCTAGATAAACAATTGGGTAGTGCTCTTGCAGATGATAAAACTCTCACAACTAAAGAAATAAAAGGAGTAGAGATTAAAGCTGGGGATAGTTTTACTCTTGCAGGTATCGAGGATGGAAACAGTAAGACCGCAGAACATGCACGAGTAGATTACATTGAGTTTATTCCGGTAGAAGAAATAACCCCTGCATCAGAACCAGAGCAGACTCCAATACAAGGAGAAGTCCAGTCCGGTAATAACCAAGAGCAAAACCCCAATCAAGACTCATCGGAAAACTTATTAAACTACCAGTTAGTAGATGCTGACACCAATAAAGCGATCGCTTCTATTGAGGACGGTCAAATATTATCAGCTAGTGAGCTTCAGGGAAAAAATTTGGCTGTAATTGCTACTGCAAATGAGAACAATGCAGATGCAGAGAAAATTGAAAGTGTGAAATTTCGTCTCAATGACTATCAACAAGTAGAAAATTTAGTTCCTTATTCTAGTTTCGGTGATAAAGAGGGTAACTATACAGGTAAGAAATTAACAGCAGGGGATTATAAATTAGAAATACAAGCCTATGATGCAGATAAGGCTAAAGGAGATCTCCTGGGAGAGGATACCATTAATTTTAAGATTGCTGAAGATGCAAGCAATGCTCAATTTGGTGTGCAAAATATATCCACCCCTAATGAACCAGATGTTTTTCTGGGTACTAACCAAGCTGACACTTTCTTATTAGGAAATGAAGACACATCTTTTTATAATGATGGTCAAGATAATACTTTAGGAGAAGATAGTTATGGTTTAATCCGTAATTTCAACTCCCAACAAGGTGATGTTATTCAGTTAGCTGGACAACCTAATGATTATAGCCTGGGTGCTTCTCCTCAAGGTCTTACTGAAGGACAAGGTATTTTCCTGAAAACTCCAGGTCAGGATGAACTAGTGGGAATAGTCCAGGGTGCTAATAATTTGAATCTAAATAGTAATTCTTTTGAGTTTGTTTAATTATCTTGGAAGTTTTGGGAGGTAATTTTACGAAAGGTTTTTCTTCTTCCGTAAACTAGATATAACCGATTCGTGACAAGTTAAATAAGCGATAAAATCACCCCTCGAGATTAACCTCGAGGGGTGATTTTAATAAAAATTATTAACTTTTAACTAGAAGCTAAAATCTAATTTTGTCTTCTTCTATTGGAGACGTTACCAGAACTAATTTGTGATTTATTTTTTCCATTCATTCTTTGCAAAACAGTAAGAGCTAATAGAAAAATAATTCCACTAGTGGTAGCAAGCATGACAGTAGAAGACATTCCTCGAAATCTCATTGCAATTAGGTTACACCCTAAAGCGATAAACCATAGAGTAAAAGCAGCCCTCCTTTGAGATAAACCCCACGCTAACAAGCGGTGGTGCAAATGGTCTTTCCCGGGTGTTGTGAGAGGATTTTTTCCTGCAACGAGTCGTCGAATAAATACTTGTGAAGTATCTAATACTGGTAGTAGTAAAAATAGTACTGGTGGTACAAGTGTAAATACGGTAGTGATTTGCAATTCACCCAAAATACTTGTTGCGGCTAATACGTAGCCAAAAAAGTAAGCACCTGCATCACCCATGATAATTCGGGATGGATGGAAGTTGTGGCGCAAAAAACCTAGTGCTGCACCGCCTAAAGCCGCTAATACCAAAGTAGCAGCAGCTTTATTAGGAAATTGTGCCGATACGGCTAATAAGCTCATTGATGTAATAAAGCCTACTCCACCGACTAAGCCATCCATGCCATCCATTAAGTTAATGGCATTAGTAATTCCTACTACCCATAAGACTGTCAAAAATATTGACAAAATATATGAATCAAATGGTGAACCGAAAGTTACTTGAAAGTTTATACCGTTCGCAAATAGTAATAATGCCGTCAATATTTGGATAACTAGCCGGAACCAGGCAGGTAATCCAAACTGGTCGTCAATAAAACCAACCAAAACTAGCATTGAACCGCCTAAAAGAATTGTTAAGACTTGAACAAGAACGCTGTGCAGTTCGATTGGACGCAACAGTGTTGCAATAACTACTGCGCCAATCACTCCGGCATATATTGCCAAACCACCAGCATTTGGTAGTGGTTCTCTGTTTAACCTTCGTGCATTGGGTTGGTCAGCCCAACCTACTTGCAAAGCGAATCTACGTACTGTTGGTATTAAGAGCCATGTAACGACCCAAGCCAACAAAAAAGTAATAACAACTGCTAACCAGCCAGAACCACAGGGGTCGGCTATTCCGATTACTTGGAGGGATTTTAACCACCCGGAATCACAGAGATTAGAAATTCCGATTACCCCAAGGGAGTTGTATAAATTCATCTCCCGCCTTAACCGCTCTCATTAATTTCCTTGAGTATCACTGTTATATTAATCATTTTTTTACCATAAAGACTGTAACTTGTATTGCTTGTAAGTTAGCACTCTGTTGCCAAGAGTGCTAAATTGTAATACAGAAAGCGCTCTTAATATTGGAAAACATGGCGAAAATCGTTTCTTTTGATGAGGAATCACGTCGGTCACTAGAGAGCGGTATCAACGCTCTTGCTGATGCCGTGAAAATTACTTTGGGACCAAAAGGTCGCAATGTTCTTTTGGAGAAGAAATTCGGTACACCTCAGATTGTTAACGATGGTATCACCGTTGCCAAAGAAATTGAATTGCAGGACCCTTTGGAGAATACTGGTGCTAGGTTAATCCAGGAAGTTGCCTCCAGAACTAAGGATAATGCTGGAGATGGTACCACTACAGCTACTGTTTTGGCTCAAGCAATGATTCGTGAAGGATTGAAAAACGTTGCTGCTGGTAGCAACCCCATGATGTTAAAGCGGGGTATTGATAAAACTGTTGAAGTTTTATTAAAAGAAATTGCTAGCATTGCTCAACCAGTGGAAATTAGCGCCAAGTCAGAAGGTTCAACTATTGCTCAAGTTGCGACAGTATCTGCTGGTAATGACGAAGAAGTCGGCAGCATGATTGCTCAAGCAATGGAGAGAGTTACCAAGGACGGTGTGATTACTGTTGAGGAATCTAAGTCTCTATCAACGGAATTAGAGGTCGTTGAAGGGATGCAGATTGACAGGGGTTATGTTTCTCCATACTTCATTACCAATAATGAACGGATGACGGTGGAGTTTGAAAATGCCCGCATTCTGATTACCGATAAGAAAATCAGCAATATTCAAGATTTGGTACCGGTCTTGGAAAAAGTTGCCCGTGGTGGTCAGCCTTTGTTAATTATTGCTGAAGATGTTGACGGTGAGGCTTTGGCTACTTTGGTAGTTAATAAAGCTCGCGGTGTGTTGTCTGCTTGTGCTATCAAAGCTCCAGGTTTTGGCGATCGCCGTAAGGCAATGTTGCAAGATATTGCGGTTTTGACTGGTGGACAGATGATTTCTGAGGAAATCGGTTTGAGTTTGGATACTGCGTCTTTGGAGATGTTGGGAACTGCTCGCAAAATCGAAATTGACAAGGAAAATACCACAATTGTTGCTGCTGATAGTATTTCTAAGTCAGACGTTGAGAAGCGAATTGCTCAAATTCGTAAGCAGCTCTCTGAGACAGATTCTGAGTACGATAGTGAGAAGCTACAAGAGCGGATTGCTAAACTTGCTGGTGGTGTAGCGGTAATCAAGGTTGGTGCTGCGACTGAAACCGAACTGAAGGACCGCAAGCTGCGTATTGAGGATGCTCTGAATGCAACTAAGGCTGCTGTGGAAGAAGGAATTGTTCCTGGAGGTGGCACAACATTAATTCATTTGGCAACTAAGGTCAAGGAAATTAAGAGCAATCTTTCTGATGAGGAAAAGATTGGTGCTGACATTGTTGCACGTGCTTTAGAAGCGCCTTTACGTCAAATTGCAGATAATGCTGGTGCGGAAGGTTCTGTAATTGTTTCCCAGGTGCGAGATACTGAGTTTAATATTGGTTACAATGCTGCTACTGGGGAATTTGAAGATTTAATTGCGGCTGGAATTATCGACCCTGCAAAGGTGGTTCGTTCTTCCTTACAAAATGCTTCTTCTATTGCTGGAATGGTGTTAACTACTGAAGCGATAGTGGTTGAGAAACCTGAGAAGAAACCTGCTGGTGGTGGCGCTCCTGATATGGGCGGCATGGGCGGCATGGGCGGCATGGGTGGCATGGGTGGTATGGGTGGCATGGGTATGCCCGGTATGGGAATGATGTAGAGTCATCCTGTCATCTAAAATATTCACTCTGCTGACAATTAAGGCGGTTATGGTTTTATTTTCAAACCTAGCCGCCTTTAAAAATTTAGAAAATATTTAGATATTGTAAAACATTAGCGTATATAGCCCTAGACACCCAGGTTAGGACATTAAAAAGCGAATAGGGAAAAGAAGACGTCCTAACTAAAATAGCGGCTGCTATAGCAGTCTTTTTAAGAAATATAACAACATTACACTTGTTAATTTAATAGGCAAAATATACCCCAGTGAAACTTCTTAAAAGTTCCAATGAAATAATTATTAATTTGAAATTAATTTGAACTTAATTTGAAACTAAGCCTAAAATATAGAATTCTCTTCTGCCACCACCCCGATGATCTTCTTTGGGTGGCTGTCTTTTTATTTTTTCGTATTTACTCAAGTAGTTTTGTTGAAATATAGGATTTTGAGCAAATGAAGGTATTATTCCTACAGCTAGGAGCGGCAAAAGCAAATATAAGATGTTCATAATCTATTGAGAGAAATATACTCAAATTTAAGTCTTCGATATCAATAGAAAAGGTTACATCTTGAATTACTAGTAATCAAGTACAATTTGATACACTGTTTGCCAAAATACTATGTAATTATTTGCTCTTGGCATTTAATCAATTTTTAAGAAGTTCATATAAAAAACAGCGATGCTTATAACAGTATCGCTGTAAATATTGCAAAAAAGTTAATTTTTTAGGAATAAATGACTATTCTATAGGTAAATTAAATGGTAAACGAGTGTAAATTCCTTTGGGGTCGTTCATTTCTTGGAGAACTTTTATTTCGGTTTTTAGTTTTTGCAATTCTCCCATTAAGAGATTTCCTGATGTATCTTGTGTTTTAGTTTGACCGATTTTTGTACGTATTTCTTCTGAGGCGATACCAAAGAATCTTTCTTCAAAGGAACCTATGCGGGGATATTCTCGCAACTGCCATTTTTTACCCAATTTTGCTTGCTGAGCAGCGTAGTTGATGGCATCTTCTAAACCGCCTAATTCGTCTACTAAGCCGAGTTCTTTAGCTGCTGTACCAGACCAAACTCTTCCTTGGGCTATTTCTGCGACCTTAGATTGAGGAATGTTTCTACCTTGAGCAACTTTAGTTAAAAATAAATTGTAAATTCGATTTACCGCGCGTTGGTAAATTGCTAGTTCCTGGGGTGATTTGGGACGAGAAACTGTCTGCGCGTCTGCATACTTGGCAGTTTTGACGGAGTCCCAGGTAATACCATTATTATTTGCTAGTTCCTGAGCATTAAACAAAACTCCGAAAACTCCTATGGAACCGGTGATGGTATTTGCTTGGGCAAAAATCCGATTGGAGTCTGCTGCTATCCAGTAACCTCCGGAAGCTGCAACGTCACCCATAGATACAACTACTGGTTTTGTATTCTTAGTAAGACGAACTTCTCTTTGAATAATTTCAGAAGCGGTTGCACTACCTCCGGGACTATTTATTCGCAGGACGACTGCTTTGATATTGTTATCTTGACGAATTTTGCGGAATATTTTGGCAAAGCGATCGCCTCCTATTTGTTCTCCTTCTCCTGTACCGTCTACAATTTCTCCTTCTGCGTAGACTACGGCTACTTTATTGTTTGATCTAATTTTGGGGACAACAAATTTATCGTTGACTCCTGCGTAATCGCTAATGCTAATTTGTTTAAATGTTTTATCGTTATTTTTGGAGTTAGTTAATTTTTTGATATCGGCAATTACTTCGTCCTTGTAGGCAATTTTATCTACTAAGCCATTGCTTTTTGCTTGGGGTGGTTCTAATAGGGCTTGATTATCTGCTATTGTTTGTAACTTCTGGGGTGTAATTTTCCGACTTTTACCTACATTTGTTTGCCATTCAGACCAAACATCACCAAGTAATTTTTGGGTTTGTTGGCGATTTTCTGGACTCAATTTTTTGAGGGTAAAGGGTTCTACAGCACCTTTAAATTTACCTACTCGCACAACCTGGACGCCGATACCATACTTTTCAAATGCTCCAGAGAGAAACATCGGTTGGGAAGCCAAACCGTTAATTTCCATACCTCCCAATGGGTTTAAAACTACCGTGTCGGCGACTGAACTGAGATAATATTCTTTCTCACTCCAGTTTACACCGTAGGCAATTACTTTCTTCCCCGCAGCTTTGAAATTAGCTAGTGCTCTTCTAACTTCTTTGAGGGTAGCAAAACCTTGGCTTCCTGCTGGTGCTCTTTTGCTTGCATCTATATAGATACCAGTAATTCGCTTATCTTTTTGTCCTTTTTCTATGGTATCTAAAAGTACTCGTAGTGAAATTCTATCTTGAAGGTTGCCAGAAATTGCTTCTTGAAGAATTTGTCCGGAACTTGGCGAACCTTCGGTAATTTTAGTAGACAGGTCGAATACTAAGAAAGAATTATTTTTAACTATTGGTCCAGTATCTTTGGAAGAAGCGGCAGCAAATATCAGTAGTAATAAACCTGTTGTTCCAATCCCAAAAAAGATAAACAGTCCTAGTAAACTACCGAGTAAGCTAGCACAAGTTTGTTTAATAAAATTACCCATTGTTCCAATTAATAATCCTTCACGCTTTTGTGAGTTATTAGCTATTTCCTATGGAATTCATATATCCGCCATACTAATAACTATGATTGCTATTACTCTCATGTTTCTACCAAGTTTCTCACACCGGAAAATTGCAGCCAAATACTTAAACTGACATTACTATATATATTTTAATGTTTTATTGGTTGTAAACTTTGAGAATTCCTCAGCTGTTTTAAAGTAGCATTTCCCGTACAAAATAGCACTGTGGTAATTTCCGCAATTAATACCTGTGCTAATTCATCAATAGCATTTTCCGAAATGGCTGCTGCTTTTAAAAAAGGCATTGCTAAACCTGCAATATCAGCACCTAAAGCGATCGCTTTGGCTATATCAACTCCCTGACGTAATCCCCCTGATGCAATTAATGGCATATTAGGGGCAATACTTTTGATACTATTGATACAGTCTGCTGTTGTTAAACCCCAATCAGCAAAGGTTCTTCCTAGACGACGTTCCATGGGATTTTCTGCTCTTTCGCTTTCTACTAAAGCCCAAGAGGTTCCTCCTGTACCGGCTACGTCAATGGCTGTTACTCCGGAATTTAAAAGCTGTTGTGCCATTTTTCCGGAAATACCGTTACCTACTTCTTTGGCAATTATTGGGACTGGTAATTTATGGGATAAGTTTTCTATTTTTACGAGTAAACCCCGAAAGTTTGTGTCTCCTTTGGGTTGAATGCATTCTTGTAAGGGGTTAATGTGTAATATTAGAGCGTCAGCTTCGAGGATATCAACAATTTTTAAACATTCATCTAAGCCACATTGATAGTTGAGTTGGACTGCACCTAGGTTAGCGAATAAGAGTATATCTGGGGCATATTTACGTATTGCAAAGGTATCGGCGACCTGGGGTTTTTCTAGGGCTACTCTTTGGGAACCTACACCCATAGCAATTTTATAGTGTTGGGCAGCTTTTGCTAAACGCTGATTGATGATTCCTGCTTGCTTGGTTCCACCGGTCATTGAGGAAATTAGTAATGGTGCACTCAATTTTTTTTCTAAGAAATTAGTGCTGATATCGATTTCATCTTTGTCTAATTCCGGCAAACAACAATGGGTGAAGCGATAACGTTCTAAACCGTTGGTAGCTTGACGACATTGGACATCTTCTTCTAAACATATACGAATGTGGTCGGCTTTACGAGATTGAGTAGCGATGGGAGCAGAATTAGAAGCTTTCACAGGTATAAATCAACAAACATGGTCGATTCTTATTTTCTCAGTCTGCGGTACTTTGTTGTGTGGCGAAAGGTTAATTATTCTAGTTAATTAACGTAAAATCAATATTAAGAGGGGAAGTAAGGGACTTCCAATTAAAAAAATAATCAATCGTTTTGGTGAGCAGAGGAAGCAGGGGAAGCGGAGGGAGCAGAGGGAGCAGAGGGAGCAGGGGAAGCGGAGGGAGCAGAGGGAGAAAAAATCTGATAGTTGTATTAGATGCGGAAATTGAGTAATTTAATTTTTGGATATCCCTAAAGAAGATAGTTGGAGTTGATGAAATTGGAGAATTTATTTTTGGTGTTCCCTTAACTTGTTGCGAATACCCTTTATAAGTGAGTGGAAAAAATAGTTTGTGTCATTGCGAACGGTAGTAAAGCAATTTTCAAATATTGCGTAAAGCCTGACAAATATACAACTAATTTTGTCTAAGTACTTATATTCCTGCTTAACAAAAGTAAATCAAAATACATAATAAAAAATATAATATTTTGCGTAATTTTTATGTTTTCAACTGTATTACTAATCAAGCGCTTAGCTTAAATGACTAACCTCTATATATCCTGGAATTCCTCGTTTTCTTATATTTAACTCTCTGTTTCTATATTTAAACTCTATTTTGCGGGGAATTCTGGGAATTCTATTTATGAACCGTTTTGAAAGTTCATGTTATTGACTATAACTGCCAATTATCAAAATGCAACGGAATTAGGATACTTACTACATAAACATCCTGACCGTTGTCAGTCTTTCCCTTTATCCTTTGGAAAGGCACATGTTTTTTATCCAGAAGCGAGTGAAACTCAGTGTACTGCGGCTTTACTACTAGATGTTGACCCTGTAAAGTTGGTACGGGGAGGCAGTGCAAGTTTACAGCAATATGTGAATGACCGTCCTTATGTAGCTTCTTCTTTTTTGAGTGTAGCTATATCCCAGGTGTTTAGTACTGCCTTGAATGGACGCTGTAAGGATAAACCAGAATTAGCTCAAACTCCTATACCATTGGTTGCAAAATTATCTGTGATTCCCTCTCGTAGTGGGGAAGATTTTGTGCGATCGCTTTTTGAACCTTTGGGATATGAAGTGTTTGCTCAAGGATATGAGTTAGATGAGGGTTTCCCGGAATGGGGAGAAAGTAAGTATTTTACGGTTGAATTGAAAAATACTGTCTGTTTGTCACAACTTCTGAGTCATATCTACGTATTAATACCTGTTTTAGATGATTATAAACATTACTGGATAGGTGATGATGAGGTTGAAAAGTTACTCCGTCACGGTGAAGGTTGGTTGAATGAACATCCAGCAAAGGAGGAGATTACCAAACGTTACCTCAAGCGCAGAAGTCGATTGACTCGTGCAGCTTTAGCACAGTTGACAGAGGAGGATAATTTAGATCCTGATGAAGCTGGGGAGGTTCATGACCGGGAAGAAGCTGCTGTTGAGAAACCATTAAGTTTAAATCAACTGCGTTTAAATGCTGTACTGACAGCTTTGAAGAATAAGAATGTTAAAAAAGTAATTGATTTGGGTTGTGGTGAGGGTAAGTTACTCAAGGAGTTACTCAAAGATGGATTTTTTGAGAAAATTACTGGGGTAGATGTTTCCTATCGTTCCTTGGAAATAGCACAGCAAAGGTTGGATAAATTACATTTACCCCGTCAGGAATGGGAGAAAATACAGTTATTTCAAGGAGCATTAACCTATCGAGATAAGCGAATTTCTGGGTATGATGCTGCTACGGTGATTGAAGTTATAGAACACCTGGATTTACATCGTTTATCGGCATTTGAGCGGGTATTATTTGAATTTGCTCGACCTAAAATTATTATAGTCACTACACCAAATGTAGAATATAACGTCAAATTTGAGAACCTAGCAGCAGGAAAACTCCGACATCAAGACCACCGTTTTGAATGGACACGGGAGGAGTTTGAAAGTTGGTGTAAAGCTGTTACAGAATGCTTTGGTTATAATGTGGAATTCCAAGGT
Organism: Mastigocoleus sp.; assembly: GCA_050042865.1. GTDB lineage: Bacteria > Cyanobacteriota > Cyanobacteriia > Cyanobacteriales > Nostocaceae > JBCCDM01. Next base: position 10,462 of record JBHJJE010000033.1, read on the forward strand.
ATCGGTGAGGGGGATGAAAAGGTTGGTTCTCCGACACAAATGGCTATTTTTTCTTTGTAGTTGTTGGTCTGCTTTATCTTGAATAGATACATTCAATTTAGACATTCTATAAATGCAAGTCGTCATTTTTATCGGTATTCAAGGTTCTGGAAAATCTACTTTTTATAAACAAAAATTTATTGACACCCATATTCGTATCAACCTAGATATGCTCAAGACTCGTCATCGAGAAAAGCTGATTTTTCAAGCTTGTTTAGAAGCAAAACAAAGGTTAGTTATAGATAACACTAATCCGACTCCAGAGGACAGAAGTCGCTATATTATTCCAGCTCGAGCTAAAGGTTTTGAAGCGATTGCTTATTATTTCTTTCCAAATTTAGAGGAATGTAAACAAAGAAATAGTCAACGTCCGGGAAAACGAAGGATTCCTCTCCCAGGAATTTTAGCAACTTATAAAAAACTGACTGTACCTGCTTGGGATGAGGGTTTTAATAGGATTTACTCAGTTAAAACTTGTGAAAATTATGATTTTATAGTCCAGGAGTGGAAAGAACTGTAGGTTGGGTTGAGGAACGAAACCCAACAAAGTCTTAGTTTTTAAGCTCAACTGAACGGTATTGATTTATTGTCCGGGAGTGGAGAGATGAAGTTTGATGAACTAGATGCGAGAATGCGGGTATATGAAACTGCTCACGACCATTGTGTTTTACCGGGTATTTACATAGTCGCAAGGTTAGAGAAATAGGTTTCGCAAATATTTAAAGTGCTTTTCAACTGCAAGAATTAGGAAGCTTTATCAATTATGATATTACACTAATTTTAGTATTGTTTCATTTCTGCACTTTTTCTCAAACTTTCCAATGCTTTATTAAGATAATGTTCATTCAATAGTTTTAAACAATATCCACTTATTTTACCCTGTCTCTTATCAGCTTCCTTTAGTAATAAATTCCTAACAGATTCTAGCCAAGTTAATTCTTCTAATAATTGTTTATTAATATTATCAGATTCATATCTTTTAGTTAATGCCCAACCAACACTTCGTTTATCATCAAACTTCATCTCTAAAAGTTTTTCTACAAAGACGGATGGTTCTATATATTTCAATATCGGAATATCATAATATATTTGTTCTGGCGAATTGCTTATACAAATCATTCCATAAAAATTCAGTGTATCATTTTGCATGATAGTAAGTAAATCTTGAGCATTACCGGGCATACTTTCAACTTTTGCTAACTCTTGAAAATCCTTAATGTAAGAGCAAAATTCTTTAAATTCTTGAAATTCCTTCCCTTGATAACCAAGTCCATTATAACTTCCTCCTAATATATATTCATCAGAAGTATATTGATTATCAGGGATACTAATTGTTTTATTATCTTTCAAATAATCAATATAAAGTTTTGACTCTTCAAGAATTTCTTTTTTACTTTTACTATACAAGCCAGCATCGGAAAATATTAATAAAAGTCCAGCAATATGTTTAACAATTCCAAGTTTATTATGTTCTCTATTCAAATATTCTGATTCTACTTTTTTAAGTAAATCAACAAACTCATCATCAGTAAGATAGGAAAAGTGCCATAATCTAACCCAATTAGGGGTGTTTTCATCTTGAAAATATTTACTACTTGATAGTGATGTTTCTAATTCCTGTGTATTTAAAATGCCTTTATCAAAAAATGTTTCCCACCATACTTTACCTAAAAATGGCTGATGTAAATGTAGTTCGGGATATGTACTAATAATTTTTTTTAACCTAGTTTCTTCTTGATTATTTTTATTAGTCACTGAACTAGCTACTTGACGCATACTAGCTATATTCCTCTCCATAGCTTCACTTGTATATCCACTCTCTAACTTACTGATATCTATCGGAAGCATATTTCCACGTTTAATTTCAATAGAAAAAGCCATAAGCACTTTCAAAATATCTTGAAGAATCTCTGGATTATTTGTCGCTTTTTCTGGTAATACTTTATAAATCCTGTCAAAATCTAATATAATTTGCTTCAAACATCTCAGATTTTCAAAACTTGCTTTCTGATATAAAGTTTCTATCAATTCAATATTATTGGATAAAAACTGACTAACATCTGAATTATTTACTATAGCGATAAAACTTTCTAAAGCACCCTCCAAATCAAGTGATACACTAAAAGTCTTGCCTATTAATTTTTCCTTAATAATTTTATAGCTAATACTAGAATTATCAGTACTGGAATTATGACTATCTTGTTTTAATAATTCATCTTCATTGGCAACAATAATGACTTTTAAATTATCATGCTCTACAAAATAATTAATATAACCTAATAAATTACTAATATCTATTTGACATCGTTCTAAGTCATCAAATATCAAAATACTTTTATCGGTATTTTTAAGATATTCAGGAATATTCAGATCTGGAATACCAATATTCCATGTACCATCATTTTTACTATCATTGTTTAAATCAATTTTTAATGCTCCTTTTAAAAATCCTTTAAAAATCTTTCCTGTTAATGCCATTCCTTTTGATGACAATACGGGATGCAACTGCTGAAAGAAAGTGTCTTCTATCTCAGCAAAACTAGTCATCCCATAAAGGCTGACATACAAGCTTTTTTGATTATTGTTTTTTGATTTATTGCGTTTTAACTTTTCGCAGTACTTTTCAATAAACCAGGTTTTTCCACATCCCCATTGTCCTTTCAATAAAACGGCGAACCCAGGAGCATGAGATAAACTACAGTAGTAATCTAAGTACTCTTCAATATGGCTGTTAATTGAATTGTTGTCGTGAGTAATTTTTGATTTCATTTTAAATAGATTTGTCCAGAAAGTTATAATATAATCCAGTTTTAGAGCTTGACTATATACCTTTAATTTATGCATTAATAAGAACTGGAGTATAATACTAGCTAACCCCAAAGTCTCTTCGGACGGAATTACCTTATTATTTGTTGCTTAAGTCTTAGATAACAGCTTTATATTGTTTTCCAGTAAAGCCAATTCATACTAAAACTCTATTATCTAACTACTATTTACTAAATTATTAATTATGAAAATTACTATCCCGGAGTTATCCTTAGTTACCCTGATTGGAGCTTCTGGTTCTGGAAAGTCCACCTTTGCAAAAAAACACTTCCAACCCTTTGAAGTCATCTCTTCAGATTTTTGTCGTGGTTTGGTATCTAATGATGAAAATAGTCAAGCTGCTTCAAAAGATGCTTTTGATATTTTACACTATATTGCCCAAAAACGTTTAGCGGCAGGGAATATAACGGTTATTGATGCAACTAATGTCCGACCGGAGGACCGCAAACATTATATTAATCTGGCACGAGAATATCATGTTTTTCCCGTTGCGATAGTTCTCAATGTATCAGAAGAAATTTGTAGCGATCGCAATCAACAGCGACCGGATAGACAGTTCGGTTCTTATGTTGTACGTCGTCATACTCAACTTTTAAAGCGTTCTTTAAGGGGTTTGGAAAGGGAGGGTTTTCGCTATGTTTATGTTCTTAATTCGATTGAAGATATCGAAACTGTGGAGGTGGTACGTCAGCCGTTATGGAATAATCGTAAGTATGAAAGTGGTCCTTTTGATATTATTGGTGATATTCATGGGTGTTGTGATGAACTTGAAGAGTTACTCGATAAGTTAGGGTATATTCAAATTCATGACATTTCTTCACAATCTACAGGTTTTTGGAATTTTCCTACTTACTATCACCCCCAGGGACGCAAAGCTGTATTTTTGGGTGATTTGGTAGACCGGGGTTCTCGTATTTTAGATACTGTAAAGCTGGTTCGGAATATGGTGGAGGCAGATTATGCTATCTGTGTACCTGGAAACCATGAAAATAAATTTTTGCGTAAACTCCGGGGTAAGAAAGTAAAGCTCAATCATGGTTTGGAGGAAACTATGAAGGAGGTTGAAGCTATACCGGAGGATGTTAAGGATGCTTACATTCAGGAGTTACAGAAGTTTCTCGATTCCCTCGTCAGCCATTACTTACTAGATGATGGAAAACTAGTAGTCGCTCATGCTGGGATGAAACAGGAATATCAAGGAAGGGGTTCTGGTAAGGTAAGAAGTTTTGCTTTATACGGTGAAACTACTGGAGAAATAGATGAGTTTGGTTTACCAGTACGTTTTAATTGGGCTGATGAATATCGGGGTGAAGCGATGGTTGTCTACGGACACACTCCTGTACCGGAGGCGGAATGGTTAAATAATACCATTGATATTGATACGGGTTGCGTTTTTGGTGGCAAGTTAACAGCATTACGTTACCCGGAAAGGGAATTAGTTAGTGTTCCAGCAGCAAAAATTTATTGCGAACCTGTGAAAACCCTTGCAGGGAGTGTAAATCCTAGAATGACTTCTCAGCAACAGTTGGATGATGTCTTAAATATTGAAGACGTACTAGGTAAACGAATCATTAACACCCAACTACAAAATAAAATTACCATCCGTGAAGAAAACGCGATCGCTGCACTGGAGGTGATGAGTCGATTTGCTGCAAATCCCAAATGGTTAATCTATTTACCTCCTACTATGTCTCCGGTGGAAACGTCGAAGGAGTTGGGATATTTGGAGTTTCCGACCCAGGCTTTCTCCTATTATAAGAATCAAGGTGTAACTCAAGTTATCTGCGAAGAGAAACATATGGGTTCAAGAGCGGTGGTCATCATCTGTCGGGATGAAGAAGCTGCTCAAAGACGGTTTGGTGTGATGAATGAGGGTATTGGTATCTGTTATACTCGGACTGGAAGGAAGTTTTTTGATAATTCGCTCTTAGAGTCAACTTTCTTATTAAGGTTACATTCCACATTAGAAAAAAGTAACTTCTGGTCTAAACTAAATACTGACTGGGTATGTTTAGATTGCGAACTCATGCCGTGGTCAGCAAAGGCTCAAGGTTTAATTAAAAATCAATATGCGGCAGTTGGTGCAGCTTCTCGTCCGGCTTTAAGTAATGCCGTAAATGTACTATCCCAAGCTAAAAATAGGGGTATTGAAATTAACTCATTATTAGAGAACTTTCAACAACGTCGGGAAATGGTAAAACAATACGTTGATGCTTACCGTCATTACTGTTGGGATGTCAAAGATATATCAGATATTAAGCTCGCACCATTCCATATTTTAGCAACAAATGGTGCAGTCCACACAGATAAAAGTCATATCTGGCATATGGAGCAAGCTAAAGAACTACATCAAGCTACACCAGAATTAATTATAGCCACCAATTACCAAATCATAGACTTAAATAATCCCCAATCCCAAGCAGAAGGTACTTCCTGGTGGGAGGAAATAACCGCTAAAGGTGGTGAAGGAATGGTAGTTAAACCCCTCGATTTCATCGTCCAAGGTAAACGGGGTATCATTCAACCTGCGGTGAAATGTCGCGGTCGGGAATATTTACGAATCATTTATGGAGCCGAATATACTTTACCTCACAACTTAGAACGTCTGCGTCAACGGGGTTTATCTTTCAAACGTTCTTTAGCAATGCGAGAATTTGCTCTTGGTATGGAATCCTTACAAAGGTTTGTTACCAATTCCCCTTTACATCGGGTACATGAGTGTGTGTTCGGGGTTTTAGCTTTGGAAAGCGAACCTGTAGACCCAAGATTATAAAGAATTTCCCCCATACCTTTTCGCAAGGGTTTAGCGCTGCCAATCTGTAAGGGTTTAGCACTGCTAAACCCCTACAATACAAATTTATTTCCTAGAGCACAAATTCTAAGATATCGTCTACTTATATACTCAAAATAGGAAAGCGATGGTCGCAAAGCATTATAGTGCGACCATCGCTTAATTTTCAACTCCAATCATCGAAACAATTTCTTCACTCCGAAATTATCAAAAGATAAATAATGTGCGTAGCATTTCATTACTCCCCCGTATTTATACGTGAGATGAATGATTAATTAGTACTTTGAATGAGAGCTTAGCGACTGAAGGGATACAAATGCATTTGATTACTATATCGTATTATCATCTTTTCGCGCGATCGCTTTTTAACTCCATTACCCAAGCTCTTAAACTTGCTCTGGGGTCTAGATTTCCAATTATTTCCTAAATTTCATTGTACGCATTGTTATTTTGTAATTTTTTATTCTATTTATATACGTAATTCATAGTTAGATGTTTAGATGATAACAACACCTTTATTTAGTATACATACATTTAAACTATTAAAATTCAGCTTTTATTTATTCAATAATTGTTTATATAATAAGTTAAACATTAATAAATATAAGTATTTAAATTTTTAAATGTTTAAACACTTAAAATATATTTTCAACCGAAATCTAACTTTAATAGACAAAAATAACTAATTACCTTCCAACCATTCCTGAGCGTGTTCTTGAATACTTTGCAACTCTTCAGAACTCATCTTGTCGAGATTGCTTAAAGTAAAGCTCATTCTGCCTTGAGTTTGTAACTTTTCCCGATGACGATTAAGGAAGTCCCAGTAGAAAAAGTTGAAGGGACAAGCGTCTTTTCCGGTACGTTTTTTATGGTTGTAAACGCAGTTTTTACAATAGTCGCTCATTTTGTTAATGTAATTTGCGGAGGAACCGTAGGGTTTGGAAGCGAGTATTCCTCCATCTGCAAATAAGCCCATCCCAATGACGTTAGTTTGCATTACCCACTCATAAGCGTCAATGAAAGCTGCATGAAACCAGTTTTCTACCTCTTGGGGTGATAACCCAGCAATTAATGCAAAGTTGCTTAATATCATTAATCTCTGGATATGATGAGCATAACCTGTATTTTCTACCTGATTTAATACCTGATGGAGACAGTTCATTTTAGTATTGCTGTCCCAAAAGAATTTAGGTAAGGACTGATGGTGTTGAAAGTAATTCTTCTGGGGATAATCTTCACTAACATGATGATATATCCCGTGCATATATTCTCGCCATCCTAGTATTTGACGAATAAAACCCTCAACGCTATTTAAAGGTAGTTGATGCTCTTCATATGCTTTCTCTGCTGCTTGAATAGCTTCTAAAGGCTCAATTAAGCCAATATTGAGGTAAGGTGATAATATAGCGTGCCACATGGTTTCCTCTCCTGTTACCATTGCATCTTGATAAGGACCAAAATTACTAAGGCGATCGCTAATAAATGTATTTAGTATTTGTAGTGCTTGGGAACGGTTAACACCCCAAGGAAATTCTTTTAGCTGACCGTAGGTAGGAATAGATAGGGAGTTGACCTGGGAGATAACTTCTTGAGTAATATTATCGGGTTCAAACCACTGTGCTGGTGGTGTATTTAGTTTACCTTTGGGTGGTTTGCGGTTTTCTTTATCTAAATTCCATTTTCCCCCGACTGGTTTGTCGTTGTCCATGAGTATATTGAAGCGTCGTCTTCCTTCCCGGTAGAAGTCTTCCATTAAAAGACGTTTGCGTTTCTTAGTCCAGTTGTGAAATTCTTCGGGTGTCCAAAGAAATTGATTGTTGGGGAGAAGGGTGATTTGACAGTTTAGATGCACATCTAAGCACTTCAGGGTTTGTGTGAAGGGAATATCATTTGGTGTCATTACCCGGAGTTCGGATATCTGATTTTCCTGAATCCATTGCTGTAGAGGAGTATGGAAATTATCTGCAAGTTTGTAATAACTAACTTGATACCCTTTTTGTTGAAGCTCTTGTGCAAAATGACGCATTGCTGACCAAATGAGTACCAGTTTTTGCTTATGGTATGGTCGAATTTGGACATATTCTAGAGATTCAATCAGGATAATTGGTAAGTTGGTGTCTTCCTGAGTGCTTTGTAAAGCGGATTGCTGTAGGGAAAGTTGGTCTCCTAGTATCCAAATTCCGATTGTCATTGCAAATTTTTATAATTTAGAGGAACCAATAGAGGAACCAAGAATAGTAATTGCTTCAGTTTATTAAACGGGAGCATCCCAATGAAGGCAAATTGACCAAAATTTAGATTGTCATTGCGAATGTAGCGTAGCGGAATGTTCGCGTAGCGTTCCCGGAGGGTAGCAATCGCAAAATCTAGCTGTTGCGATTGCTTCTCCTGTCGGAGACGTTACACGAACGCTTCATTTCATTACGCTCGCAATGACAAAACGTATTTTTACACATTTGGGATGCTCCCTATTAAACCATGTTATTGCTCGCATAAAATCTTCACCTGGGACTGATATGTATGTGTTGAGTATGAATCTTGGGTGAAAACATGAATACTTTGGATGAAAATAAAGCAGAAGCTTTTGCACAAAAGGTTTTAGGAGTACTTAACAATGGAGCAATCGCCTTAATGACTTCCATTGGTCATCGTACTGGTTTATTTGATGCTATGGCTGATTTACCACCTTCTACTACTCGGGAGATTGCAAATGCTGCATCCTTAAATGAAAGGTATGTACGGGAGTGGTTGGGTGCAATGGTGACTGGTGGTTTTGTGGAGTACGATTCCCAGGAGAAGAAGTACTTTTTACCTCTGGAACACTCTGTTTTTTTAACTCGTGCTGCCAGTCCTGATAATATGGCTGCATTTGGACAGTATATTTCTGTGTTGGGTAGTGTTGAAGATGAGATTGTAGAGTGTTTTCATCGGGGTGGTGGTGTTCCTTATTCTTCTTATAAGCGCTTTCATAGTGTCATGGCTGAAGATAGCGGACAAACTGTTTTATTGGCTCTTGAAGGTATTTTAAGTATTGTTCCTGGTTTAATTGAAAAGCTGCAAACCGGTATTGATGTTTTAGATGTGGGTTGTGGTAGCGGTAGAGCTTTAAATAAAATGGCTCAGATGTATCCAAATAGTAGATTTCGTGGCTATGATTTTTCCTGGGAAGGAATCGATAATGGGAAGAAGGAAGCACAAAGTTTGAGTTTAAATAATATCCAATTCCGTATCAAAGATGCTGCTACTATTGATGAAATTGCTCGTTACGACCTGATTGTCACTTTTGATGCAATACATGACCAAGCGAGACCAGATGCGGTCTTAAAAGCGATTTTCAATGCATTACGGAAGGATGGAGTTTATTTGATGCAGGATATTCGTGCTTCTAGTGATGTGGCTGGTAATATGGAGCATCCTATGGCACCTTTTCTATATACTATTTCCTGTATGCACTGTATGACTGTTTCCTTGGCTTTAAATGGTATGGGTTTGGGTGCAATGTGGGGTGAAGAAAAAGCTTTGGAGATGTTGATAGAGGCTGGTTTTAAGGATATTGAGGTGATGCAGCTTGAGCATGATTTACAAAATAATTATTATCTGATGGGGAAGTGATTAAGTGGGTATGCAAAATTATTTGTGTCATTGCAAACGAAATGTTCGCTTTAGGGTCTCCCTTAGGAGAAGCAATCCCAAGACTTTGAGATTGCGTCGTTCTGCTTTGTGACACTCGCAATGAGAAATATACAATTAATTTTGCTTAAGTATTTGGTGGTGAGTGGGAAGTGGTGAGGAGGTAGATATTATGTGTCAGATATGTAGAGTTCTGATAGGTCTGTCTGAATCAAAAGGGAAGGAAGTTCAATTGGGAAGTACTAGTGAATTTGCTGCTTCTTTGGTGAAGAGGGTGTCTTTGAAGAAGTTGAAAGATAGAAACAATGCGATATCTTGATTACAACCCGTGTAAGTAGCGATCGCTTAGTTACAGGACTTAAGCAAAATCAAGCTAATTCCGTCATTACGAGGGATAGGACTTATGTTTCCCTACACTACGTGACCGTCGCTTCGGACAAATCTTCGTTGCGTAAGTCCTGAGTTACTGTGATTTCAAGTTGACTGTTTTAGGGTGTTAAGTAGATGGACAAAAATATTGGTGTGATTGCGATGGTCGGGACGCAATCATAATGTTCTATTATTGCTGATTCATAAGGTTTTATTCCAATTATAAATACATGACACCCCTCTGTAATTGATGATTGAGAGGGGTATTTGCAAGAAAATATTGAACTTGTTAAACTTTCTCTACAATCAGATTAAAGTTCAAGTCATTAAAGTCCTGGTCACCTCCACCATATTTATCTTCAAAACCGAAGCTGTTGTCGGAAGATTGTAGGTGTTGTAGTCCTTTGGGATTAGCTTCTCCAAAGGCAAAGTAGATATTTAAACTATCTTTATTCTGATTATTGTCTGGATTTTTGCTGATAAGTTCTTCTACACTGCCATTACTGATTAAATATGGTGCGATAATCATTCCTCCATCTACTTGAGTATTTAAACTACTATCGTCTGCATGGAAATCTAGATTTGTCAGACGCTGAGTAAGTGCTGTTGTTTCATATCCTTCTTCTCCTGGTTGAATAAACTCGTTTGTCAGGGGGTCGATGACTGTACCGTCTAGGTCTACGACCTGATAAAAGCCTCCTGAGTTACTGTATGATGCGGTACTTTGTATACCATCTATAGTAAGTACAACTTTTTGGTCAATATCGATATTGCGGAGGTCTACAATTCCATTATTGGTAATACTTTCATGAAATTTATCATCCAAATTATTAGTATTTTCTCCTATTGATTGGGGTATGATTTCTGATTGTTGATTGTTAGAAGGGTTAACTTCCTCGATGGGTGTAAACTCAATATAATCAAAGCGAGCATATTCACCTTTATTACTACTCCCGGCAATTTTAAAGGTATCTCCAGACTCTATGTGTATTTCTTCTATGACAATACGATTGGTTTTAGAGGCAGGTTTTGTCCAATTGTTGGGTAAATCTTGGTCAAAAACAAAGCTGGTAGTTTTTCCTCCAATACTAACTTGTGCTTCTGATTGACCATCATTTTCGTCGTAGTAACCTACTTTTACCTGATATTTTCCAGTTTCACCTGTAAATTTCCCTTCTGCAAAACCTTCTTCCTGACCGGTTCCTTTCAAAGAGATATGTTTTCCATCGGAAGCACCGGAATCCTTGACTGTCTCAACTTGATAGCCATTTAGAGTCAGTTTTTCGGCTTCATAACGTAAAGATTTGATGGATTTAGTTAAATCAGGTTCTGGATTAATTGAATTTTCTTCAGGGTTTTTAAAAACCGATTTAGGGGATATTTCAGGAGATGTTTCAGAATTACTATTGTCTGAAGGAAAAGAACTAAGTTGTAAATCCTCAACTAAAGTTGCTCCAGAGATTGATGTATCTGCACCGTTGGTGTTCTGAACAAGATTGTTACCCCCGTCAATTACTTGAAAGTTAACTGTATTCTCTAACTCGTTATTACCAGAACGATTCCCCTTAAACCGAGAGTTTTCAATAGTTAGATTTTTTCCCTGTTCTTCTGCTGCAATCCAGATAGCTCCTGATTGAATATCGGAGTAGTTATCAATAAAGGTTGTATTGCTAATATTCGATTTAGCTTGGGTCTTATAATTGAGGACAATTGCTCCACCAATTTCTCCATTTCCAGATGGATTCGTAACTCGATTCCCAGAAAAGGTAGAATCCTCTATTTGGACTCCACCTTTAACATCCGTCCATAAACCACCACCCTGAGATGGAGAGTTATTATCAGCGATGGTGGAATTGCGAATTACTAATGAAACGGGATTCTCTTCATCTATATAGGACTGGACAGCTAAACCGCCCCCCTTAAAGGCTGTATTATTAGCAATTGTGCTATCTTCAATGACAATTTTATCCTTGGAGTATCCGCTCAGAAAAAAGGCTCCACCATAATCTCCACCACCTATATTATCCTCTGCAATCACGTTACGAATTAAGGTGGTTCCTCCCAAATTATCTGCTCTCTCGGTTCCATTAGCTCCATCGGTAAAGATAGCTCCACTTCCATCTTTACCTTGATTATTCCGAAAGACGGAATCTTCTACTTTCAATCCACTCAGTAAACTATAAACAGCACCATATGTACCTACATTATTCGTAAAAGTGCTGCCACTAATATCTAAAAAAGCATCTCCACCAACATTACGTTCACCGTTGCTATTAACAACTATTGCTCCCTCTCCACCTCCATAGGTAGATATTGCACCTGCACTAAACCCATCATTAGCTATAGAACCGTCATTCCCATCAAAAACGCTATCTGTAATTGTTGCTCTAGAACCATAACCTACAAAAATTGCACCACTGCGTTCTCCTACATTGTTAAGGAAGCGGGAATTTTCTACTACCAGGTTGTTCGAGTCAATTAATTCAATAGCTCCCCCTCCCATAGTTGTATTAGGGTCATTATCAACTGCTCTCCCATTTGCAAAGGTAAGGTCTCTTAACACCACATCCGAGTAGTTATAACTAACCTGTAAAATCCGGGTTTTATTCTCACCACTCAGAGTCAAATTTGGTGCATCAGAACCATCAATAGTTAAACTCTTATCTACTACAAGCTGTTCTTGTAACCTAATAGTCTGGTTTGCTAGTTTTGATGAAAAAACAATTGTATCCTGATTATCAGCACGAGCGATCGCATCTCGTAGTGACCCAGTACCAGAGTCTTTGGAGTTAGTTACTGTAATAATGGTCATTATTTTCACTTACGAATAATGTCTGTTGGTAGAAGACCTAATGTTATTCTTTATTGCTTGAATTTTGTATGGATTTTTTTCTGAAAATTGTTGAATTCAGATACACCGTTTTCATTATATTGAATTACTCAGGATTGATAATTAGGTTGTTCAACAGTGCTAACTGTCACATTCTTGACATCAGTGCAGTATTTGTTTTATTGTTCTATGTTTATCTCTTTTGGCGATTGATATGAATATTATTTTATTGAAATACTTTTGTAGAAAAAATATGTAAAAAGTTATTTATTGGTGATAAAAATGACTTGATTTTAACAACTAATTTTTAAATTTTATAATTGATATTAATTTTCTGATACCATCCTCTTTTTTCAACTTCGCGGACATTTTCGACAATTGCTAAGGAGGGAAGATATTTCTGGAGATAAAATAGTTCTGTATCTACAAGACTTCTTTCAAATGGTGAAACTCTAACTAGATTTCCATAATTACGAGATAATTTTTCTGGTGTATCATCAATCATGATTACTTTTTCGGCGTTGGTAACCTTGACGTTTCACTTTTTTCAGGTTCTTAATCCAAGGTGAATAAATAATACCAGTCGATTAAAAACAATTGCGATAAGTAAAGTTTTGTTTGAAAAGCTGTTAATGGTGCGATATTCTAATCACCGTAATTGTAGCTAGAATCAAAATATACTCTTGCTGTGTTTTTGATAGGGACTAATGTCAGATAATAAACCAGAACAGCAATCTACTCTTACCAAAAGTGAACCTGGTAAGGTTGAAAAAGTTGAAGAGAAAGCTGAAGTAAAACCGAAAGAGTCAAGAAAAGAAGCTAGAAGAAAGCGAGTTCAGAGGATTTTACAAGTTTTTGGGTTTCCCAGTTCTGGTTTTGGGATATTTGCGACTATTCATTTTCTGCGGAGTGGTGAGGTTGAAAAAGCAGCGATCGCATTTCTCCTAACGGTCGGTGTAACTTTAATTGCGATCGCAGGAAAGTTTGGTAAAAATGTTATCAGCAAGATTTTAGACAGGATTGAAGAAAAGCTTGAAAAACAGGAAGATAATCTTGCGACTGTAATTGTTGATGGTTTGGAAGGTTCTGTTATCAGGCTTTTTTCAGGATTCCGGGGTAAATATTACCAGAGTTTAATTTACATCTGTCGGGATTATCGCACTCAGGGGTTAAAAACTAAAGGACCTTTTACGTTAGATTTAGAAAAGGTGTTTGTACCGCTTCGGGTTGCTGCTGAGAGTGCAGGAAATATATCTCCAGCTTTGATTCAGTCTCGTGATTCTGATATTGAAGGGTTAAATGAAGGATTAAGTATCTGGGATTTTTTAGCTGCGAGTAGAAACAATCATAAATATAACTGTAATTATCGCACCATAGTTATTATTGGTGCCCCCGGAACTGGGAAAACTACCCTTTTAGAAAATCTTACTCTCACCTACGCTAAAAATAACCAGCGTCGTAAACATAAGCAAGCACCAAAGTTAATTCCCATATTGTTGTACTTAAGGGATATTCGGGAAACAATTACTGAATCACCACAGCTAAGTTTAAGTGAATTACTGGAACAACAGATTGAGAAAAATAAATCAAGTATGGAGCTGAAACCACCAAAAAACTGGTTTAAAGATAAATTACGTTCCAATTCAGGTTCTAACCGTTGTTTGGTAATGTTGGATGGGTTAGATGAAGTTGCAGACGAAACTCAACGTCGTGCTGTAAGTACTTGGGTAAAGCAACAAATTCAAAGTTATCCCCACGCTCGTTTTATTTTAACTTCCCGTCCCTTTGGTTATCGTAGCGCTCCTGTGGAAGGAATCGATACGGTTTTGGAGGTACAACCGTTTAATTTAGAGCAGATGCAGAAGTTTATTTACAACTGGTATCTGCAAAGTGAAATTATGAGTCGTTTAGGTAAGGAAGATGCAGGGGTCAGGAATACTGCAAAACAAAAAGCAGAGGATTTAATTAAAAGGATTAAAAATAGTTCTCCTTTAGCTGCAATGGCTCTTAATCCTTTATTGTTAACTATGATTGCCACAGTACACTGTTATCGTGGTGCTTTACCAGAGGGAAGGGTAGAACTTTATGGGGAGATTTGTGATGTTTTATTAGGAAGACGACGGGAAGCTAAGGGAATTGGGGATAATATCAGACCAAATCAAAAGAAAGCTATATTACAGGTTTTAGCTTTGGGGTTAATGGAGCAAAAAACCCGCGAGTTTACACCACAGTTGGGTTGTTCTTTGATTCAAGAAGAGTTAGCTAAGATTGCAGCTTCTAATTTAAAAGCAGACAAGTTTTTAAAAAAAATTGAAAATGAGAGCGGTTTATTAGTAGAAAGGGAAAAGAATAAATACGAGTTTGCTCATAAGAGCTTTCAGGAGTATTTAGCAGCTTTACAAATCAAAGAATCCAACCGGGAAGATATTTTAACTACTCATATCAATGATGACTGGTGGGAAGAAACGATTCGTTTATATGCTAATGGTAGTGACGCTACGAATATCATTCGTGCTGCTTTAGTAAATCCTAGTATTATTTCCTTGAGAATCGCTTTTGATTGTTCTGAGGAAGGTAGATGTGAACCAGAAGTTAGAGAACAGTTACTGGAGAAGCTTGATTCTGGTTTGGAATCTGATGATAAGGAAATTTTCCAATTAGCAGCAGAAGTCAAGTTATCCCGGAGATTGAAGCGTTTATTGCGGGTTGATGAGAATTTACAAATTGACCAAAGTTATATTACCTGGGCTGAATATCAGTTGTATGTTGATGAGAAGTTAAATTTAAGTTCTTTAAATTCAGGAAATCTAAGTTCAAAAAATCTAAATTCACCAAAGCGTTTTCAACCAGGTAGCGCGAAACAACCGATTACTGATATTACTTGGGAAGATGCTCTGAGTTTCTGTGCTTGGTTGAGTGCAAAAGCTGTATTACAGCAAGTAAACAATATTGATACTCAGGAAATTTACTATTACAGATTACCAACCACTAATGAAATTGAAAATCATCAAGCTAGGGAATATAAAAAACTGCAATCTTGGACTGTTGCTGGAAATGCTTTAACAAAACAAGGTATTCGAGTTGTCAGAAATCGGATTTCATCAGATTATATCAACCTGGTGAATTACCTTGCAAAAGGAGAATGGGAAAAAGCAGATAAAGAAACAGAACGCATCCTACTTAAGTTTGTTAATCAAAATTTGTCATTGCGATCGCAACGTAGTGTAGAGAAGCAATCTCCTGATTTCTATAATAATGAACTTGATGCTGATGCTATTTCAAAGCTTTCTAATCAACAACTGTTTACTCTCGACCAGCTTTGGTTAGTATATTCCGGTGGGTATTTCGGTTTTGGAATACAAACCAGTATTTGGGAGAATATTAAAGTTAGTCAAAGTGCAAAACTTAAACTGTTTCCTAAAATCCTTGCTTGGAATAATCAAGAAAAAATAACCTTTCAGTGTGATGATGCTCCAGTAGGACATTTACCTTGTGGATGGTGGTTGAATTCTTTAGAAAAGAATCAAGTCTTGACAGCGTTGTTAGAAAGATTTATTACTTGTGGATTTGAGAGGACGCGATCGCAATTATTTAAATTTAAGTTTGATGTTATTACTGTCAACAAACAAGGACAGGAAATTAAACGGGAACCCTCTCAAGCTAGATATTTCATTGAATATTTGAAAGATGATATTCTCTTAGATATGGTTGAGATACCTGGTGGAACTTTTACTATGGGTGCTTCAGAAAATGAAGCAGGTAGTAGAGAAAGTGAGCGTCCACAACATCAGGTAACTGTTTCACCCTTCTTTATGGGTAAATATCCTGTGACTCAAGAGCAATGGAAAGCAGTTGCTTCATTACCTAAAGTGAAAAGTGACTTGAAATCTCAACCATCTTATTTTAAGGGTGATAATCTTCCTGTAGAACAAGTTTCTTGGAATGATGCGGTAGAATTTTGTGCCAGACTATCCAAATATACAGGACGAGAATATTGTCTACCTTCAGAAGCAGAATGGGAATATGCTTGTCGAGCAGGAACAACCACCCCATTTCATTTTGGTGAAGCAATTACTCCTAAATTAGCTAATTACAGCCAAAATATCGGGAAAACTACGCCTGTCGGACAATTTCGGGCAAGCGCTTTTGGTTTATATGATATGCATGGAAATGTCTGGGAATGGTGCCAAGATACATGGCATGAAAATTATACAGGAGCGCCAATAGATGGTAGTACTTGGTTTGATAATGATAATCATTCTCAAATCCTGCGGGGTGGTTCCTGGTACAGCGTTCCTGAGATCTGCCGCTCTGCGTACCGCAGCAACTTTGATTGGCGCGGCTCTTTCGATCACGATATTGGTTTTCGTGTCGTCTGCGTGTCCGGGAGGACTTTTAAATAGCCCTTTATACTTTTTCCCTTTTCCCCTCTACACTTCTTCTCTTACCCTTCTTTCTCGCGGAGCGAGTCGATTTTTTTTGATAAAGTGAACGAAGTGTTTGCGTAGTATTATACCGCAGGTAAACCCTACAAATACATTTTCGGTATTCTTAAAATGGGATAGGAGTAATGTATCTCCAGATTACATAATAAGCTTTCTAGTTGTTGAGATTAGAAAGCTTATAAAGCTTATAAAGTATTGGACTAATGAGGTACAAAATATTTAGTCACAAACCAAATATAGAAATAAATATAAATAAAATTTTTAATCTATCTCTAGTTGTACCTCAATTTACCTAAAAATTACTGGATTTTATACAATAGTTCTGTATTTGCGTTTCACAGCAAAAATCCCACCAAATGCAATTAAGCCAATTATAGAAGCAGGTTCAGGTACAGAAGTAGTAGGAGGTGTAGTCACAATTTCTGCCTTAATTTTTCTATCTATTGCATCACCGAAATCCTCAAAAGTATTAGCTTCAAGAACAAATCCCGGTGTTCCATCACCATTTACACCTCCGATAATTTCGTTCTCATAGAAAGCCTTAACACTAGGACTACTACCAATAACAATACCGTTAATTGCATCAACACCACTACTCAAAGCATTGTCTCGTGCAGTTGCTGTATCAAGACCATCGTTTTCTGCTCCATCTCCAGATACATCTATAACTTGACGTGCTCCATCAAAATCATTGGTGTTGAACCCCGGTGTTGCAAAAGCGATCGCTGAACCTGGAGCGGTAAAACCGGAGAAATTACGAGTAGAGTTATCGATTGCATTTGCAAAGTTCTGTGATGCCTGTACGCTATCTATAAGAGTCCAACCTACAGCTTCTGTTTGCTGACCAGCACTAGACCAATAAATTAAGTTGACTGCAATAGAACCTTCGTTACCTTGGGAAATAAAGTCATTGAAGAGAGAAGCGTCGGAGAAAACGTCTGTATAACCCTGTTTTTGCAAAATAAATTCATTAGTATCAACACTACCTGATACGTCTACTAATAAGGATAGTTCTAAATCAACTGATGTAAAACTTGCTGCATTTGCACTTGTACAAATAGCTAGGGTTCCTAAACCGGTTGACAAGGCTAATAATGTTGTTTTGAAAAGGTTGGAAAATTTCATAGTTAACTGACTTAAATATTATATGAGTATGGAGATAAATTTCCGTGACGCAGAGATTGTAAAATTTGACAAGTTTTTCCCACTTTCCAATATGAAAAGTGATAGGTATATTCTCAATTTTGAATGAAAAATCAAGTTTTCAAACCCTATAATTATTAAATGAAGGGTGAGATAGGTATTCTTAATGTCATTATTTACATACAAATATTTACTTAAGTAATTGCAGAAAATATACGTTAATCTACAATAGGTCGGTAAATATATTCCTGGTAATTTCTTATATCTAAGCGTTGGATTACAATCGAGTTATTTACGTGTATCTCTGTAAATAATTTAATATACAGATTTTTTTTTGGCTAGAGTTTATCTCGGTATTTACATAAATATTACAGTAGTATTTAAATCGAATTATTCTTTTAAGCCGTATCTTAAAGGCTATATACAGCTTTTGAATAGAAAAGTATTTGATAAAAATTTGTAAAGTAGGCTTCTTTCTTTATTGAAGGTTTGTAATTTTGATATATTGCCAGTTTTTTAAGAAAAGTAGATTTAGGGTGTCTTAGGTGGGTATTTCCGGTCAAGTGCTAGGTATAACTGTAAGGGTTTAGCAGTGCTAAACCCTTACAGAAGATTGGGAGAGGGGTTTAGAATGAAGAACTCTCAAGATTCTTTTTTGGTCATCTGTTGAAAAAGTAACTGAATTCCGAGGGCGAATAAACCTAATGTTACTATACCGGTAACTCCTGCTCCTAAAGCGACTACTCCTACTACTAAAGTACGTACTAGGGAGGATAGTTGAATTACCATCGGATTATCGGAATGTACGGGTTTGTTTGCAAAGGTGGTTGCGATGGAAATCATTAAGGAATACGCTGCATATGATAATCCACCTGATACTAGGGAACCGGTGAAGCATCGTATTGGTGTGGGTTGATTTTGAGTTTCGGGTTGTTTGGTTTCTGTTTCTGTCATTTTAGTTGTTAATTATTGGTTGGGGGTTTAGCAATGCTAAACCCGTACTTTTGGAAAAATGGGGAATCGTAATTATGGAAGAGTGAAGAATATAGGAAAAGAAAAGATTTACCGATTTATCTGTGAACAAAATCTAAGTAGCTACTTGAATACCTCGATTAATCAGTTGAGTTACGAATAATTCTAGGTCTGGGTCGGGTATTGCTTCTCGTACTTGTAATTTTACTTCTTGAGCTTGCTGTTGGGATTCACATAATGCAAATACACTTGGTCCAGAACCTGACATCATGGTTCCTGGTACTCCGGTGGATTTAAATTTGTCTCTGAGTTGCAATACTTGGGGATGGGAGGGTAATACTACTTTTTCTAGGTCGTTGTGTAGTTCTTGTGCTATTTCGGAAATGTTTTGATTCATGATAGCTTTGACCATTCCTCCTGAATGGACTGCGTTTGCATATTCTGCAAAGCTGTTAGTATCTGTAATATAGGTATCGCCAAATTTCTCTCTATAAGTTTTATAAGCCCAAGGTGTGGATACTTCTAAGCTACGATGTTTACCCAAGACTATATATTGATTACTTAAACCTCGTAGGGGATTAATTTTCTCCCCTCTCCCAGTTGCGATCGCTGTTCCTCCTCCGATACAAAATGGGATGTCTGAACCGAGGGTTGCTGCTATTTCTTCTAGTTCGGAACGGGTAAGTCCTAGGTTCCACATTAGGTCGATTCCGACTAATACTGCTGCTGCGTCTGTGGAACCTCCTGCTAGTCCTGCTGCTATGGGAATACGTTTGGTGATGCTGATGTCTACTCCCCCGTACTGTGCTGATGCTTGGGGAAATCTCTGCTGCATGATTTGAACTGCTTGATAAGCTAGGTTGCTCTGGTCTGTGGGTAGTTGGGAGGTGTTAGTACGAATCCGAATTTTTTCTAAGCTACTTGCTTGAATTTCGATGGTGTCTGCAAGGTCGATACTCTGCATTATCATGACTAATTCGTGAAAGTTATCGGGACGGTTCCCAATAATTTCTAGATATAGGTTGATTTTGCCTGGTGCAGTTAATATGTAGCTACGCATAAAATTTTCAGGTCAGAGCAGGGGAGTAGAGTCCCAAGATATATTAACTTGTTAGTTGAGGGCATTTAATAGGGGATACTTAAATCTTCATGGATTGCTCTTATAAGTGTTTGATAAATGAAGCTAGGTTAACAGGCTTGTAAATCGTTGATGATTTCGTTGTTATTTGAAGTATTTTTACTTAATTCCGAAATTCATCTCGTCGCCCAATAAAAAACTTACTAAAATTTACCATCTATTCGGATTTAAATTTAAACGTTACTTAGATGGATACATAAACAAGATTGAATTTGTTCCTACATACCGCAAATACACCAATGGACAGAGAAGTCGTCAAATCTCAAGTCAAGTAATATTTCATCTAGATGGGAACGAGTATAAGTTAATTAGCAGTGAAGATAATCTTTTCGTTTCTGCTTTCTTTTGCGAACCTGAGTTAGAGTGGATTGCTCATGAGGTAAGTGAGTGGTTAGGAATCCCTTGGATATCCTTCCACTGATTGTAGTTTTACAAGCGATCGCGTTCTTATTTTCCTCCTGTCGAAAGCTAGATAAGAATCAACGCTTCCCCAAATTGGAATTGATATTGCATTTTATAAGCGATAGTCGTTCGTGAAGGTCTCCTAGGTGGGTGCAAAGCACCATGAAATAATTTCTACCCCCTCAAACTAGTTCGTTTGCTAATCTTACCCACTCAGTCACACTCAGGTCTTCTCCTCTGACCTGGGAGTTTATCCCTAGTTTCTCCATCAACGCAATAAATTCATCTCTATCTATAATTGATTGCAGGTTATTCCTCAACATTTTCCGTTTGGAACCAAACCCTAATTTAACTATGGTTTCCAATTTCTTGGGGTCTTTCGCTTGGGTTGCAAATATCCGGGGTGTTAAACGGATGACTGCTGATTCTACTTTTGGTGGTGGATAAAATGCTTGGGAAGGTACGTTGCATATCATTTCACATGCGGCTAAATATTGCACTCTAACACTCAATGCTCCAAATGCTTTTGTCCCTGGCTTTGCTGTTAATCTCTGTGCAACTTCTTTCTGTACTAATAATACTATTGATTCATATCTCTCTTCATTGGGGGATGATATCTTCCCTAATAATTTCTCGATTATGGGTCCGGTAATATTGTAAGGAATATTTGCAACTACTTTATTTAATCTTTTATCTTCTACCGGAATTCCTGTTAACAAAGGCTGTAAATCCAAGTCTAAAAAGTCGCCTTGTAAAAGTAAAAAGTTCTCCTTACTTCCTATCTCCTTAACTATCTTCTTACATAAATTCCTGTCGATTTCTACAGCAACTAAATACTGTACCCAAGGTAAAATCTTCCTAGTTAAAATTCCTGTTCCGGGTCCAATTTCCAATATTCGGTCTGATGGAACCAATTGTGCAGCTTCTAAAATTTTGTGCAAAATCCTTTCATCTCGTAACCAATACTGCGCAAAGTCCCTGCGCGGTCTTACTTCTTCTTTTTTTCTATTCGCAGGCATTTTAGTGTTTTCACTTTTATTCATTTCTTACTTTTTTCTTACTTTTAAATACTATTTTATAGTTTTTATGTACTATAATGATTGATTGTTTTTAAATTAAATATTAGGGGTATAGAATCAATTTTCCACCCGAAAGTTAATTTAGATTAAATATTGAGATGCATAATAAATAATATCTCTTTTTCTGTCTTTTGTATAAGATACTGTGAAAAGAGGGAGACTATATTGATGATTTAAGATATATTTATAAGAATTTTATTAGAATCCAGGAAATAAATAATCAAGTAAAATTATTTATATGTTTACTGCTGGGATTATATACTATTTCTACTATTTATCTATTAGCTATTTTGACATTCAGGATAATGTTTAACTAATTAGAGATTGTCTAATAGGAATTTCTAAAAAAAACTGTGCACCTTTACCTCGAACAGATTGACAGTACAATTTACCACCATGTTTATCTACAACTATTTGGTAACTAATAGATAAACCAAGTCCCGTACCCTTACCAACTTTCTTTGTAGTGAAAAACGGGTCAAACAACTTGGGTTGAATTTCTCGAGGGATACCCATACCATTATCAGCGATCGCAATTTGAATAGAGTTGTTTTGGGTGACTGTAGTAGAGATATAGATTTGGGGAGAGGTATTTTGCAAATCATCATTTAACGCATCAATCGCATTAGTGAGGATATTCATGAATACTTGATTGAGTTTCCCAGGGTAGCAATCTATGGGAGGGAGAGAAGCATACTCTTTAATAACTTCGATTTCTGGGTATTGATTTTTCCCCTTCAAAGCATTACATAGGATTAATAAGGTACTATCAATACCTTTATGAATATCTACACATTTAAACTCAGCTTCATCTAAACGGGAGAAATTACGAAGTGAAATCACAATTTCGCGAATTCGTTCGGTTCCCACTTCCATTGAGTGAAGTATTTTGATTAAATCCTCTTTGAGGAAATCTAATTCTACAGCAGCAATTTTTTCCTGAATTTCCTTAACTGGGTAAGGATAATGCTGTTCGTAAAGTTCTAAAATTTCTAGTAAACTTTGAATATATTCTCCAGCAGGAAGAAGATTAGAGTATATAAAACTAACCGGATTATTAATTTCATGAGCAACCCCTGCAACCATCTGACCTAGAGAAGACATTTTCTCATTTTGAATTAGTTGAGCTTGAGCTAGTTGAAGTTTTTGCAGAGCTTCCTCTAACTGAAACTTCTGCTGCTTTAATAGAATTTCCGCCTCTCTGCGCTCCGTTATATCTCTAGCAATGGCAGTAAAGTAGAGGATATTACCATCTTCATCTCTAACAGCAGCCAGATTAGAAGTATACCATCTGTAGGTTTGATTTTCGTGGGTGAGTCTATGTTCGACACCATCAATTCTCTTGTAAACCGTTAATTTAGAAAAAGCATCTAACAATACAGATAAATCATCATGATGAATAAAAGCAGCAAAAGGTTGATCAATCACCTCATCAGTATCGTGTCCCAATATATTTTTCCAATTAGGACTGACGTAAGATACAACCTTCTCTGGATTTAGAATATAAATAATATCATTGGCAGTCTCCACAATACTGCGGAACTTAACCTCACTTTCTAGTAAACAAGCTTCTATTTCTTTGCGATCGCTAATATCTTCAATACAACCTAACAAACCAACAACATTTCCAACCCGGTCATGTAAAGGTATTTTGCTGACATCTAACCATAGCTTTCTACCATCAGATTGTTTCTGGACTTCAATAACATGTAACTGTGGGGAATCAGCATTCATAATAGCGCGATCGCGTCTGCGATATATTTGCGCTTCCTCCTGAGTCCATCCTAGTTGATAGTCAGTTTTACCAACAATATCTTCAGGAGAATCAATATTAGCATCTAGAGCAAACTTTAAATTACAGCCTAAATAGGAATTATCACAATCCTTCCAAAAAATTGACTGGGGAATATTATCCATCACCAACTGTAAAAGCTGTTGTGAACGCTGTAATTCTGCTTCTATAGCCTTAGAATCACTAATATCAAAAATATAACCATACCAAACAATATTATCATTACTAAGTTGCTGGGGACGAGACATCCCTCTTAACCATTTTTGCCGAAAATCAGGAGTTGTAGAACGCCATTCGTACTCCCAAATGTCTAAACTTTCAGCCGAGAGTCCAATACTATGATGAAAACCCCGCAAATCTTCAGGATGAATAGTTGATAAAAACAATTCAATATTATCCTGCAGAGCTTGTGGTGTTAATCCTAAAATTTCTTCACAACCAGAAGAAAGGTAAAGAAAGCTGATACTACCATCAAAATCCCTACAAAATTCGTAAATAACTCCCGGTGTACTATTAGTCAAATTTCTTAACCGAGATTCACTCTGAATTAACTGGAGAGTTCTTACCTCCACCCTAGCTTCCAACTCTTCATTTAATTGTTGTAACTTAGCCTCCGTTAGTTTACGATTTGTAATATCTCTAACATTAGCTAAAACAACATCCTGAGAATTCAGATTAATTCTAGAAAAGACAACCTCTACATAGAAAAACTCATCCTTAAATGGTTTTTTTGCTTTCCATTCAAAAACTTGATTTTTACCCGCTATGATATCTTGCCAGATTTCATCAGCCTTACCTAAATCATTGTCATAGCCAAAATAATCATCGAAAAAAGATAGCTTTATTGCATCTTCTCGGTCAACCTCATACATTTGCAGCATCTGTTGGTTAACATCGATAATAGATCCATCTATATTGTGAATGAAAATAGCATCGTAGACATTATCAATTAAAATACGTAAATCTTCTTTGTAGCCAGATGAAGAATTTTGTGTCTGTTGAACTTGTGTAATATCCTCAACTGTCACTAAAACACCAGCATTATCCAGTAAAGGAACCCTACATAAATATAAATTTTCAACTATATTTAATTCCTGTCGTGCCGACCTCATAACTTCTAAATCAGACTTATAATATTCATCAGCCTTATCCTTAGCCCAAGGCATATCATACTCAGTTTTACCGATAATGTCTTTGGGTGAAGTAAAACCAGCAGATTTTGCACCATTAAGATTACATCCTTGATAAACACAACTATTATCTTTCCAATAAATACTTTGGGGAATACTATCAATAATAGAACGTAAACTTCGTTGTAACTCTTGCAAACGGTTTTGAGTCTCATACCTAGTTATGATTGCAGCTAAATTATTAGCAAATTCTAATAGTAATGAAACCTCCCTTGGCGATCGCTCTTTTTCTACATAGCAGTCATCAAAACCAATGAAACCCCAAAACTTATTTTCCACCACAATAGGGATAACTACAACAGAGAGAACACATTGACTTTCTAAGACTTGGGATTCGTATGAAGGGAAATTCCTCGTACATCCGGAAATCGAACTTCTCTGTTCTACAGGAAGAGCAGCACAAACAGATAACTTGTTATAACAAAGCTCTAAAAAGTCTTGACTGCAAAAGCTTTGTATATTAACCTTACTGGGAATACCACTACTATACCACCGCAAAGACTGATGAATAGATAGCTGATCGTTACTTTCTTGGGAATGAGTTTTAATAACGTATACTCTATCAACATCAAATACATTTCCCAACTTAGCCAAAGCATCATTAACTGAAGCATCAAAGTTATCTGGATTCAGCAAAGAACTAGTAGCAGATATAATTCCTTCTAGCAAATAATTCCAACGTTGGAAATTTAACTCATCTGTAGAATCAGCAACAACCTTACGGAGTTGCGCTAATTCCTCTAATAGTGAATCATAAACGTCACGCTCTATAGTAATTAAATTATTCGCTGTCATACTATTGGTAGATTGCTAGAAAAGAATTATATTATTTAGCCCTAATATTTTTATAGTTCCCAAAAAATCACACCAATCATCAAAATGATATAAAATCCGTTGAGTAATAACTCCCATAACTCCTTCCAGAATACTAAGAACGCTACTTTAACATCTCTCCCAACTGATGCTGTACTAAAATCCCCTTCAAAGACTCATTCTCAGCCCTCAATGCTAAATTCTCTGCTTCTAAATCCTTAATTCTTTCCTTCAAAGCTTCCTTAGAAGTCCCGTGTCGATTTATAACTACTTCCTTATATATTTCTAAATTAGTATCCTCATTCATCCATCGCTGATAAGTCTTAGTGTGTTCCTCCACCGTATGTCCCATATAGTCAGCCATAGTTTTAATCGGTACCCTCAAACGGTGTCCTCGTAAAGCATAAGCATGACGTAAATCGTATGGTTTAAAACCAAGACTAATATTTCTGAATTTGACATGAATCCTAGCAGTCTTATTATTTAAATGAGCCTCACTATCTATAAGCTTGATATTCTTTAAATCAAATAATTCTATCCATTGAGGATATAAAGGTGGAATACCACAAGTCCTTTCTCCCGTTTTTGTTCCTTGGGTCAAACCAGGATTTAAAGTAATCAAATGGAAAGTATTTTTCGGATTACAAAAAGCATCAACATCAATAGCAAATAATTCATGAGGTCTTAACCCATAAGTTGCTAACATTCCATATAGCCATTGCCATTGTGAAGGTAAACCAATATTATCTTTACTAGCATGATGTGACAGTGGTAAACCTATTTGATGAAAACCTGCAACAATCTCCTCATCACTAGGTATTTTTCGAGAACTCGGCTTTGGTAGAGGTGTCGCGTAAGAATCAATTAATTTGCTAGCATCAAAATTACAAAAACGACAAAACTTTTTTAACTGCCAAATTAGATAAAATCTTGATGATGTATTAGGTTGAGTCTTATTTAATGCCTCTTCAATCGCCAATGATGAAACGGTCTCATCTTGGGGCAACTTCTTTAAATGTCTTATATAATGACTTTCCCAAGTCCTAATACTTTGCCTATTTCTCTGATGAGTTTTCCAAAACTCTTTTTCGTAATCAAAAATTAACTCTTGGATAGTTTTAACAATATTCTGTTCATTTTTCAAAGTGATTTTCTGTGCCTTTTTACCTAATAACTCCGGCACCCATTTAAACTGATTTGTAACAAGTAATAAATCTAACTCCCGCGCCTTCGTAATAGCTTTTTTTAGACCAATATCATTCGCACAAAATCCTAGAGAAATGGTATACTGTTTATTATTACTATTATTCTTGCCCACATCCCCATTCTTACAAGGAAAGGTACCTTGTAAAGCAATAGAATGGGAACCTGTCAATTTCAGCTTAACTTTTACCTTATCTAAACTCAAAGCAAGATTTGCTTGAGCGATCGCATGTTTTATTCTGAGATACTCACGCTCAAATTTGACATATTTATCTGTAGGGGACTTAGACTTCCATTGTTTCCACTTAGATGCATCCCAACTATCGATTTTAACTCCATCCCATTGGACTTGACGAAGATTATACTTACTAACTTTCTGCTCAGACATAATAGATATTTGTAAATAATTATATTAAGTAAACACTTACATATTTCCTACCTAGTTAACGTCAGTTCGGATTAAGGAATTCTATTCAACTGTAAGTAGCTGAAACAACACAAACATGTTGACATATACCTTTTGGTAAGGGATGACATAATAAAAGTTTGAGCTTATCCCGAATAATGGTTAATTATATAACTCTTCCCCTGCCCTAAACCGCCACCCTATCAACTTACGATACAGACAAGGCTAAAACTATCAGGTAAAGTTTAGCAGTATTAGTATTACAAAGTACTTTCAATTTCGGGCGTAGAAATGTAAATTTTTACGGGTTAGCTCATCACACACGCGAAACAAGAAAAACTTTCGGGGTAACTTAATGATGAACAAACTTATGAAATCGACAAGAATATTTACCGGTAAAATCTGGTTTTCCCAGGCTGGATTAACAATAACTTATCCTCTTATTCTTCTATGCCTAACCTTAGGTATAAGCAGTTGTGCTTCTACACCTAGCTCTCAAAACATCGAAAAAAATTCATCCAACAGAGCATTAAATAATCCATCCACACCCGCACCTACAAATACACCAAATACCATACCATCAGAAGAAAATACAATTATTAATAATAATAATAAAGACAATCCTAATGTATCTTCTACTCCCAAACCAAGCAATAATATCTCCGGTGACAGAAAAATAGCAGCAGCACCAACTAATATTTTAGGTAAAGCCTTAAACGTCACCGTATATACCAGTGATTCTCAATGTACAAAATTAGTGCCTAAAAAAGTACAGGTATCAGCCAATCAACCTGCTGAAAATCTTGTTGGACAGGTCTTGAAACAACAAGATAACGGAGACTTTAACCTGCAAGGATATAGAGTAGACATTAAAAACAGTATTGCGACAGTAGACTTGAGAATTGCTCCTGATTCCGAAAGACAACTTAGCTCTCTCTCAAGCTGCGAGCAATTTGCTCTATTTAACAGCGTGAAAAAGACATTAACAAGTAATTCTCAGTTAAACATTAAAGAAGTGAAATTTACTGAGAAAGGAGAAGAAATTCTATTCTAACCTGAGATTTCTTCATTAAAAACAACTTGAATGCGATGTCACTCTAAAATTTATTACATCATAAAAGAGGGGATACCATAGCGTAAAACCCCTCTTAACTTTTATTCACATTTTAAATCAGACTAATCGCGATCGCTACCACTATCCCCCTTATTTTTCTCCTCTAACCATCCTTCAATAAGTTCAATGATAATATCACTCATCTGCCTAACTTCAGAAGCCGCAGCAGCCTTTAATTGGCGATGTAACTGTTTTGGAAGGTAAACGGTAGTACGAGTATAATTAGGGTCGGTACTTTTACTACGAGAGGCAGGTCTGATATCAGTTGCTTGAGACTGTTTATCCCTAGTTATACGACTGCGTGCAGCATCAATCAGTTCATCATAACGACTGACTTTCTTCTTAGAACTCATGAAAGTATCTCCTTTCCAACTTCAGAATAACATCGCCAAGCAATCTGTGCGTAAGGGTCATTTACAGCATTTACCGGTACACCCTCCAAAGCTGCTCTTTGAAACACACTTAAGCGACGAATACCCGACTTAAAGGTTGGTAAACCAGCATTTTTCAAGGCATTCCTTACATCCTCTCCTGCCTTACTCGGATTTGGAGGAACTATAGTCAACAAAATCTGATATTTCGCTGCACAGTTAGTTTCAAAATCCTGCAAATCATTTACCATCTTTAATGTCGCAGCAAGTGCAATCGCATCAGGTGTGGTAGGAATAACCAATAAATCACAACCTTGATAAATACTTCTCAACTCATCAGCACTAGGCTTGGGAGCAGTATCAATAACTATATGTTCGTAAAGAGCAGCTAAATCAACTCCGTCTATTGTTGAAGCAACTTTGAACGGCAAACTACCCCGATTAGACCAATCTAAAGAACTATGGTTCAGGTCTCCGTCAATTAATAGAGTATCAGCTTTTTGTTGAAAATATGCAGCTAAATGTAGAGCTGTTGTAGATTTAGCTACTCCGCCTTTATATGCTGCCACAGTAATAATCATTTACCTGTATTCGGAATTCCCCCTACTTTTATTTATCATGCTTAGATGTTTAAATACTTTAATTTTTAAGTTTTTGTCAACCTTCTAGATGTTTGAGTATGCAAATTTTTAAATGTTTTTTATATTTAAATCTCATATGCTAACAATTAGGACAATAAATAAAATAGCTAACATATTAAGCATTTAGATGTCTTAGTGTGACATAAATAAGAGTTTGCTGAATGAAATTTAGAAGCTACACCAGACGAAGCTCATCAGCCTTTCTTAAACGAACAGGTGCAAGCTTATAATATCTAGGGGCTCAAAATCCTTACACTCTGATGAGAAATTCCTGGATAAATACTTGGTAAACTTTTTCAGCAAACCCTAAATAGAAAAAATTGATAGGTCAAATTTGTCCAGCAGAGTTAGTAACTGACTGCGATTTAAATTACCGAAATTGCTTTTTAAAAACCCTATAGATTTTCTAAGGAAAGGCAAATAACTTACAGTAGTATTTAAACGCTTTCATTCTTCTCCTTCTTTAAAATATATTTTTCCATTGCGTTCAACAATAAAAGTCTTACCAGATTTTCCAACTTTGATAGTACGTAAAAAATTGTTGATTTATTTAGCGATAAATCAACAGACAAGACCCCCAGCAACTCGCCAGTATCATATAAAAGTGTAGAAGCAGCGATCGCAATATCGGTACCGTCGCTATATAAATATCACTCCATGTCGGACGTTTGCATTTCTTGGTATTCCCAAAGTCAAAAAAATCAAGTTTATATTTTGCTAGGAATTCTCCTGCTTAAATTTAGACTCATAGGACTTACGCACTCGTGACATTAGCTAGCGCTATACTCCATAAATGCTTCCGTGTCTCCTAAATAAGGCTTTGAGATTCCTAGTCTACGACAAACCTTTCAGGGAAGCCTTTCAAAGTTAGACCATATCGTCATAAAAATTAATATAATATTAACTAACAGATGCCAACCAATACGCGAAATCCTCAGCAAAAGAACCATTGAGAATACTGCGGCGAATTTTTTGAGTAAATTGTATTAACTCAGTAATATTATGGATACTCAATAAGGTATAAGCTAAAATCTCCTGCGATCGCACTAGATGAGATACATAAGCACGACTAAAATTTTGACAAGTGTAGCAGGGACATTTTTCGTCTATTGGCTGATAATCTTCACGAAACCTAGAATTTTTCAGATTCCAACGTTCCCCAGACACCATTGCTGTACCATGTCTAGCCCAACGGGTAGGTATTACACAGTCAAATAAGTCTATACCAGATGCAATAGCGATCGCTATTTCCTTATAGGTACCAACACCCATTAGATAACGGGGTTTATTTGCAGGTAATAACGGAGCTGTAACTTGAACTATGTCATGAATCAATTCTGGTTCTTCCCCTACACTTACTCCCCCAATTGCATAACCAGGTAAGTCTAATTTAGTTAAATCTGTTGCTGCTTGGGTACGTAAGTCAGCATATATTCCTCCCTGAACTATCCCAAACAAAGCTTGCTCTGGATGCTTATGAGCTTCAATACACCGTTTTAACCATCTATAAGTACGTTGTGTTGCTGTTGCGACTTCCTCTCTACTTGCAGGGTAAGGAGGACATTCATCAAATGCCATTATCACATCTGCCCCCAATGTATTCTGAATTTCGATGGAACGTTCTGGGGTTAACTCAATAATTTTTCCGTCATGGGGAGAGCGAAAAGTTACACCTTCTTCTGAAATTTTACGCATCTCGCTCAGACTAAAAACTTGAAACCCACCAGAATCGGTTAATATTGGTCCATCCCAATTCATGAACTTATGTAAACCACCGCCTCCCGCAACAATAGCTTCACCGGGCTGCAAGTGGAGATGATAAGTATTAGATAATATCATTTGAGCTCCGGTATCTTGTAATTGAGCCGGAGTCATAGTCTTCACATTAGCCAGGGTTCCCACCGGCATAAATCTTGGAGTCTCAACAATTCCATGAGGTGTAGAAAAAACTCCCACCCTGGCTTTTGTCTGCCTACATTCAGCAAGACGCTCGAATTTAAAGTTTGCGTTCAAAATCTCGGCAACCAAAAAATGTCTTTAATGACTTATTTTATTAACTATTGGAAATTATTGAAAGAATTTAGTAAAAAATTAGAAATTATTGAAAGCAAATTGGGAATACTTTACTTAGAAAGGGTCGCAACTATCGTCATCTAATTCTGCATCCCATCGTGCTGAGAGTACTTGCTCCATCATTGCCTCTATAGCACTAGCATGTAAAGAACGCTCTTTTCTTTCCTGCATAGGGGTAGAAAGGGGTATTAAACGCAGACGAGTTCCTTCCTGAACTAAATCAAAGTAAGTCTCCTTTTGCGCTGACAATTTCAAATCTAAACAGTCAAAACTACAAACATTTAAATAAAGCGCATGATTCGCCACCATTGTAGACCTTTGAGGGTCTGCAAATACCTCTACGACATTTCCTTCGCCTTCGCTTTGTAATTCGTCATCTTGGGTATATATGTAACGAACATGACCTAAATCCGTAAGCAGTCTTTGCATATCCAGTCTATTAACAATTACCCCTGTGTTAATAATGCATGGAGCAGGCACTTTAGCTTCGGGTAGATGATAACTCATAGGTCTTATAGGGATTTGACTTGATAATAAATGACAATGCAGATAGTGGGGAAGTGAATCTTATTCAGCGTTAGAACTGAATAACTTGAATATAGCTGATAAACGAATTAGTAATTTGTATTCTGAAATTTGTATTCTGAAAATATACTTGCACATATCATGTAAGTTTTCTACTCAGAAATAAAATATTCAAAATTCCCCACATTGGATAAAACAATTAAATTAATTGTCTAACAGTTAATTTTTATACTTGATTTTAAATTTATGCTGGTTCAAGCATAGCAAAAAAAATCTCCGTGTAATTATGTAGGCGATTAATATTATTTAAAGATTTAAATAATAATGATAGTGTATCTGCTGACATTATAAGAGTCATTTGGGCTAAATAGACAGCTTTAATAATTGCTAATAACTAATTTAACTAATATGAGCAACAATCAACAGTGGTGGAAAATACTATTATTGAACAATATAGCTGGAATCATTTTTTACACATCTATACCCTTGCCATATGTAGAAGAATTAGATTTTAAAGGTGTCTCTAGGATAGCTCCGGGGCTAGGATTGTTGATTGGAGGGGTTTTGGGAATATTCGAGATTGTAATGGATTTTATAGAGATACCAATATTTATTCGTAGCGTTTTAATAGTAGCAATATGGATTTTAATTACAGGAGGATTACATTTAGATGGAGCAATGGATACTGCTGATGGATTAGCAGTTGATGACAAAGAGCGCAGTCTGGAAGTAATGAGCGATAGTGCAACTGGAGCATTTGGAGCCATGACAGCTTTAGTTATAGTATTACTCAAGGTCTCAGCCCTGGTGAGCATACCGAACTACCACTGGCTTTATTTAATGGCAGCTTGTAGTTGGGGAAGATGGGGACAATTATGCGCGATCGCTTTTTATCCTTATTTGAAACCTACAGGTAAGGGGGCGTTTCACAAAGAAGGGATAAAATCACCCCGGGAGGTTTTACCCAGTTTAATTTTATTGATATGCTTGAGTGGATTACAAATTTATTTGATTCCACACAAATGGTTTATAGGAGTGTTTATGATGGTAATTGGTAGCGCGATCGCTCTGATTACTGGTGCTTGGTTCAACTACAAACTTAAGGGACATACAGGTGATACCTACGGTGCTGTAGTTGAGTGGACGGAAGCTTTGTTTTTATGTGCGATGACACCGTTAATTGGTAATGGGTAATCGCTACTATTTAGAATTTAATTTTCTTATACCCTGTTAATTTACAGGCTTTAACCTTGTCACCTTTAATTTAAATTTTCCTCCACCAGTTTCACCGAAGGAACGGACTCGGACAACATATTTACCTTGCTTATTGATGCGGGTAAATAATAAAGAATTACTGCTACCGTCCGGACCATCGTCATTTTCTGCAACAGTAGTTCCATCAGGTGCTAATAATGTAATGATACTGTCAAAACTGTCTGAAGAAAGGTCGATTGCTAAATTATCACCTTTACTTAAATTTACAATATAGTCGCGAGCAAATCCACCTTGACCGGTAGGAATATCTTTATCTGATAATGCATCAGCAACCTGATTTCCAGGAGGTAAGGGAATTGGATTATATAGCTTCAATTTTTGTGCTCTAGCTGCTGTAGAACTTGCTAAAACTATTAACAGTATCGCTGGGAAAAAGACAATATTCCTTATACCTACATAGAAATCTTTACTCATAATTTTAGAATTTTCTTACAACGATAGCTTAGTTGGTCAATTATATTGGCAATTATAAGTTTCATTAGCCTTGCTTGCCTATAACTTCAAAACTGATTTACCTGCTATAGCAACTGTAACTATACCTAAAACATTTATTTTATGCTTTCTTAAGGCAAGGATTGCAGATTTAGCGGTCGCACCTGAAGTATAAATGTCGTCTAGTAGTAAAATAGAAGACCCAAGCAATTGATTTAAATCCTTTTTGAGAAGAAAAGCATTGTGAAGATTTTTTTCTCTTTGGTCTGTAGTTAACTTGTGTTGAGCAATGGTAGTTTTAACTCTTGCTAAGGCTGTTGAGTTTAATTTTAAACCAGTAGTTGAGCAAAAAGTTTTTGCGATGAGTTCTGCTTGGTTATAACCCCTTTGTTTGAGCTTTTCGGGGTGCATGGGTATGGGAATTACTGTTATTTGACGTTCTAAGCTTGGAGGATTGGTCAACCATGCTTCTCCTAATAGGTTTCCTAAAGGTTTTGCGAGTTGTGGTTGATGATCATATTTTGTTGCAAATATAGCTCTTTTCAGAGTTCCTCCGTACTTCCCCCAACCAAAAACTCTCACAGGTTTATGCCAAAATTGACTAGGATTAGATATTTGAGATTGGTAAAGCTGCTTTGTACAACTAAGACATAATATCTGGGGAGTCGGACGTTCACATAAAGGACAGTTTGATTCTAGGAAAAGATTAAAGAAACTTTGAAAGTTATTTGTTAAATTTTTTATAAACTGGGACATGAGAATTGAAAGTATTGAATCTAAGTTTAAGTTAAGAGTTGGAATTAAGAGTTTAAATTCACATACTTATAGTTCCCAATGTTTAATTGGTTGTTGTAATCCTAAACATATAAAGACAGTTCTTATGTCTGAACCTTTCCACAACAATGATTTGCACGAATAGCTTCCATCATCTTTTCAGATTCCGGTAAATCCAAGTTGTCCATAAGCTCAATGAAGCTAGCACGATTTCTTCGACAAACCCCCTGAGAATTATCCCCTAGACGAGACTCATATTCTACAAATCTGGGATTCCACCGCTTTTCTTCCCCAATTGTAGATACTTTTTCCACAAATACCGATTCACAAACTCATTTTATCCTTGGGTGATATTTTCTTCACATAAACGCGATCGCATCGTAATGTTTCCACACCTGTAGCTGGTTGATAACCGTTTTTTTCATATAACTGTACAGCTTCGGTTAACACACTGGCAGTTTCAATCCAAATTTCTTGGAAACCCTGAGATATAATATTTCTTTCGAGTTCTTTTAATAAGAATTTTCCTAAACCCAAACCTCTAACTTCGGGTAAAAGATACATTTTACGAATTTCTACAGCATTTTTACCGCGAGAGATAGGATAAAAGGCAGCAGTACCGACTATTTCACCTTTTAATTCGACGACCCAAAACTCTCCACCCCTGTGAAAGTAATATTTTTCTACTTCCAAAACATCTTTATCAGCATTATCTGGTTCCCAACTCAAACCATACTCTTGTAAAACAGTACTAATAACATTACTTGCATTCTTGCGGTCATCCCCGGTTTCCCAATTCCTAATGATAAAATTTTGATAATTAATCTTAAATAATCTATCACCCATTATCCATTACCAAACTAAGTACTAAACTAAGAATGAACTCGTGGTTCTGGATGTAATGTAGACAATAACTCACTTTCAACAAACGCTAGTTCATCAAGTCTTTTCATAAATACATCCCGCTCATAATAAGTATCAGCTAAAACCCAATACACGCCATAATGTCGTGCTTCTGAAGCCATTAAACTACGATAAAATTCTGCTAGCTCTGGTTCTGGACAGTTTGCAGCAAGTAAACCCAAACGTTCGTGACTTCTCGCTTCAATTAAACCACTAACTAATAAAGAATCTAATAATCTATCTGGTTCTTTGGGACGTACTTGAGATTTCAAACCAGCACCATAGGGAGGTGGTGGAAGGGGTCCTAAAGGGATACCTCGTCGCTCTAACCATTCGTTCACCTGTTCAAAGTGTTCTAATTCCTCACGAGCAATTTTTGTTAGTTCCTTCACCATCTTGGTACTAGATGGATAACGAAACATAAAACTTATTGCATTACTAGCAGCTTTGCGTTCGCAGTTGGAGTGATCTAAAAGTACAATATCTAGGTTAGAAATTGCTTGTTCTACCCAATCTGAACTAGTTTCTCTCTGGAGAGCATTAATTGTTGCTACATCTTTATAGATAATTCCCAAAGCTTCCTCTACTCTATAAGTTGCATTAGAACTACTTTGTTAATTTAGCAGTCCACTACGCTGGTTGTGAAATGATATTTCTTAGTAAATATTTTATTTTTTGTTTATTTTTTGCTGATATTGTTAAGTAGAAGTTTTGATATTTTTTTATTTTCCTTGAGTGGAATAGCTGGAATTGCTAGAGCGTTTACTAAAATTTATCAAAATTATTATAGTCTTAAGTAAAGATAATAGGGTTTTGGGAATGTGCCCCTAGGAGTCAAATATACCAGTTGTGTAAGTCCTAATGAATTAACATACTTAGTAGTCCAAGAAAATTAAGCTTTGTTTCTCTGTAGCTCTATCCCTTCAAATAAGAACATTATATGCAGCTTCATATAGAATTGATATAACAGGACTTACACAACACCTAGGTAATTCCGTCCGAGACCGTAAGCGATGGTCGTTCGTGTAACGTCTCGGAGAGAAGACCCGCCATAAGCGATCGCATGTCAGTTAGAATTTTCCGTTTGCGATGTAATTGCCTAAATCTTGAGATTCCTTCTCTACAATACGTTTCGGTCGAAATGACAAATCTTCGTTGCGTTACATATAATATATCTGCATTGAAATTTGTTCTGATTAAATCAATTATTTTATTTCAACAAAGTGTAAATATTCAGGGAGCATAATACTTAATCAAGAAAATATACATAAAACTCCGAATCGAATTAAAAAATACTAATATTATATTAATCGTCAACTTATAGGCACTATTCATAATACCGTAGTATATAATGCGAATACACAAAAATTATTCTACAAATACTTAACTCAAGTTTAATAATCAAACCAATTTTTTATATTCTATTGACTGTTATCAAAAATACTAATTTTAACTTTTTTTTAGTTTATACAAATTTACAGATATGGTAGTATCCTATATAACATCAAAGAAATCAATCTCTTGATAATTATTTTATACTAAATTCATGAAGACTAAAAATATTAATCTAAAATGCTTCAGAAACATTATTGTAATTTCATGAATTAGCATTAATTATTAAAAACATTGGAACCATAAAATAATTAAACCTTTAATTAAATAATATCATTAAATTTATTCAGTGTTGCAAAATTAAGACATAAAAAAATTATGATATAAATAGTTTCTATGGAAGCCCCTATTGAAACTTAGGTTCTCCAAAGTTAATTACGACCTTGCACTTCCCCTATGGAAACACACATTAAATAAGCAACATCCTTGATTTCATACATTTAAAAATTTCGTTCTATTTATTTCCGGATGAAGTAAGTCGGCACAAATAGAACTAACTATGTAACATATTGTAAAAATATCTTAAAACCTTGCGGCTGCTTCGTTTCACTTCCTTATACTCCCTTCGGACATACCTTGATTTTTTTACACCGACTTACTTAGTTAAACAAAATTATTGATATATTTAGGGACATCCAAAAATTAAATTACTCAATTTCCGCATCTAATACAACTATCAGATTTTTTCTCCCTCTCTCTTGGTGCGCATTCCCTAGCGCTTTTTCAAAGCGCAAAAGTGTGGTCTTGGGGGTTTCCCCCATGAACAACTTATGAAAGAAGCGCGGGGTCGCGCCGCTGCTCCCTCTGCTCCCTCCGCTACCCCTGCTTCCCCTGCTCACCAAAACAATTGATTATTTTTTTAATTGGAAGTCCCTTACTGCTTAACTAGATACAGCCAATTTCATCTGATTGAGGTACAGTTCATATCGTTGTAAGGCAGGGAGCAGGGGGCAGGGAGCAGGGAGAATGTACCTCATGTAACTGCCTCCTGTTCACGACTAATAACTCAAACGAAATATTGAATTAACTAATACACAAAGAATTAAAGCTTATTAAGACAGACTGACAGCCTATAAATCTTACACTCACCATTGAATTATAATCTTTTCTCACTCCTTAATATAGCGATCGCTATATTTATCCTGCAAAGGATATGAGATTCCAAATCATTTTAGAAAAAGCAAACCCTAGATAATATTTTATTTGACACTTTAGCAGTAAATAAATAATGAATCAGGAAAAATATGTCCAATCAAACAAGTACTGATCAGAGTATAGGACTAATTGCTTTGAGTATTGGTTTAGGCTGTGGTTTCATTCTGTTAGTTCCATTTATTTTCTTTATGTTGGTCTTTGCTACTGTTATACCCTCTATTGGACAATACTTAGAAGGCTCATTAAATATATCAAAGCTTAGCAAAGGTCAAGAAGATTATTTTTTTATCAACAATCGTTTTACCTCTCAAATTTCGGACTTAAACTTAGACATTAAATCAGAAACTAATAATTATTCCTATAGAATAAATGTTGTCGACCCTGAAAAGTCTGTAAAAATTACTGCTAAGGCAAAAAAAAAAGAATTATCAAGTTATACAAGTGCGGTCTTTGCAATAAAAGCTGACAGTAAAAATCAACAAAATACACTGACTAAAATTTGTTGGAGTAAAGTAGATTCTCTAAATCCTCCAGAAATGCCTAAATTAATAGGTAATAAAGCTCAATGTTCTCCAGGGTCAAATTCTTTTTCCCTAACTGAAGAACCATAACTTTATAAGACCTAACAAATCATCTTAATCAGGGTAGCAATCTAACTGATTACTCGCTTTATCTTTGTGAATTTCCTCATATAAATAATCAGAACAATCATCTGCTTCCTTAGTCATCACAATAGAAGGATTGACCGCGCATTTTAAATAAAGATTTGGATCGAAAAATTTACAGTTCTCACATGGAACCTTTAACTGTTTGTGTCGATTTAGCCTCTGGACTCGATTTTTTGCAGACCGTTTAAATATCGCATAAATAGATACAGCAAAAATTGAAGCGATCGCAAATGAACCTAAAGTCGCTACAACTATCTCTCCTACTACGATATTAGAATTATGATTCTCTACCTGATGGGAAGATTCTATATTACGGCTCATACTACGCAGATATTTAGTAATATATTTTAAATATAGCTAAAAACACTTATAAATATCAATTTATAAAAATATTTCTCAGCATTGGTAAACTTACTATATTCACAGATTATAAAAAATACAGTAATATTTTTTACTAAAAAATAATATATAGAATAAAATATATACTTTTCATAAAAGTTATATGAAATCAATATCTAAATATTTATTTTTGATATCAAGTTGTATTATATACATGCATATGAGTATTTAATGGCAAATAATTCCATAAAACTAAGTATTTGTGTTAGCTAACAATAAAATATTCATTACTTTTTATACTTGTTACTTGAAATTTATATTAAAATTATATGAAGTATTGAAGTTATATTTTTTCTAATCTTCCTTGACGAGTTTCAATAAAATTTGCTATTAGCTTTTCCACTCAAGCATGCTTTCTTAAGCTAAAATTCAGGCATTATAATCATACCAACTCTATGCTTGAAGCTTTACAAACTCAAATTTATCAGTTAGAACAATTTGCTAACGCTATAGTATCAAACCAGTTAAACCACTTAACGTGGTTAAGTATCGGAATAATTTTTACTGCCGGTTTGCTGACTAGTCTAACTCCTTGTATGCTCTCCATGTTACCAATTACAATCGGCTATATCGGTGGTTACGAAAATCAGAGTCGATGGAAAGCTGCTATTCAATCAACCTGGTTTGCTTTGGGTTTAGCTACAACTTTAGCTGCTTTAGGAATTTTTGCCGCAACTTTAGGTAGAGTATACGGTCAGGTAGGAATTGGTTTGCCGATAATCGTTAGCATTATCGCAATTCTCATGGGTCTTAATCTACTATCCGCTTTACCTATGAGATTTCCATCCTGGGGAGGTACAGATTGGATTTCTCAGGAATTACCGAAGGGATTAAGATCCTACCTTATCGGTTTGAGTTTTGGTTTGGTTGCATCTCCCTGTAGTACTCCGGTCTTAATTAGTATATTAGGTTGGGTGGGTACTACCAAAGATTTAATTTTGGGTGGAATACTCCTTCTCTCTTATACTGTAGGTTATGTGATGCCGTTAATTTTGGCAGGAACCTTTACAGCATCAATTAAGAAAATATTGGAATTGCGTCGCTGGTCTGGTTGGATAAATCCAGTTAGTGGAGTATTACTAATCGGATTCGGTGTTATTTCACTAATTTACCGAATTCCCTAACTCTCGAACAGAAAAATAAACCCTATTTACTCTTACCTTTTGTCCCTTTGTAAAAATGACCTCAGAAAACTCAGTTAATCAAAACCCTCATATTCTTATATCCGTACAACGGTTCTTAAAAAAACAAATCTTGCCCATCTTAACCGATTTACGTCTAGCAATTATCATGCTGCTAGCGATCGCTGTATTTAGTATTAGCGGTACTGTAATCGAACAGGGAGAGTCTTTAAATTTTTATCAGAGCAATTATCCAGAAAATCCCGCTTTATTCGGTTTCCTGACTTGGAAGGTTATTCTCATCTTGGGTCTAGACCATGTTTATGTTACATGGTGGTTTCTAGCACTGCTAATCTTATTTGGAACATCAATTACTGCTTGCAGTTTTACTCGTCAATTACCTGCTCTGAAAGCTGCTAGACGTTGGAAATTTTACGATAAACCCAGACAGTTTAGAAAGTTAGCTTTGAGTGCGGAGTTTGATAGTAAAAATATAGGTACTCACTGCATTAGTAACCTCTCTCAAATCTTACAAAGCAGCCGCTACAAAGTTTTTCAAGAACAAGACAATAAAATATACGCACGTAAAGGGATTGTCGGACGTATTGGTCCTATAGTCGTACATATTGGTATTATTATTATTCTGCTTGGTTCCATATGGGGAGCAAGCACTGGATTTTTAGCCCAAGAGATGGTTCCTAGTGGGCAGAAATTTCAAATTAAAAATATAATAGAGAGCGGTATTCTTTCTAAGTCTCAAATTCCCCAAGACTGGTCGGTAAAAGTTAATCGTTTTTGGATTGACTATACCAATAATGGAAATATAGACCAGTTTTACTCCGACTTATCTGTACTCAACCAAGAAGGTGAAGAAATTGACCGTCAAACTATTTATGTAAACAAACCTTTACGCTACAAAGGTGTCACCCTATATCAAACTAGTTGGGGAATAGCTGCGGTTAAAGTTAGGGTAAATAATAGTCCTATCTTTGAGTTACCAATGGCTAAGCTCAATACCGAACGAGGAGAAATTTGGGGTACATGGATTCCTACAAAACCAGATTTAAGTGAAGGGGTTTCTTTATTAGCAAAGGATTTACAGGGTACAGTTTTAATTTATGATACTACCGGAAATTTGGTTAACACCCTCAGAGCAGGGATGTCTGCTCAAATAAACGGTGTAACTCTAAGGGTTCTAGAAATAATTGGTAGCACTGGTTTACAGATTAAGGCAGACCCAGGTATACCTATTGTTTATGCTGGCTTTGCTCTATTAATGTTAGGAACAATCTTATCGTATTTTTCTCATTCCCAAATCTGGGTTTTGCAGGAAAAGGGTAGCTTATACGTAGGTGGAAAAACTAACCGCGCTCAAGTCGCTTTTGAAAAGGAAGTTTTACAAATTTTTGAGCAAATAAATTCTTCTCGACAAGCAGATGAGATGAAATTAACTCAAACCATAGCATCTTAAAGAAGCTATAAATCAAATCTAGCTAAAACTTAAGAATATACTCTAAAACGATTCCTATACTTATCATTATTGATAATAATGTTAATTTGGGATATTTTTTTAGACAATATCACCACATGATTATAAGTATTTATAACTGTTTAGAAATTAAATATATGTATTTCGCATAACATAAAAATTTTCGATTGTGTAACTATCGTTATACATATATTTTGAGTAATGTTTGCAACAAGCAAAAGCCTAGAATGCTCTTTGCTTACAATATTGTCTAAGGTTTTAGAAAAATTCTTAGCCATATTGCTTGTATAGATAATTATCCGAAAACAGGAGTTTGTGGGATTTATTGTAACATTACTGTTTCTATAAATTACCAGCGCCAATTGTCTATGGTTATTCAAGACATTAGTAAATAAAAAATGTCTAGATAATTAAATAGCCTGAAATACACTGACAAAATGAGTCATTAAAGTAATTATGTACTAAACAAAATATACTCACCCGTGACAAGTGATATTGAATTTATCTGAAATTTACCAGAATCATATCCTATATTAGTTGACAAAAAATATCATCAAGCGCTATCAATGAAGTACATACTTCCCAAGAATAGGTTGCGAATTATTAATATTTTCTAGAAAAAAAAAGGATATGAAGAAAAGAAAATGTAAGATAATCTACCGTTCAAAAGATTTTTAATCTTATGTGGTGTGCTTGAATAACATATATTACATCTGAAGGGAGTATTTGCGGAGAATTAAAGAATTTCAAGTATCTATATTTATCATGGTTGATAAAAATGTGAAAATCTTTGTAAGAGACTGCAAAGTTCTAATGACTATAACTTATTATCTAAAAACCAAAAATTATTCATTTGATTTATTGATAAATAATATACTTTTTCACCGGACACTGAAAAAAAATCCCGTACAGAAAAATGTTGAAAGGAACTTCTATTAACAAGACTTGCGAGGTATTAAAACTTAAATAAAAAAGGTAAATAATAAAATTCGCTCAATCGTAAACTTTAAATTGATTAAAAACGAGAATAACATGAATAATTTCTTTTGTTCGGATAACTCACGAAAAGTAGGTGAGAATATCATTGGTACAGCCAGTAATAATGAAACGTATATTTTGATTGAATGTCCTCAACCCTGGGTTTCAAATGCTTTTGCATCCAAGTGGGTACCAGAAAATCTCAACGTTTTGGTTAAAGAAGTTAAACAATCAAAATTACCTATTAAGTTTCTTCTGATAGCGAATAATTCGTCGCATAAAGTAAATAAAACTACTTTACTAATCTATGAGAAAAAGAAAGGTTTCATAAGTGGGTATAGCAAGCGAGAATTTCAATTAGAAAGTATAGAACAAGCTGCAATTACTTTTAAAAAATGGTTTGCAGGTAAATCAGTACCCTATGAAGTTGAAAGCAATATTAAACGAGATATCTTAATTTGTACTCACGGTAGTCATGATAAGTGTTGTGCTAGGTATGGAAATCCTTTTTATTTCTATGGAAGTCAAATGATATCAGACTTGGGCTGGGATGAAGTCAGGATTTGGAAGTCCAGTCATTTCGGTGGACATCGTTTCGCTCCGACTATGATAGATTTACCTGATGGTAGATATTATGGCAGGTTAGATAATAATTCGTTTGAATCTGTTTTAAGCCACACTGGCAATATTGAAAATCTTAAAAATCAATACCGGGGTTGGGGTATACTACCAAAACCGCTCCAGGTAATGGAACAAGAATTGATGCTCCGTTATGGATGGGATTGGTTTACCTACAGAGTCAGAGGTAAAGTTTTACAGCAAGATACCATTAAAGATGTGATTCAAGGCGAAATTACTTTTATTATGCCTGATGAGTCTTTGTATACTTACCAAGGAAAGTTAGTTCAAGATAATCAGAGTACAGTAGAAATTAAGACTGCATGTAACACTCAAGATACTTCTATTTGTTCCAAATACGTTCTTACCAATTTGTCTTTAACTACCAAAAAGGCTATTTCTAGAGTATAGGATAATACTTGTATTTTGTAATACATATTCACTATATCCTTAACAATAAGTCAACTATAGTTGTTCAGCAATTCCTAATTAAGTGCTTAATTAAGTATTTATATCAGTATTTCATGAAAAAAATGTATAAAATTAATGGTTTATTCTGTTGGTAATGAACCAAACCCTTAGTTAAATTTGAGCCATAGATGTAACATATAAAACAATGGCTCATCAAAAACTGGGTAAAATATTTTCTGCAAATAAAGTTATTGGTTTCCTGTGTCTATTTTTAGGTACAGGTCTTTTATTTTTTATGGGTATTAATTTATTATATAGTCCGGATAAAAGTAATATAAATTTAAGTAATTCGTCTC
The DNA here is from genome assembly GCA_050042865.1 of Mastigocoleus sp. Lineage (GTDB taxonomy): Bacteria > Cyanobacteriota > Cyanobacteriia > Cyanobacteriales > Nostocaceae > JBCCDM01. Next base: position 54,225 of record JBHJJE010000033.1, read on the forward strand.
CAGAGACAACTGGTAAATCTAGTCAAGGGAGTGCAGCGGTATCCAAAAGTAATAATTCCACTGCACCTGTCAAATCAATTACGATTCAATCTGTTGGGGATATTATTCCTGGAACCAATTATCCTAATCATAGATTACCTCGCGATCGCAATCAATTAATTCCTAAGTCTCTGAGGAGTTATATGAAAAGAGCAGATATTCTTTTCGGTAATTTTGAAACTAGTTTGACTAATCACCCCCATAGTGCCAAGGATATCAGTCGGGGTCAAGTATTTGCTTTTCGTTCTCCACCCTCCTACTCCCAGTTGTTTGCTGATGTCGGATTTGATGTATTTAATATTGCTAATAATCACGCTCAAGATTTCGGTGAGGTTGGTTTTCGAGATACTGTCAAAAATCTGAAATCTGTAGGTATTGAAACTTTAGGACATAAAAATCAGATTCTAGTAGTAGAAAGAAAAGGTGTGAAAATTGCAATGATAGGATTTTCACCATACCAAGCTTACAATTCTGTTCATGATCCACAAATAGCAGAAAAACTAGTTAAGGAAGCCAGGAAAAAAGCCGATATAGTAGTCGTATCTATGCATGTTGGAGCAGAGGGTACTAGTGCACTTCATGTAAAGAATCAGACAGAATTATTCTATGGTGAAAATCGTGGGAATCCTGTGCAATTTGCTAGGAATATGGTTGATAGTGGAGCAGATTTAATATTGGGTCATGGTCCTCATGTGCCTAGAGCAGTAGAGGTTTATAAAGGGAAATTGATTGCTTATTCTTTAGGTAACTTTATAGGATATCGAACCTTATCTACAGTCGGTCAAACAGGTTATTCAATGATTTTGGAAACTACAATCAATACTACAGGGAAATTGGAATCTGCAAAAATCATTCCTGTCAGAATGACGAAAGTTGGTATACCTTATGCAGACCAAAACTTTCTTACTGTCCAACTTGTACGTCGTCTCACCCAACAGGATTTTCCTAATACACCCGTTCAAATTAATCGAAAAGGGGAAATTATTGTTTTAGATGAGTAAATAAAATACTTTCTAGGGATAATTTGTAAATAGTATTTATTATGTATCTGGATATATTGACATATGGTATTTTAATTATAATAAAATTTCTCTATATCTAATTAGGTTATGAAAAGCCTGATATTTTCTTATAATAAGCCTTGAAAGTTTTATGAGTTATTCAGCTGAACTATTTATATTTGAATTTCCCAAATGGTTTCTAGGGTAGATACGCGATTCTATAAAATTTGAGATAGGATGATAATATTTGATTTTATATTTAATTTATATTTATAAATAATCTTTAACGTCATATTTTTTATTGCAAACTATATTGATTTTGAATATTTTTAATTCAAATAATAAACATCATAATTTATTTTAAAAATATGAATAAAAATAATTTAAAAAACAATCTCAGAAGTAATTTTAAAAAAATATTTTTATTAATTGCTTTTGTAGGTATTTTTTATACAGCTATGGTGCTAATTCTAAAAAATGTAGGTCTAGAAAATGCGCAAGACTTTATTAAAAATACTGGAGTCTGGGCACCAATAGTATTTATTTTTATATGTGCTGTTAGTCTAATCTTTGCACCCTTGAGCGGTAGTTCTATATTTATTACTGGTGGAATCTTGTTTGGAAAACAAGTTGGTTTTATCTTCAGCTTTATTGCCACTATAATTGGCTGTAGTATCAACTTTTGGATATCAAGAAAGTTGGGAAGAAAAATTGTAAATCGTTTTGTTGGTGAAAATAATTTAACAGAACTAGATAATTTTATTAATAGATTTAATAGTCGTCGAAGTATAATTTACATGATATTAATTATGCCCATATCACAAGATATTATCAGTTATGCAATTGGTTTAACTAAGATTAATTATTGGAACTTTTTAATTGCATTAATTATTAGTGCAACTGTAGTAATATCTGCTTATATTTATATCGGCACCAGTTTATTAGAAGGATTAATTAATTTCAATTGACAGAGTCATACGGAAGTTACATTTCTGAATAAAATAACTATATATGTCTAATTTCTACCCAAAATTAGACATATATATTTACACACCCCAAAAAGGTGGAGCAAAAATAACAGGATTTCAAAAAACTTTTACTAGGTACTTTTACGAACGTGATTCTGAATCTTTTGCTTTCGCTGTTCTGAATCAGAGGATAATAAATTATAACCACTACCACTACGGCTCAGATGATCCATAATTTGTTTTTTACGACCATCAGGTGTTTTGTATGAATTAGGTGTTACTGGTGCTGTAGATGACACAGATGTTGTTGGTTGAGAATTATTAGAATTTTGATTTGAGTTATCGCTCAAGTTAGGTTTAGCTACATCATCCCTGACATTAGGACTTCGTTCATTACGTCCGTTATCAAATTGAATATTTCCCGATTGCTTTAAATGTTCCATGATGCGTCTACTGCGCTGATTGCTAGCCATAATTAATTCCTTGAATGTAATACTTATTTAGATGGTTGTGACTATTGCTGTGGTTTGTTTTAGTTATTAGTCAAACTCAGCCTAGAACTACCTGAATTCTCATAAAGTCTGGAAAACCTTTCTCAAAAGCCCTCTTCCAAAAGAGAGAGGTTTTGATGTTTGTGAATATCAATCTCGCTAGATATAAAGATATGTAAATATTATTGTAAACATTTATTGAGCAAATATGCTCGTGCCCTGATAATTAAATTTTTGATTTTTATCAGCCCCACTATGGAAATATTTATCTGGTGATACTTGCATTTGGGTGCAATTAAAAGCTATCAGTCTTGAATGAGCAATATGAATCAAAATTTGGGAAAACTAAAAATCAGATGAGACGAATTCGTAATCTCAGATTAAGGATTTGTAATTGGTATTTAAGATAGGTCAGATTTCGTTGAATTTTAATAAAAGCATCTGTCACATTGTTTTCGGGAATCAGCATTGCTTATAACAGGTCAACGTCAACTTAAAACTATAATTAATTTTGTGAATCGTTTCTTTGTCTCTTTATTTAGAAGTATGATTGCTAGTCGTTCCCTTCGGACTAGCTTTTTGTGCACTGTTTTCGTATGGACTCTGTGGTTAACGATTCTCAGTCCTAGTAAAGCTATTAATAATGCGATCGCTCACTGGGAAGTTGCTGTGACTATGATATTCGGTTCGATGGTTGCTGGTGGGACAAGTATGGGGGGAGGTGCAGTTGCTTTTCCTGTACTAACTAAGTGGTTGGAGGTTCCACCAGGTGAGGCTAAGGTTTTCTCTTTAGCTATTCAGAGCATTGGTATGAGTGCTGCATCTTTAACTATCATTGCTATGAAAGCTAAGATGGAGTGGAAGTTTATTTTTTGGGGGACTATTGGGGGTATTGTAGGGATTATATTGGGGACATTTTGGCTAGCACCAATTTTACCTGCGGAGGTAATTAAGATGTCCTTCACAATGATGATTAGTAGTTTTGCTATTTTGCTGTTGATTTTAAATAGTACTCCCAGGAAACGCGGTTTAACTATTCCTTTTTGGGGAAGAAAGGAAAGAGTCTTTGCATTAGCTACAGGAGTCATAGGAGGGATTATTAGCAGCTTGGTAGGTAGCGGGATGGATATCTTTTCTTTCTCCGTAATGGTTTTACTCTTTGGTTTATGCGAAAAGGTTAGTACTCCTACTTCAGTAATTTTAATGGCTATTAATGCCGTTAGTGGTTTTTTACTTCACAAGTTTATTATTGGGGACTTTGTGGAATCTGTGACTAACTATTGGTTAGCTGCTGTACCTGTGGTTGTAATTGGTGCTCCGGTTGGTGCTTTATTGTGCAGTCTGCTTCGACCTGAGACTATTACCAAAACAGTAGTTATTTTGATATGGATTGAGTTAGTAAGTTCTTTGTTACTGATTCCTCTGAATGCTCAATTGATTTGTTTTTCTGTATTTGTATTTCTCTGTTTCTCTATAATTTATTACTGGATGTATCAAAGTAAGATTTATACTCAAAGAAAAAAGTTTTGATGAACCCTGTTTTATGACTCTCCGAAGGCAAAAATCAAATTAAACTATATTTTAAACTTGAGGCTGGTACTGAATTTTTTTTTAATTTCCTAATATTATTAATATTATTAATTTCATCATCCCTTGAAACCATCAATCTTATGTAATAGGGATTTTAAGTTTTCATCTGGGGAAAGTGATTAATGAAGGATAAATAACCTAGTTTGAAAAATAAAGATACGATATTTGAAAAAGGTGAATGTTAATGAAATATTTTTGGTCGAGTCTACTTCACAAAGTTACTTTGGTAGCTGCTATATGTTTGCTGATATTTTCTACTGCTGCTTGTACTGATACTTTGACAACTTCTCCCACGGTGGAGTCTACTTCTACACCCACACCTGCTTCTACTCCAAGTACATCCGAGACTGAGCTACCTGTACCAATTAAAAGTGCTGTTTTAAGTAATGCATCAAAACAGACAAGCAAATCGGTTGCTAAATTGCGAATTACCCAAACACAAAAACAAAACTGGGGAAATAGCTGTTTGGGTCTAGCACAGGAAGGTGAAATTTGTGCTCAAGTTATTACACCAGGTTGGAAGGTAGTTGTTAGTGATGGACAACGAGAATTTATTTATCGTACCGATGAATCGGGTAAGCAAGTAAAACTAGAGAATTTAAGTACTTCAATAAAATAAATTACACAATATTATTGCGTATTAAATTTAACTTAATCTCGTCATTACGCTATTTTTGCGCAACACTACGTGTTTACGAAGTATAGCGTCAGCTAACATCTTTAGTTTTTAAAAAGGGTCAAACGGGAATTGCAAAACTCCCCTCTATTTCAATCAAGGGAGTATCAAGCACATTTTCTCGTTTTCATTGTGCTCCTGCAATCTTATTTCGATAGGCATGGGGAATGACCTCTTACAACAAACCCCGATAGCGGACAAATAATAGAATAGCAGCCCAGGAACCCAAAGCAACCTTAATCGTTACCAAAATATTTAGTAATGGGATAGATCCACCGCTAAATAATGTACCAACTTCACCATGAGGCAATTCATAACCAATCAGTGTAAATGCTGCTAACACGATAAAAATTAATACAGAAATTTTCTCCCACATTGCAGCTCGCCATTTATGGTAAATTCCTTCCATCCATTCTGTTGAAGAGGTAATGGCAATTAATCCAATAGCTGTTCCACCTGCGACACCTGCTGCAAAACCACCACCAGGGCTTAGATGACCACGAATAGCTAATTCTACACTAACTAATGCTGCAATTGTAGCTCCTAATCTGGCTAGAACTACTGAAGGACCGTCTGTAAATTGGTAGATAGTGCAAGAGGGTTGCTCATTAGCTAATAGAAACCGTACTCCCATAATTGCAATTGTAAAAACTATCACCTCAAAAATTGTATCGTAAAGACGATTCCTGAAGATGATTCCTGAAACAGCGTTGGGTACCCCACTATCCTTAACAATTAACTCCACAATCGAAATATCTGCTATTTCGATTTCTAAATTCGGTAAAACCAGCATTTTTATATATAGGGCTATACCTACTGCAATATATATCCATTTCATACATGATTCTCCGTTAAATGCGACGTATCTTCTACATCTAAGCAATCGGTATTAAATCGACTCAGACACACTGAATCTGAAGGGATATCAGCTTTCATGACATCGTAAAGACGTGAAATTCTCGTATGAAGTTGATAATGGGGTTGTTCATCCGTGGAGGATAAAAGGCAAATCGTATGAACTTCTTTCTCTCTTAAGGCTGTTTTTAAAGTTTGAATGTTAGTATGAGTAACTATTTCTAAACGCATATGATACTTTTTCAAAGTTTTTCTTAAAATTGAGAGTAACTCTTCAGGGATTTCTTCACTTGCTTTACCGCTTGACTCTTGATCTAATCTACTCTCCAATACCCCTAAACGCATACTTAGTGAAGACCTAACTGCAACAGCATAAAGAGTAATGGAAAGCATAGTACCAACTAACGCTTCAGTTAATGCTACATCGGCAGCCCCAAAAAGAGCATAAACTAATGCTGCGATCGCTCCTAAAATGCCTCGAATTACTAAAGCATGATATGGGTTTACCTGGGAAACCAACATAACAGCCGTCAAGGGAAGTAAAGCAGTAATTACTACAATATATAAATCTTCAGTCATCTTGACCTCCAGTGCTCGAACAGTAAGCCAAAACGTATCCTAAAACGGTATTCCAAATCGCTAGAGAAATCAGCGCCAAAATTAGTAGGGGAAACTCTTGAGGAATTTTCAAAAGTAGTCCTACAACAATACTCATCGAACCCAAAGTATCTGCCACTGAAAGACTGTGGAGTTTAAATAAAACAGAGCGTTCGCCGATGAGAGGAAATGTCCCCCAAAACCAGAAAATAATCCCCATCCCCATACAGATATAGCTAAGTATATCAATCATAATTCATTAATCCTTCTGAGAACATGAGCAAGCAGCATTAAGGCAGCATTCCCTACACTCAAAATCAGTACTCCTACTACCCCAATTGTCCAGTCATCACGTAAAACAGAAACAACCAAAATCAAGATGGATGTCTTAGTTGCAATACTGGCAAAAGCCAACATTTTCTGCCAAATATCTTCATCCTGCCAGGCTTCATAAATAGGGATAAGCAATGCTGCTATCATCATTATTAGCAACCAGTTCATCTTTTCTTCCTCCTTGGTCGCACCCGATGTACTTCATACCAGCCATCTTCGTGATATTTCAAGACGATTGTTTTTGGTGTAAAAGTGATAAGAAAAATATCTAAAAAAACCAATCCCGGCGTTCTTTGGGGCTTAACTCGCTCCATTACTATATCTTCTTTAGTATGGGGACGAAACATAATTTCCCAGGCTTCCAAATATGCGGTAGGAATAGCTACAATAATCTCTCCAAATACCCGTAACCAGTCTTTTAGAATTGGAGGTGCCGTATAACTTCGTGGTAGCAGTAAAGCTACGGAAATTCCTATGATAATATTTGGCGTACTAAAATCAGCAGTTAGTAAAAACCAGATAATTAAGCGTAAGAGTAAATCTAAATATCCAATCATCCAACCACCATCCAAAAAAGCAAAGCTAACACTACACTCATTACCCCAATCAAATGTTCAAACTGCTCGAACATTCGCGGTAACTTCAAAGTAATTTTTTGAAAAATAAAAAGATGCGCCAACCAACCCACACTAATCGTTGCCAAAGATTTTACCAAGTTGTCAACCGTATAGGCTTGGTAATACAAGCCATTGGCTGCCACTAACATACCAAGTAGTAAAATCAATGCCAACCAAAAACCATTATTAATCTTCTGCTTCCCTTCTTCGGATTCCGTCTGTGGAACCTGCTGCTTTTCTTCAACAGGTAAAAAGATAAATTTAGCAAACACAATTGCTGTACCAATGGCTGTTATACTCATTACAACACTCTGCCAAGATACTAACCCTTTTAAAGCCATTACTTTAGCTCCAAAACCAGACAGTAGAGGAAAACCTGAAATAGAAAGACTTGCGATCGCTAAAGCAACCCACATAGGTTTTTTAATTTTTATTTGCTTTAGTTCTGGAATATTTCGGCTGGGTAAATTACCAGCGATCAAGAAAAGTGCAGCCTTTGCAAGTCCATGAGTCAGAGCATAGAAACCAGCAGCAGATGGTGCAGCCATCACAAAGCCTAACTGGGAAATTGTACTTGATGCGAGCATCCGTTTTGTATCTTTCTCAAAAATGGCATAGCTAATTCCCAGTATTGCAGTTCCAATACTAAACACTTGTATCACCGGCTGAATTTCTTCAACAATTAAGGCACAACGAACTAAAGGAAAAACGCCAGTATTCACCACAGTACCGGATAGCAAAGCAGATACAGGAGTTTCAGCCTCCGAATGAGTTAAAGGCAACCATAGACCTGAAACAAAAATTCCTCCCTTCGTCAACAATCCCAGAAAAATGAAGGCGATCGCCTCCCTAGGAGCTGATTTCAACCCAGCAAATGCAAAAGATGAATTTGCTTGATAAACCAATACTGCCCCAATCAGGTAAAATAGCATTACCGTATTGCTTACAAAAAGGTAACGTAGAGCAACCCAAATTGAACGGTCAGTACGAGAATAGGCAATCAGTAAAAATGCTGCAATACTAATTACCTCTAAAGCCACGTACAAACTGATAAAATCTGCACAGATAAAGACAGCATTCACACTACCGTGTAAAATAATTAACTGAGTGTAAAAAAAAGCAGTTTTAGAACTATTCCAGCAGTAGATAATAACTGCTGCTCCTATCAGTGCATTAGTTAAAATAAAATAGCTACTTAAAGAATCAACAGATAAAATTACACCAAAATTACCTAGCAACTGCCAATTCAGAGCAGAAGAACTTAAAAGTACATAAGATCCATAAAGCAACGACACCAAAGCCATCCCCAAAGCAAGATAGCGGTCGAGCTTAGGAAAAAGATAAATATTAAATCCCACAAAAAATGGTAAAGCAATCCAGGCAATAGTAATCTCATTCATGGGGTATTATTCTTTTCAATCTCGCTTAATTCTAAAGTGGGATTATTTCGAGCCAGTTTCATTACTCCGACTAACATCAAAGCCTGAACCGAAAAACCGATTACAATTGCTGTTAAAATTACAGCCTGGGGAACTGGGTCCGCATAACTAACAGATTCAGCATCCACTGCAATCGGAGCAAATAAACCCCTACCAGATGCAATCAAAACGTAATATGCGATCGCTCCAGTACTCATCACATCCATGGAGATAATTTTCATCATCAAATTCTTTTTCAAAAAGATGCCGAAAAAACCACACATTACAGTTGCGAATATAAATGCTTCTAATATGGACGTTGAATGCTGTATCATTTAACTACCAAGAGAGAGACCAGGATTTGCCGGGATTCCACGTGTTTGAACAACAACTATATGTTTTTAGGCAGAAGTCAAAAGAGAATACAATCTCCCTAACTGTAAATAACTAATGCCCTTCTACCTAAGAAACTAAAACTATTTCATTCATAATTAATGATTTTCTAATAACCCCCTATTTTCAACCGTAGGCGATGTACCAAAATCTGAAGATTCCTCACTCATGGATGATGACGATGATGGGAAGGTTGCCAAGACAGCATTCTTAAGAGCTTCAGCACGATTCATATAGATATTTTCCGAAGGAATCAAATCAAAAACTCTCAACTTCTCCAGACGATTCTTAGTTTGTCCTGTAGCACCCACAAGAAAGACATAACGTCCCTTCTCAACCGCCTCTTTTATCGCATTCTCCAAAGTTAAAGAGGCTGTTACACCCATGTGGGGAACTTCACTTAAATCGAAGACAATAGCATCACATTCCCCGATGGCATTATGTTCACGAGAGATAGCTTTTGCAACTCCAAATATCATTGGACCGCTTAATTGAAAAAGTAAAACGCGACCATTGGCTTCATCCAGCCAGCGCTTCTCATCATTACTCAAGCGAATTTTATCATCAGCATCGCTAATTGTCTGAATAGAATTAGATTGTAGCTTGCTCATACGGTCTATTGTTAGGATATTTGCCACAAAAACTCCTATCCCCACAGCTGCGATTAAGTCAACTAAAACAGTTAGCAAAATCACCCCGTACATGATTAAGGCACCCTTGATGGAAATTTGGTGAGCCCGCTTCAGGAAATTCCAATCAATAATATCAATTCCCACCTTCAGGGCAATACCTGCCAAAACAGCCAGAGGAATTGTCGCTGCTAAGTTCGCTGCACCCAAAATTACTACTAGTAACACACCAGCACGTGTCAAACCGGATAATGCTGTTCTTCCACCTGCTTGGATGTTAACAACCGTTCCCATGGTAGCCCCAGCACCAGCAATTCCACCGAAAAAACCAGATATTAAGTTACCTAACCCTTGCCCAATTAATTCCTTGTCGGAATTATGCTCAGTACGAGTCAAACTATCTGCTACTAAGGATGTTAACAAAGCATCAATACAGCCCAACATGCCTAAAACCGCTGCATCCACAAACATCAGTTGCAGTTGGTCAACGCTAAAAGTTGGTATTTGTGGGGCTGGAAATCCAGAAGGAATTTCACCAATACGGCGAATTGCAAAACCAGCAGAATCAGGAAAAGCTATCAAAGACAAAATCGTACCGAAAATCAAGGCAACTAATTGGGGTGGCACAATTCGCTTGAACTTGGAGGGCATGAACCAGATGATAACTACTGTAATTACAGCCAATCCTGTTTCCGCCGGTTTTACATTAGCAATTAAGGTTGGAATTGCTTGCAGTGTCCCAAGCACCCCACCCTTGGGACTCGCTTGTCCCAAAAATGGAGCGAATTGTAAAATCATCAGAATAATACCAATCCCGGACATAAATCCCGAAATTACCGTATATGGCATCATGGTGACGTACTTACCAAGCTTTAGAGCACCAAAAATTATTTGAAATACTCCCGCCATCATCACAACGGTAAAAGCCATCGCCATACCGACTTCATCACCATTGCTAGCTACTAAGTTAGCAATTACTGCCGTCATCACAACCGTCATCGGACCAGTCGGTTCCGAAATCAGAGTTGGAGTACCACCAAATAAGGCAGCGAAAAAGCCGACTAGAACAGCACCCCATAAGCCAGATACTGCACCAGCGCCAGAGGCAACGCCGAAAGCTAAAGCCATGGGCAAAGCAATTACAGCTGCGGTAACGCCTCCGAAGATGTCACCGCGTACGTTTCGGAAATTAATTCGGTTTGTAAGTTGCATACATCAAAAAATTATGAGAAACCATAAGTTATTCTCTATGGTAAATGTGTATTTCATAGAGTAAAGTCTTTGAAATAAGGTTACCACGCTTCTCAGAGGAAGCTGTCAGGGTATGTAGAAAGATTTCTTATAATAAATATAAAGTTTTATTTATAGTCACTATTGCATTCATTAAGTGAAAAGAATAGATTATAAGATTCTTTTTACATTTTTACTCCTGTTCATAGTGTATATACTGCGAAGCACAGTCTTTATGAAGAGTTGTAAAGATTGTTTATCTTGTTACAAGAAAAAATAATCAGATTAAAGAATGAGTCAAAATTTATAAATATTTGTAAAGATTTTTCATATTATGACATAGTGTTGTCTTAACAAACCTCTACTGTTAGTGATTATTTTTGATGATTTTGTGACTGTAAGCAAGATAGGGTTTTCAGGAATGAAAAAATACTGCCAATAGTAAGTACCCGAAGGTCATGTAGTCCGGATGAATGGTAAAGTTGTAGTGATGTTAGCGTTTCAATACGCCTGCAATCAAAGCTGTGTTGGATAAGTATTAGTTAGATATAAAAAACATGGAAGCATTAATTTTTTTAGCAGATTTGCCAGAAGCGTATCGAATTTTCGACCCATTGGTAGATGTTTTGCCGATTATTCCGGTATTTTTCTTGCTGCTTGCTTTTGTTTGGCAAGCTGCTGTTGGTTTTAAATAAATTGATTAATGTCCTTGTAGTTTTCAAGGATTTTCAAATAAGAAGTCAAATAAGAAATATTTAACTGTCAGGGACGCAGTATACCTGCGCCCCTATTAGTGTTTAATTTAGTCAAATAATGCAATCACTGCTTGAGATTAAAATCCTCATAATTCTATTACGGGAAGTATGTCAACCGTCTTCCACAAGTAATACACTCTGATGGGAAAAGCAACAACTCTTTTGCTAATATCTACCTAATAAAAGTTGTTACATATTAATAGTTTGCAATAAAGTAAAGAAGAATCACAAAAGTTTACATAGTAGAAGGGTATAAGCAATGAGTAGCATAAGATTTGTTAAGGAAGAGCAAGAAGTTGTTGCAGCTAATGGAGCCAATCTACGTCTTAAGGCAATGCAGAACAACGTGGATGTATACAAAACCTGGGGAAAAATGACGAACTGTGGTGGCTATGGTCAATGTGGTAAATGTATTATGGAGATAGTTGAAGGTATGGAAAACCTTTCACCCCGTACAGATGCTGAGAATAAAATTTTAAAGAAAAAGCCAAATAACTATCGTCTAGCTTGTCAAACTTTGGTTAACGGACCAGTGAGTGTAAAAACCAAGCCTTAATAGTAGATGTTTTTTACTCAAAAGTGAAGATGTAAATACCTAATAACTATTGTTTGCTGCCGCTGGATAGGTTTTTCACCAACAGAGTCAAAATTTTACCTTTCAACTGAAAACCTTTTTGCTAGACTGTGTAAGCTTATATATTATCTTTTCCTTTACCATCCCTTAAACATTGGTAATAGAGTAATGAAGTGATATCCTAAAAGTAATTATTGACTGAATCAGTAGAGGGGAATTAGAGTTATGCAAACAAATGATTTGGGATTCGTTGCTAGCATTTTATTCGTGCTAGTTCCCGCAGTTTTTTTAATACTTCTTTACACTGTAACTGTCAGTCGTGAAAGTGGAAAGGAGTAATAATATTTCTGAAGAATAGCTATTAGCTAGTAACTATTTTGTTTTGTATGAAGAAAAATTAAATAATTGAAAGTTGAAAGCTTTTGCTAAACGTAAAGAGACCCCTGCTTAAATTGAGCAGGGGGTTTTATTTATTAACTGCTAAATAGCCTATAAATTTATCTTGGGGAACAGTTATCTGGATAACTAAGCAGCAGTCCTTGCCAAAAGCACAGGACACGACGCATTGACGCGAATATAATCAGATAAAGAAGAACCTAAAAGTTTATCTAAATCAACAAAGCTTTTAGCGATATTTGGTCTTCTATCGGGAGAACCAATCAATAAAAGGTCTACATTATTTTCTTGAGCTAGACGGCAAATTTCCTCACCTGCTCTACCACTATTAGTCAAAAATCCTTCCTGACCTTCTCCACCAGTGCTGACTACGCAACGTGGTTCAATACCATACTGACGCGCGATCGCTATTCCCTTTGACAATACCGGGGATTTTTCTAATGTGAGTGCAGATTCTTTACTTCTTCTACTTGCCCACTCTGTATTGACATTCGCTAAAATCAATTCTACCTGCTCCTTGGAATCTCGCAGCAAAAACAACGCTAATTTCAAGCAATTTTCAGCTGCATCAGAAGCATCCATTGCGACCATAATCCGCTTGATTTTCTTGACGTAAATATCATCTTTAACCAGTAACATGGGACGAGACGAGAGCTGAAAAACATATTGACTCACAGAATTTGACAAAATTGACTCTAATCGCTTGAGTCCCCTTGAACCCATAATGATCAAATCTGCGTCTATCTCATCAGCTACTTGACAAACTACATCTTTAGGGTCACCTTGTCGCAAAATAGAAGAGACTTGAGCAGGGTCTAACTTCAAGGACATAATAGCATTTGCCAAAATTTTGCCACCTTCTTCCCATTTTGCAGTCATGGTTTCGGATGTTGTTTGAGAAGGGACAACGTGTAAAACATTCACTTTAGCCATTCTCATTGAAGGTAATTCAGCTAAAGCTTTTAGCATTTCCTCTGCGTGTCCTAGTCCGGAGACAGCCAATAAAATCTTTTCTATCATCTTAGGTGTTGTTGTAGAGGTTATCTTTTTTACTTTATCTTTTTTATAAGTTTCAGAAGTCATAAATATGAGCCAACACAGATTTTGCGAAAATAATCTTAGCTATAGAAATTTTCCAGAAATTAGGATAATTTTTTTTCTACTATCTGCAGCCATGATTATTACTAGGATTACTCTAGTTTTTTCTGTTTAACTGGTGTTAGCCAATCATGAATGGTGAAACATATTTATTACCGGTATTTCTAAACTGTCTGTATACAAAATTGAGTTAATAAGTTGAGTATATATTTAGCCAACTTTATAAATAATGTTTTAAATTTATTAACATTAACTTATATTTTGTATTGATGGGTTTTAGATAATAAATTTAATTCAAGAAGTCTTACAGAATTATAATAATTACACGATAGTAAATGACCCTTAAATTTACAAAACTTGATATAAACTCGAATGTTATACAAAAGCAGAACTTATACGAAATATTAATAAAAGTACACTTATGGAGATGATGGATATTCTCCCAGTTTTTTGAACAAGCTTATGGTAATTATCAATATGAATCAATGTTATTGATGAGGAGGGAGATTTTGAACATTAATGTTTATGCTCGTTTTTATGTTCCTTATCTTCAGAATGATATTTTCTGGGTAATCCAAGGTTTTAAACATTGATAAAGCAATTTATTTTATATAGCGAGAAAACACTGTGACTCGTCGAAAATCATTACTTAGTAAGAAGCTGACATCTGTTTTGATACTTATTATTGCAGGATTGATAGGTTTTATTTTAGCTATTGTGGGATACCTTTATTTTCCCCGTCCTTTACCTGCAAAACCATCATCATTCACTATCATTGCTCATCGCGGGGTTCATCAAACTTTTCGTAAGGAAAACCTTGATAATGATACTTGTACAGCCAAAATTATTTATCCACCGACACATAAGTTTCTAGAAAATACTATTCCTTCCATTCAGGAAGCTTTTAAGTATGGTGCAGATATAGTAGAGATTGATATACATCCAACTACCGATAATCAACTAGCTATATTTCACGATTGGACAATTGATTGTAGAGCTAATGGAAAAGGAATTACCCACAAGCAAAGTATGAGGACTTTAAAAAAGCTTGATATTGGATATGGTTATACTGCAGATGGTGGTCAAACCTTTCCATTTCGAGGTCAAGGTGTAGGATTAATGCCGACATTTGATGAAATTATTCAAGAGTTTCCCGACAAAAAATTTCTTATTGACCAAAAAGATAGGTTTGAGAAAACAATAGATTTGTTAGCCAATTATTTAAGAAAATATTCTGAAGAGCAACGTCAAAATATATACTTATTTTCAGAAGAGAAAAACTATCAACTTTTAAAAAAGCAAGTCCCCCAGGTACAAAAAATCTTTCCGACACGGAAGGAAACGAAAGACTGTATACCCGAATATTTAACTATGCTTTTCTCTGGAGAGGTTTCCAAATCTTGTAATAAATACGCTTTTGGAGTACCAACAGGCTATCTTAAATATATTCCAGGATGGTCTTCTAATCTTTTTCTCACCAAAGCACGAGAAGCAAAATTGAAGGTTTATGTAACTGAAGTTGATACCAAAGAAGATTGGGAAGGAATAAAAGACTTACCTCTGGATGGAATTGTTACAAATCGAATTGAATTAATTGGACTATTGAGATGACCTCTCCCTAACCTTGCTGTACAAAATAGACATCTCTGATTCAGAGGGGAGAGAGAGTAAGATTTAGTTAAAATGATTGTTGATTGATGCTTTCATCTTTATCAACACTTACCCTGGTAAAAATGCTTCCTTCTAAACGAGTTTACTTTTTATTGGCTTTGGGAATTATTATATTTCCAGCTTTGAGTATATTTATAGATATCGAGTTAGGTATATTAATAGCTTTAATATTTGACGGTGTAATATTAGCGCTAACTTTTACAGATGGTCTTTTATCACGTCGTCAACGAGTTGAAGTCTCCAGGGAGGTAACATCACGTTTATCCATTGGTCGAGATAATCCTGTACTACTGAAGGTAAACTCTCAAGATTCTCAAGGGGTAGTACAAATATGTGATTATTATCCTCATAAATTTGATGTTTCCCAATCTATCTTGAAAACTACAATCCCAGCTAATAGTACTAAAGATATTAGCTATACAGTTAAACCACTAAAGCGGGGTGAGTATGACTGGGGAAAAATTCAAATTAGACAACTTGGTTCTTGGGGATTAGCTTGGGATAACTGGAAAATACCAGCAGAAACAAAAGTTAAAGTATATCCAGATTTAATTGGTCTGCGATCGCTTTCTATTAAGTTGACTTTAGAATCGAGTGGTTCTATGCGTCAATTACGTCGTCAGGGGATTGGAACAGAGTTTGCGGAGTTACGCAACTATCGTACAGGGGATGATTTACGTTTAATTGATTGGAAAGCTACTGCTAGAAGGATTGCGACAAGTTACAATTCATCTCCACTTGTCAGAGTCTTGGAACCAGACAATGAGCAGACGATGATAATTTTGCTCGACCGGGGTAGATTAATGACCGCTCAAGTCAATGGATTGCAGCGCTTTGACTGGGGATTAAATACAGCTTTAGCTTTGAGTTTAGCAGGTTTACAAAGAGGCGATCGCGTGGGTGTGGGTGTCTTCGACAAACAGGTCAGTACATGGATTCCCCCAGAACGAGGACAAAATCACTTAAATCATTTAATTGATAGGTTAACGCCTATACAGCCAGTATTATTAGAATCAGATTATTTAAGTGCAGTAACTAAAGTTGTTCAACAATATACCAGACGTTGCTTGGTTGCTGTGATTACTGACATCGTAGATGTAACTGCATCTGCTGAATTACTAGCTTCCTTAATGAGGTTAACTCCCCGATATTTGCCATTTTGTATATGTTTGCGCGACCCCCAAGTTGATAAGTTAGCTCATGGTTTTACCCCCAATGTCCAGGAAGCTTATACCCGTGCAGTGTCATTAGATTTACTTTTACAAAGACAAGTTGCATTTGCTAAATTGAAGCAAAAAGGAGTTTTAGTACTTGATGCACCAGCAAATCAAATTACTGACCAGTTAATTGATAGATATTTACAGTTGAAATTGCGGAATTTGATATAGGCTATTTTCATGAGTTTTCAGGATAGAGAGTGGGGAGTTTTTTAACAGTCAGATAAATAATTATATACAAGAAATTACACAATAATTTTAATTAGTTCAATATCTCTATGTGTGAAACAATAATTTTTTGAATTTGCAATAAAACTATTAACTTCGACATAGTTTTTGATTTCCTAATAGTCTAATAGGTCTGTAAAATAATTTTCTGCCCTAAATTTTTACCCCATCAAGGAAGTAGGAAAGTTATGACTCGTCTAGCACTGTTGAGTGTATCTAATAAAACAGGTTTAGTTGAATTAGCACAAACTTTAGTAACAGAATTTAACTTTGATATTATCAGCAGTGGAGGCACAGCAAAAGTTTTAAAAGAAGCCAGTATTCCTGTAACCAAAGTTTCTGATTATACAGCTTCACCAGAAATTTTAGGTGGACGAGTTAAAACCTTACATCCCCGAATTCATGGTGGTATTTTGGCACGTCGGGATGTATCTCAAGATATTACAGATTTAACCGATAACCAAATTCGCCCAATTGATTTAGTAGTTGTAAATCTGTATCCTTTTGAGGAGACTATTGCTAAACCAGATGTGACCACCGCAGAAGCTATAGAGCAGATTGATATTGGTGGTCCTGCGATGTTGAGAGCAGCATCTAAGAATTTCGCTCACCTAACAGTTTTGTGTAATCCTCTGCAATATGACAGCTATCTAGAAGAATTGCGCAACCAGGGAGGTGAAGCGTCCGTTAGTTTCCGTCAAAAGTGTGCATTACAAGGTTTTCTACATACTTGCGAATATGATAAAGCAATATCGAATTACTTGATGAAGCAATCAATAGATGAGACAAGTAACTCAGAGAAATTTGAGATATCTGGAACTCAACTACAAACCCTACGCTACGGGGAAAATCCTCATCAGAGTGCAACATGGTATCAAACCGGAGCAAAAGCTAGTGGATGGGCAGCGGCTCAGAAACTGCAAGGGAAAGAACTCAGTTATAATAACCTAGTAGACTTAGAAGCTGCCCGACGCATCATTGCTGAATTTCCCGACTCAGAACCAGCAGCAGCAGTCCTCAAACATACTAATCCCTGTGGAGTAGCAATTTCATCCACATTACAGCAAGCGTATACTCAATCCTTTAATGCCGATTCCATGTCCGCATTTGGGGGTATTGTGGCTCTGAATAAACCCATAGATAAAGACACTGCAACCGAACTAACCAAAACATTTTTAGAATGCGTCGTTGCACCCAGTTGTGAACCAGAAGCAGCAGAAATCCTCTCGAAAAAATCCAAACTGCGTATACTTACCCTAGGGGATTTAAATTCCGGACAGAAATCAACAATTAAAGCGATCGCAGGTGGTTTATTAGTACAAGCAGCAGACGACAAACCAGTGAATACTAAGGAATGGACTTTTGTCACCGACAGAAAACCTACAGAATCAGAACTTGCAGAACTAGTATTCGCTTGGAAAGTCTGTAAACACGTCAAATCAAACGCCATAGTTATAAGTCGCGATCGCACCACTCTAGGGATTGGAGCAGGACAAATGAATCGTGTAGGAGCAGCTAAAATAGCCTTAGAACAAGCCGCAGATAAGAGCAAAGGTGCATTTTTAGCCAGTGACGGTTTCTTCCCCTTCGACGACTCAGTGAGAACAGCAGCAGAATATGGAATTACCGCTATCGTTCAACCAGGAGGAAGCTTGCGGGATGAAGACTCCATAAAAGCCGCAAATGAACTAGGTTTAGCAATGGTATTCACAGGAGTTAGACATTTCTTGCATTAACTTAAAACATTAATTTAAACCACGTCTACTTTGAGAACCGTAGTTTTTATCAAGACTAAGAGATTGCTTCCTTGCGTCGCAATGACGTATCGGGAGAATTAGGAACTCCAGGTTTAAACATGGACGGGGTTTAAAAGAAGGGGAAGTAAAGAAGAATTTTCAGCCAGTTGATAAATTGTCACTCAAACTACTTGCACTTCTCAAAAGCTTCTGCTATATTATATTTGTGTGTGAGGAGCGAGTTAAATGCTTAAAGCGTCTGGAGTGGAAACACGGCAACACGTCTGGACGCTTTTTGCTATGCTCATATTATAAGCTGTTCACACAAAAATATTTTTAAAACTGAATAATATATCCAAAGGGTAGACATTTTTGTCTACCCTTTGCTAATTAAAAGTCAGAATAAGCATAAGAATAAAGGTACTGCTGATTCAAAATATGGGTAATAAATTTTGGGCTATTTAGAGATGTTAAATTGAACGCCTTAATAAATAGTAATTTATCATTTCGTATATCCATTTATTATTGACCCAGAGTATTACACATATATCATTCTTATTGGAGAACCATATTTTATATACAAGCTACACAATAGTAGGAAAGTAGATTTATCAAAATAGACGTAGTTAGGAGAAATATATATTATGTTAGGGTACTTTTTCACAGTATTAGCAACCGCTCTAAGCTTACTAGTTGTTGACATCGCACTGAGTGGGGTCAACATAAGTTCTTTTCCTGTTGCTTTAATTGCTGGTGTAACAATTGGTTTAGTTAACAGTTTTATCAAACCAATACTTTCAGTATTATCCCTACCCTTGAATCTTCTGAGTTTGGGGTTGTTCTCTCTAGTAGTTAACGGTTTTTGTTTCTGGTTAGCATCTGTACTTACACCAGGATTTGCTGTCCAAGGATTAGTCGCGTTTATTATAGGACCAATCATTCTTTCTGTAGTAAGTTCTTTCTTGAATAATTACTTTGTTGAAAAAAATCCAAAACTCAACACAGATAGTTAAACTGAGGCTCTGGGCAGATAGAAGAAATATAGGAAAATTTTTAGCGATCGCTATTGGGTAGACTATACATCATAGGACTTTAGAGAGTTTACTGTCAAAGTAAAATCTATATGTAACAAATATATTTAGCGATCGCTTACATTTGATATCCACATAAGAGTTATAAGCAATATTTTGCCATCAAAATTTATCAGTAAGAACTTAAGATATTTACAATTCTTAATTGTAATAAATCCTTAGTTTCCATACTAAAATAAAAACTAAGGATTGAGACCAAATAAAATATTGACTCGGCTTTCATCTCCCCAATTCACTACGTGCAAGCGAGAGACTTTCTACAGAGAGACTTAAAAAGTAAAAGTAGTTCTTAAAGTTCCAACTACTGCATCATCACCATTATTATCTTGTTGACCTGGATTAGTTAACCAGATGACACCAGGAGTAATGGAAATATTGTCGTTGACGCGATGCTTATAGAAACCTTCTATATGATATGGTTTATCCCCATCAACACTTCCTAAATAAGGTTGTGCACCCGCGAAAATTCCTAGGACATTACCCTTTTTACCGAAGTCTGGTAGAGCTAGACCTAAACCATAGCTCCACACCTCATCATCATCACCAGCACCAAAACCAGTAATATCACTGTAGGATACAAAACCGCTAATAGAAAGCTTATTGCTAGGTCTCAAAGCTAACCCTACACCATATGAGTTACTGCTGTATGGATTTCCACCTGCAACAAAGTTAGCTTGAGAAGTTCCTACAACCCCACCAGTAACACCACCAGCATCGAATAAAGCGCTACCTGCACCGTGATACCCATGAACGTAAGTTGCTGCAATAGAGAAGCGATCGCCAAGGTTAAAGTTGAGCTGTGCTAATGCAGCGTAGTTACCGTCAAATAAACCAGAACCAGGATTAGGATCGTTAGGTTCAGATGCTAAATAACCCAAGGTCAAAGAACTAGGTTGCAAGACGCTACCTTTACCAAAAACTAGGTTAACTCCAGCACCAGCTCCACCACCGATACGATATATGGGACTTTCTGTTGCAAAAGTAGATAATGCACCATTACCCCCGTCGAAATCTTCAAAGTATGGATTCAGAGTGGGAACATAATCACTTTGAATACCACCAGTTCCAGCAATATATACCTGAGATTTTCCAACTGGGAAGTAATAAGCTAACCAGTCAATAGCAACATTATTACTTGTGTCAGGAGATAAATTGAAGGTCTGAGTCCCTTCAAATGTACCGTTA
Source organism: Mastigocoleus sp. (assembly GCA_050042865.1). Classification (GTDB taxonomy): domain Bacteria; phylum Cyanobacteriota; class Cyanobacteriia; order Cyanobacteriales; family Nostocaceae; genus JBCCDM01. The sequence goes on from JBHJJE010000033.1 coordinate 75,013, forward strand.
CCGTTAGGAAAATCTAGTGGAGTCGCGTTACCAGAAGCAAGTCGAGTATATAAGGTGTCTTTACCAGTAAAACTACTTTTTAAGGTTAGACGAACCCTATTTTGCAGAACAGTATTGTTATCGTCATTATCACCAAAGTTATCAGTAACGGCGAAAATAGCTTCACCACTGAGTTTAGTGGTAGTGGAAAACTGATTTGCTTCCAACTCCGCAGTCCGCGCTTCTAGAGCATCAACTCTACCACGTAAGGTTGCTAACTCTGCGGAGAATTCTTCTTGTAATCTCTGCAAAGTTGCTAAATCTTCTTTGGTGACCAAGTCTGCTGTCGCTGTTGCAATTAATTCATTAACCCGATCTAAACAAGCATTTAAACCTGCTGCAAATTCATAACGGGTCAGAGCACGATTACCTCTATAGGTTCCGTTAGGATAGCCTGCTATACAGCCATAACGCTCTACTAAAGATTGTAATGCTTGAAATGCCCAGTCTGTAGGCTGTACATCGGAAAATTGGGAAACCGAAGTTACCTGAGAAATTGAATTTTGAGAGTGACCTTCACTACCGTATTTATTAACTTGCTCTAAAAGATTATTGTGTTCGGTCTGGGATTGAGCAAGGATCTGCTGCTGGGAAGTCTCTTCTATCGGGGCTGAAACTGTCTGAGCTTTAAGGTCTTCACTAAGACTAATGAACAATAAAGCTGTTGTTGTTGTAACAAGAGGACTGACTATTACAGTTCTCCACCAGTGATGATTCATTATCTTACTCCCCACACTTTTAAGTCCTTAAATATATAGCCGTTTTAATTTGGCTAATTTTTTACCTGTTACGCTTAAGTAAATTATTGGGCACTAATTTATACTAAAACAATACCTGATTTTTGTACTTACGTATACAGAGTTAAGAAAAAGTTAAAAAACCCGCATATTTAAAATAATTTTTATTAAAATAAAATCGTGAAAATACTTTTCTTGAAAAATGTATAAGTATTTGTCAAAAGTCACTAATCTCCCTACATAAGGGTAAATACAGAATTTTCAACTGTACGAACAAACTTGATTTATATCATCATAGAAATACTTTTTGTAAAGTTTTGTAGCGATAAATAGTGATTGATTCGAGATTACAGTTTTTGTCTATTTAAGAAAGATTAGCAACTATTTTTTTTGATGTGAATCTCTCTAAGAAGAGCCTGATAAAATCTTGGTATAAAATTAAGTAAGTTGAATAGGCAGAGCTAATTTTTAGGGTGTTGAAAAAATCTGAGCACACTTTTTGTTTACCTTTTCTGAAAACTTTGACAACATTTATAGCTTTTCCATGCTTCCCCTAAAATCAATCCAACTAAATTTTTATATCCATCACTTATTAAAATTTATTATCAATGGAAGAAGATATCATTAGTATTTTCGCCTCCGTGAAAGAAGAACTTGGAGGTGTAGACATATTAATTAACAATGCAGGTATCCAAGAGGCTGGAGCGGCACATGAGATTAGCGCAGATGACTTTGAAAAAGTTATTGATGTCAACCTCAAAGGTGCTTATTTCTGTGCCCGTGAAGCTATCAAAGAATTTTTGAATGAAGATAAAAGTGGAATTATTATCAACGTTTCCAGCGTTCATCAAATTATCCCCCGACCCCAGTATATAAGTTACTCAGTTAGTAAGGGCGGAATACAAAACTTAACACGTACTCTAGCTTTAGAATACGCTAGAAAAAAAATTCGCGTCAATGCGATCGCTCCTGGAGCAACTATTACTCCCATCATAATCCACTCACTCATAATCTACTCACCCACCTACCAACATCAAATGTAAATGAAACTCTCCATCATAGCTGATTTCCAATGTCATAACGCCGAGTGTCCAATTTGGCATCCCCAGCAGCAGTGTCTTTACTGGACAGATATTCCTAGAGGGATGATATTTCGCTACTGGTTAGAAAGTGGAAAAGCCGAACAGATTTATTCTGGTGAAGTAGTTGGTGGATTGACCTTACAGGCAGATGGTTCATTACTCTTACTTAAAAATAGGGGAACAGTAGAAACATGGGATGAAGGAAAAATTACAACCATCATCCCAGAAATCCCGGAAGAAAAACATACTAGATTTAATGACGCGATCGCAGATCCCGTAGGTAGGGTTTTTAGCGGCACAATGGCTACACCGGAAAGTCCAGGAAGTTTATACCGAATAGATTTAGATGGTTCACTTCATTTAATTAAGACCGGACTTTTGGTTCCCAATGGCATGGGTTTCACCCCAGATTTGCAATACTTATATTTTACTGATTCCGACCGTCGAATCATCTATCGGTTTAACTATGATGTTGAAACAGGTTCCCTCAGTAACCAAAAAGCTCATATCATCACTCCTGATGGATTAGGAGTCCCCGATGGTTTAACAGTTGATGCAACAGGTCATATCTGGTCAGCTCGTTGGGATGGAGAACATTTATATCGGTATACACCATCTGGTGAAGAAGTTTTACGAATTCAATTTCCGGCTCGGAAAGTTACCAGCATGGTTTTTGGTGGATTTGACTATACTCAGCTTTATGTTACCACTGCCGGAGGAAATAACCGCTCTCAAGAAGGTTATGGTGCTGGTTCAGTCTTTAAGTTATCAACCGGTATTAGAGGGGTTCCAGAATTTCGTTCCCGTATCAAGGCTCTTTAGGACAAATACTGGAAAAACATAATTCACATGTAGATTATGCAAGTGTCGCACTCTCTATATTATTCCATATTATAATTAGTACGATTAACATAGTGGAATAGCATGAAAACTTATGAAACCTGAAAATTCTTGATATGCTCCCGGTTTGTGAAGTGTAGGTATTACAGTTTTATAAAGACTTGCTATTATCAAACAGTTAAGTGATTCAATGATAGTGGAATTATTTGGTTAAATATTCCACAACCCGTTTGTAGTTACTCTACTGTTAAGATTACTGCTCCTGAAAAACTAAATTATTATTTATATTTTTTCCCTTACTAGGAAATATAGTAGTAAGTTATATAGATATGTTTATTTGCTTTCGGGTGCAACATTAGTAGTTTTACTGTGACGAGTTTTAATTATTTACATTATTTACATTGCAAGCCGAAAAGAGCTAACGTTTGGCACGTCAAGACTCGAATTTGCGCCAAGAATATAGACTTTATGGTTTCTGGCGGAAAATTGCTCAATTTCTCACCCAATAAACCATTGGACAAGCTTGTAAAGTATTCATTTGGTCCCCTACCGTACAAAAAAAATATATTAAGTGTGAAATTACACAAGATATATTTGAACAGGAAAACATATTTATTTTTAGCGTCGAGGCTGTTGACAGAAGTAAGGATTGGTTTGAATCTAATTATTTATCTCTTGTTGTTTTATTATTTTACCGTTTGCAAAAATTACTTTTGCAAACAAATTGATGTTTCAGTTGCGCTGATGGGGCTATGAATATGATACAGATTGGTTCATTGGTGCGTTCAAAGACTAATAGTTTGGGAATAGGAAAAGCAGTTCAAGTTGCTGGAACTCAAGCAATTGTGGAATATTTCTGTTCTGTTGCACAACGCATCAAAAAGTCTTTACCCTTGAGTTCGCTTTCTCCGGTTCAGCTACAGCCCCAGGCTCGATGTTATATCTGGGATGAGAGGCAGAATAATTGGCATATAGGTAGAGTTTATCAGTGGGATGAAGACAGTGCTCAGTACCAAATAGACTTACCTGATAGTCAAACAGCGATCGCAGTTGAGCAGGATATTTATGTCCGCTGTAATATTATTGTTGCCGATCCAATTGAAACCCTAGTTATGAAGGGTCAAGAAACCCCTTATTTTCATAATAAGCGGTTGAAATTAATGGAATGCTTAGTCAAGCAGCGTGCAGTTAGTTGCGGAATGACTGGTCTGATTTCGGCGAATATTAAACTTTATCCCCACCAAGTTGAAGTAATTCGTCGCGTTGTTTCCGACTCAGTACAGCGTTATTTATTAGCAGATGAAGTCGGACTTGGGAAAAATGTGGAAGCAGGGGTGATTTTACGGCAATATCTTTTAGATGAGTCTAAAGATAAAGCCTTAGTTTTAGTACCCCAATCATTGCGATCGCAATGGCAGCAGGAATTAGAAGAAAAGATTTATATTTCCCATTTCCCTAACCGGGTAAAGGTATATGCTATAGAAGACCTGGACAAAGTAGATTTGAGTGCTGAATTTGGTTTAGTAATCATAGACCAAGCTCAGAATGTAGCAGCAATGGCTCGTTCTTCTCTAACCTCAGAGCAAGATAACTTTCAACTTTGCAGACAGATAGTCCATGATAGCGATCGCTTACTTTTACTCTCATCCATTCCAGTACTAGGTAACGAGCAAGATTTTCTGACCATGATGCACTTGCTTGACCCTACGACTTACAATATTAACGATTTGCAGGGTTTAGTAAATAGAATAGAAGAGCGTTATTCGGTAGGAGAAGCTTTACTTCCCTTACAAGCACAAGCAGAAGCATCAACCCTTAAAACAAGTCTTAATAGGCTTCAGAAGTTCTTTACCGAGGATGAGTACTTCTTAAATTTAACTGAAGAACTGCAAAGTAATCTACAGAGTAATTCCCAGAATACACAGAAAACTGGTAAAATTATTCATCAAATTCGTACCTACGTTAGCAACACTTATCGATTACATCGTCGTATGTTGCGCAATCGTCGCAGTGCTGTGGAAGATGTGATTTTCAATCGCGACATTACACCAAAACTAGAATACGACTTAGACGAGCGTAGCTTCGATATCCATGAATATCTGGAAAACTGGCGGATTAATGCCCCCAAGAGCAAACTATACGGGCAAATTTTTCAACTCATCTTCCGTGCTAGGAGTACTTGGTTAGGAATTCTCAGACAGGTAGTTACATCACGTTTAAGTAAAAAATCCTCTGAGAGTTTGATTCGTGAATTTGGTGAAGAAAGTATAAAAACCTTAATCGATACACAACTATTTCCTGGTGAAGAAGAAATATTGCAGCGTTTGCTACAAATTATTAGACAACCCTCAGAAGATGGCGATCGCTTAGAATTATTAAAGATACTTATTCTTTATCGTCTTTCTGAGAATTTCGGTTTACAATCTTGGCGCAGTGACCTGAAAAAACTGCTCTCAATGGTACAACAGAGGTTGAAAAGACCAACAAGTGGTGACAAGCTACCCAAAATAGCTATCTTTACCAGCTTTATTGGGTCAGGGTCAGAAATATTCCGCTATATGGGGAGTTGCTTTGGTGAAAAGGCAGTTGCTAGCCATTTAGTAGATCAATCTCCGAATCAGGCTGAAGACAATATACAGCGCTTTAAAAATAATCCTAACTGCTTCATTCTCATATGTGACCCTTCCGCTCAGAAATACCGGAACATGCAGTTTATTGAATGGATGATTCACTTTGACTTACCTTCAGTACCCAATGAGCTAGAAGAAAGAATTAGTAGAATTGACCGTGTCGGTCGTCCATTCCAGATAGAATCAACCATATTTGCAGGAGCAGAAGTAGACGAAAGTCCCCATGATGCTTGGTATCAAGTCCTAAAAGATGGATTTCACGTATTTGAGAAATCCATTGCTAACTTAGGATTTTACATTGATAACAAACAAACAGAACTAGAAACAATCTTATTTGAATCTGGAGCTAATGGTTTACTCGAAACCATACCTACAATTCAAGCAGAAATTGCCGAAGCGCAAATCAAAATTGACCAGCAAAATATTCTTGATGAAATCGATGTTTCCGATGAAAACACCAACGAATATTTTCAGGAATTAGATGATTATGACGCTCGTCATCAAGAAATTCAAAACTCCGTTGAAGGTTGGATTTGTCAAGCACTACAGCTACAGCAGCGAGAAGATATCAACATCGACCGAGTCGTACGTTACAGCGCAACCCCACGTACTTTAATACCTGCAAATCAAATTAAAAGTTTATTTGCTAAACATTTAAAACATTCTGGTACTTACAATCGTCGAATTTCAACCCAGAGTAAGGGTATAAAATTATATAGAATTGGAGAAGGGCTGACGGACGCGATCGCATCTCATATTCGTTGGGATGACAGAGGACAAGTCTTTGCTATATGGCGTGCCAATGAGTCCTGGGGTAGCGGTAAAAATCCTGAATGGTTTGGTTTCCGTTTTGACTACGTAGTTGAAGCTAACTTAAAAATAGCCAAGCAGATTTTGAAAGAAAGTGGCTTGGATATGAAAGAATATAAAAGCCTGCAAAGACTCGCCGAAGGTTTATTTCCTCCACTGGTAGAAACAGTATTTCTCGATTGTGAGTCTGAATCAATGGCTATTGTCGAAGATGAGGAATTGCTAAAAATATTGCAGCGTGAATATCACGGTAAAGGCAGTAAGAACAATCGAGATTATAACCTCGCGAAAAATCGTTTAAAAGCCATAGATGAATTTGTTCCTCCTAGTGAATGGGAAAATACCTGTCGTAGAGCAAGACAAACCTCTGAAGAATTGCTTGCAAATCGTCCAGACTTTGTAGACCTATGCAAGAAGCGTACTGCGATCGCTAAAAGAGAGTTAGGAAACCGGATAAATCAAATGCAAATGCGTTTGACACAATTCTCTCAAAGTAAGCAAATGTCTAATTCTTTATTAGCTAGGGAAATAGATAGTCGAAGCGAATTGAATGAAGCAATTTTACAAGGAATTCGTCATCCCAACATCAGACTAGATTCAGTAGGCTTTGTTATTGTATCTGGTCAACCTCCAGTTCAATCTGAAGATGATGATGATTAAGTTATATTAATTAATTTATCTTAGTTTGTAGCTGTTTATTCCTTTGTTCCTCAATACTTCTCATTTAAAAGTGAAGGGTGTAAGATGCTTGAAAATCCTACACCCTTCACTTTTATACTTGTATCTCAATATATTCCCATTTACGGATAGAAATTAGATAACAGTTACAGAGCCTTATCTAAGACCAAACTCTATTACCGTCCTCATCTACTCGTGCTTGACGAACCACATCTGAGATTTCTTCAGCATCTTTAATGTGATGTAACGCTTCTTTTTCTTCTGTTTCCTTGTCTTCCACTACGAAATAAGCAGGAACTGTAACATGGTCACCGGTAATATCAGGAGCATCAACAGCAACTTGTTTCGATTTTTCCTCTAAACTCTTAGACTCATTTACCTTATCACCAGGATTTAAAACAGATGTCTCCTTGTCGTTATTTAGTTCTTTTTTATGCTGTGCTTTTTGTTGAGGAGAAACTTCTTCGGGTGCTAGAGGTTGACTTATAGAAGCATCTTTCTTGGAATCAAAACCTTGTTGATTACTCATAGTATATTTTTTCTTATTTTTAGCTTACTTTTGTTAATGATTGTAAATTTCGACCAAGCGATGGTCGAAGACCCGCCATAGGCGATCGCACTTCTATCGCTAGTTATTATCTAAAGTAAGATAAAGCAAATATAAATTTATTCTCCAAGATTGTAATAAGATTGAAAATTTACTTATATCAACATTATTAGTATTGATTTATAATTTCTTCTTGACCAGTAACATTTTAGATTGGGTTTATAGAAATTAGTTACAAAAGAAACAAGTAATTATACTTATGGAGCGTCAATAGGCATATAGTTCTATTTTAGACAGGTACCTTAGTAGTACTAAGCAATAGAAAACTTTGGGAACTTAGGTTCATGCGATTCCATAGAGAAAAATTTAGGATTAAGTTGTTGAAAGCAAGTAACTCACTACATCTTAATCAAAGGATAAAACATGAACTTCAAGAAATTAGTACCCGCAGCAATCATTACCATCAGCACAATGGGTTTTGTTGTACCCTCAGTCATTGCGATCACAGCTGAAGCATCCCAAGCTCAAGTAACACCAGGTCGGAGTGCTAATGGTGGAGAAAGAAAGTCACGGAAGTTTAAAGCTTTAAATTTAACAGAAGAACAAAAGTCTCAATTACGGGAAATTAGACAAAGCTATCGTGAAAAAATGGGTACTATATTAACATCTGAGCAAAAAGCATTACTAAATGCAGCAAAAGAGCAAGGTCAGAATCGTCGTCAAGTAATGAGAAGTCTCAATTTAACAGAAGGACAAAAGCAAGAATTACGAGAACTTAAAAAATCTCAGCGTGAAGAGATTTCTAATATTCTTACAGAAGAGCAAAAGCAAAAAATGCAGGAACTTCGTCAACAGCGTCAGTCTCGTAGAGGTAGAAACCGTCGTTCTCAATAGTTTTTCAATAGTTTTTCAGAATAAAAGGTGAAAAAGTAAAGTATTTATTAGATATTTAGTTAGGTGTTTAATTAGATATTTAATTAGATATTTAATAATTATTACTCACCTTTTATCTAAATTTCCCAGTCAAGTCGCTTCGCTGCAATTCAAAATTCAAAATTCAAATCAGTGGGGGTTTGAACCCGAAATTAATTAATTCAAAATTTTTTAATCCTTCAAAATGGTCAATAGGACTATAGTTCTATTTTTAGTAGGTACTTTAGTAACAAGTTAGATTAGGAAATTTGATCCATGTGAATTTAAGTTTATTATTTTATGATTAAACAATGCAAGTAAGTTAGAACCTAATACGGCTCTGTTAAGTATATTGTAGGTTGGGTTTAGCTTAAGAGAGACCCAATAAGCAGTTAATAATGTTTGGTTTCTAGGCTCTTTCTAGTTTTGAAAGAACTAAATAAATTAAACTTATAGATCTGCTAATTTAGAAAAGTAATGGGGAAAATAGATTTCTGTCAAAACGTTCTTATAAGCCGTTTTTACTCAGAGACATATATCTTGTAAGTAATTACTCCTTTCTACTTATTGCAATAATTTATTGAATTTGTACGAATTCAAATTTGAATATTTCTAACTTTTAATATTTATAGCGGTATACTTTCTGGTTAGGACGTTTTTTCACAAAAAGAAAGATTTGGGGAATTCTCCTCCAAACCCTAGATTGAAGTAACGTGGAGTCTCCCAAATTCCCTCCAAATAGGAGATATAAAGATATAAAGATGTCCTAACATATCTTAGTAGTGCTACATTAACAAGATTTTTGCAGAATCCGAGCGAAGGGAAAAATGAAAATTCATGCCTTTTATTTTTCCCTTTTGTTCTTTTTTATAAGATATAAAAATAGATATATCGGTAAGAATTATGGTGTTGACTTCATGGGGTATTTTGGAATCAAATATTATGCATCATCCGTCATTCAGTTTTCACTAATATATCCAGCCGTTACCCTTTCAGGGTACCCATCAATTTATGATATAAACCGGTTAATAGATAAATATAGATGAAAGCTTATTATTTAGTGGAAATTGTATGAATCTTCAGGAAATTAGTACCTTGGGGTGTCTGAGTAGGAATACCACCTACAATCAAAATCTTATTTCCTGGTTCAGCCAATTTTTTCTCAAGAAGGTAATTTTCAGAAGTTGCTACTAATTCTTCAAAAGTTCTTGTATCTTGTCGTAAATAAACTGGTTTGACTCCCCAAACCAAATTTAGACGGTGATAGACATCAATACTAGGAGTAAAAGCAATAGTCACCGCTCTGGGACGTTCCCCCGAAGCAATACGAGCAGTATACCCAGTAGCAGTAAAACAAACGATATAGCGTAGGTCTAAAATTTCATCGATTGTATTTAAAGCTTCGCTCAGAGCATGAGTTTCGTCACTTTTTGCAGGAGGATTATTAGCAAAATGTAGATTAGATTCAGTACTAGATGCAATCTTTGCTAACATTTCTACCGCTTTGAGGGGATATTTACCTACTGCGGATTCTCCGGAGAGCATCACTGCATCCGTCCCATCAATGATTGCATTAGCCACATCACTCGCTTCTGCACGAGTAGGACGAGGATTTTGAATCATACTATCTAGCATCTGTGTTGCAGTAATTACCGGAATATTCTTAAGATTACACTTACGAATAATTTCCTTTTGTAACAACGGGACTTTCTCTGGTCTAATTTCTACCCCCAAATCTCCCCGCGCTACCATCAAACCATCACACTCAGATATAATTTCATCTAAGTTTGTAATTGCCTGCGGTTTTTCAATTTTTGCCATAACCGGAATATCCCCAGCATTACGCTCAATCAGAAAGCTTTTTAAAAACCGAATATCTTCTGCTTGACGTACAAAACTAAGTGAAACCCAATCAATATTTTGGGAGATACCAAATTCTAAATCTTTTTGGTCTTTTTCGGTCATCGAAGGTAATTGCAGATTTAAACTTGGTAAATTAACTCCCTTACGACTTTTGAGAATACCTCCCTCCACCACTTTACAAACTACAGTTTGACCATCAATAGCGACAATTTCTAATTCCAATAGACCATCATCTAATAAAATTTTCTCTCCCATCTGAGCTTCTTGAGCGAGATAAGGGTAGTCTATGTCAATCAAACCAGAGGAAATATTATCCTCATCTTCAGATTGGGGGACTAAGGTTAATTGCTCACCTACTTTTAACTCAATACCCGCTTTTGGTAACTGACCAACTCGAATTTTTGGTCCCTGGAGGTCTTGTAAAATCGTAATTGGAGTATCTAATTCTTTCGAGACTGAACGTAACAGAGCAACCATTTCCGAATGATTTTCATAGCTACCGTGGGAGAAATTAAGCCGTGCAACGTTCATTCCTTGCTGCACCATCTGTACAATAGTTGAGCGGGAACTAGTAGCAGGACCAATAGTAGCCACAATTTTGGTGCGATGTATTAGGGGATTCATGTTTTAAATTAAGCCCGGATTTCTCACAAAATCAAAAAAAGAGAGGTCAGAAACTATGAAAATATACGTTAAGAATAATATCTTTATTTTGTTATTTTTTGAAAACAAAATCTTATAGTTATTATTGGTAAAAAGAATAATCAAGAATTTACCCAAATACCTCATGTATCCTTAATTAATTAATTAATTAATTAATTTACTTACTTATAAAGCTCAATTAGCTGATATTGAAATAGTTTTAACTGAAGACAGTTAGTTATACACCCCGTCCTAGTGCTTTAGATGGTGATAGATTACCAACTTATGGAGTACTCAATCACAAATGTTTTAGCCCTTTGACATTTATTTGCATATTTTGGCTTATTTGTACCTATCCACCTAATCAATTAATTCCTTATATATTTCGATATTTTCCTCATGGACGCGCTGCACACTTAATGACTCCAAGTTAGTTTTAGCCTTTTGCTGCCATTTTTGTAATTCTTCAGGATTAGCTAATAACCGCTTTAATACTTCTGCTAATGCATTACTATTAACTGGAGGTACTAAAATGCCAGCTTCTCCAGCATCTACAGCTTCTGGAATTCCATCCACATCGCTGGCAATAATAGCACAACCAGCTTCTCTAGCTTCCGAGATAACCAATCCAAAAGGTTCCTTATGAGAAGCTAAAACAAAAATATCAGTACTTAGAAGATAACGTTGAGGTTCTGGCTGAAAACCTACAAAATGTATTTTATCCTTAACCGCAGTATTCCTCGCCTGTTCTTCAAACATCTCCCGGTCAGGACCATTTCCCACTAAATATAAATTAGCATCCGTAAACTCATCAGCAATTTCTGTAAAAGCCGCAATTAATTCCGTAATTCCTTTACGTTTATACATACCAGCCACTGTAGATATCGCTGGACGCAGCAACTCCATAGGCTGATATTCTTCCAAACTTTTAGTACGTACACTACCAAGAGTACCATTACGAATTACTCTAATTTTTTCAGCCGAAATCCCACGTCTATTCATCGATTCCCCAACCGCACTACTAACAGCGATTACCCGGTCAGCCAAACCCATCACCGAAGCACTACGTTGAAACTCATTATGTACAGTTGAAACCAAACTATATTTAAAAAAAGGTTGCCAAAACTTTGCCAAAATAATTCCAGTCATCATATGAGCATGGACAATATCTGGCTGAAACTCCCTTACAATTGCTCGATAACTCCAAATAGCCTTAATTATATTTCCTGGGGTTCTTGATTGATCCAACTTAAAGTGCTCAACACCATATTTATTTAATAAAACTTCATATTCCCCACCACCAGAAACCACCATTACCTCATAACCATTCTCAGCTTGTAAACAAGCCAAATCTACAGTTACATTAACAATACCGTTCCCAATTTCTCTAACTTCATTGAGTATATGTAGTATTCGCATTTAGCTAGGCTTATCTCATTAACTATAAAAATACATCAGCTAGAAATTTTATATTTCCAGACAATTAGTTTATTACGTAACTTACTTAATATTGCTGTACGGTGTTATACACCGAAACATCTAACCAGACAAATTAATTTAATATATACCTTAGGGAGTTGCGCGTTAATAAGATACCAGCCTTGGAAATAAATAAAAATTCGTGAACCCGAAAGATCCTCATGAAGGCTGGTCAGGATATTCCGGAATTAGAGATTAACAAATAACTTATAATTGATCACTCATATAACAGTAGCCATTTGAGTATATAAATAATGCAGGATTAACCACTTATACTCTTAAAACATAGCCTGAAAACATAGTCCTTTAAACTCCCGATCAAAAATATAGAGAGCAAAATCGTTCCTAAGCCAGGTGCATCAATACTTTTAATAAGGCTATACTTACCATCAACCCCTTAACTACTTATATACCTTAGTCTTGCAAACATTCGATTTTACAACCTTGGTAGCCATTTGCAGTGACATCCGTGCTAACTGGCTACCATCACGTCTAGAACAAGTTTATCAACGCGATCGCTTTACAATATCTATAGCTTTGCGTACCCTAAATGGACGTGGATGGCTCGATATTTCTCGTCATCCCCAAGCTGCGCGTATTTGCATCGGAGAACCACCACCAAGATTACCAGACACCTTTACTTTTAGCCAACAGCTACGTCACCAATTAGGAGGTTTAGCACTAGTAAATATAAAAAATATTGCTCCTTGGGAAAGAGTCATAGATTTACAATTTGCCTCTCGTCCCGGAGATGAAGTGCTTTATCACATCTACGTAGAAATTATGGGCAAGCACAGTAATATTATTCTTACTGATGCTACCAACACAGTTATTACCGTCGCTCACCAAGTAAGCGAACAAAAATCAAGCGTTCGCCCCTTAGTTACAGGCTCAGCATACCAAACTCCACCCAATTTAACTAATACTATACCCAGGATTAGTGAATCTCAAGAACGTTGGGAAGAACGAATTAGTCTAGTTCCCGGTACCATTAAACGTCAACTACTGAAAAATTATCGGGGTGTATCTCCAGCATTAATAGAATCAATGTTATTCGTATCTGAGATAAATATAGATACAACAACAGATACATTAGAAGCGATCGCATGGAATAGATTATTTCAAACTTGGCAAAAATGGTTGCAGCTTCTAGAAAAAGAAGATTTTCAAGCAAGCTCAACAAAATCTGGATACTCAGTACTCGGTTGGGGTGAAATCATAAACGCTATAGATATTCAAAAATTAATTAACTCCTACTATACCGAACAACTAAATCAACAAAGTTTTACTCAACTGAAACACCAAATAACCCAGAAACTGAATAATATCCTCAATAAATTAAAAATTAAAGCCCAAACTTTTATCCAACGACTACAACAGTCAGAAGAAGCAGAAGAATATCGCCAAAAAGCAGACTTATTAATGGCATATCTGCATGAATGGAAACCAGGAATGAAGGAAATTACTCTCACAGACTTTGAAACTAACAAACCCGTTAAAATACCCCTAAAAGAAGATAAAAATGCTGTTCAGAACGCTCAATATCTCTACAAACAACACCAAAAACTCAAACGTGCTCGTTTTGCAGTCGAACCATTACTTGCACAAGTGCAAACAGAAATAGAATACTTAGAACAAGTAGAATCAGCGATCGCTCAAATTACCCAATACGAAACTAATGAAGATTTACAAGCTTTGGAAGAAATTAGGGAAGAATTAATCACTCAAAACTACATGGAAGATACAGAATACCGTAGACGTATTTCTAGCCAGAGTGATAAAACTAATTTTAGAAGTGAGATTACACCAAGCGGTTTTGAAGTATTAATTGGACGTAATAATCGTCAAAATGACTTACTTACATTTCGTGTCGCAGGAGACTACGATATCTGGTTTCATACTCAAGAAATACCTGGAAGTCATGTACTGCTGCGTTTAGAACCTGGTGCATCCTTAGAAAAAGTAGATTTACAATATGTTGCAAACCTAGCAGCTTATTACAGTCGCAGTCGTCAGAGCGAACAAGTACCAGTAGTCTACACAGAACCCAAACATGTCTACAAACCTAAAGGGGCAAAACCTGGAATCGCCATCTACAAAAAAGAAAGAATCATTTGGGGACAGCCGCAATCATACCACAAGGAAAAGTAATTGAGTATTGATAGCAAAAAATTACCTAAGTTAGGTCGGCGTTAAAAATTAAAGGTATGTCCGCAGTGAGTGGAACGTAGTAATAGCGAGGTCTTGAGTCCTGCTTATAATTCGTTACATAGTTTGATTTATTTATTTGTGCCGACTTACTTATTTCATTGTTTTTATTTTTTTTAAATATAGCGATCGCTACAATATTAATTATTTTTTGATAAAACTTCACCAAAAATCTGTGTAAGCTGTTACAATATTGTCAAGAAAAAATTGCTCGATACGTTTTGCAGAACGTACCGAGCAAGGTTTTACTCTATTTGAGAAGACAACGTTAAATAAAGGACTATGTAGACCAGTTAGGACAAGCTGGTCTTTTTACTAAATTTTTTATCAAAAAACAGTTGACCTACGAATCACTTCCTTCAAAAAGAGTATAAAAATAAGACATCTGTAAAATTGAACATCCTTAAATTACTTTCTAAACCAAAAATTTTCTTAAATATATACTTCCTAAAATTTTTTTGATTTTATCCAAAATAAGGAGCGAGTAACACTTGGCCTAAGTAAGATACCTATCTCAAACATAATCACGAGAATCAATTTGAGTCAAAAAATGGTTGCGCTATTCAAGCCATACTGTACTAGTTACCCAATAAATATGTACATTAAAGTATTAACTTGAAAAAAATTATTTCTATGGGAACTATATGTATAAATATATCATACAAGATTTGTGTTTTACTTAATTCAGTTAAATTAAGGTTGACAACTTGCCTCTTATTCACCTTCAGTCATAGTTTAGCTGTAATGTATAGATTTATTACCGTAAAGTACTTATAAATTTTCATGGTAAATTTAATTTTGTAAAAAGCTTGTAAAATATAATTTTGTTTGCTAAGATTCTAAATCGTGGGAAATAAAAATTAACCCACTAGCCGGGATAGCTCAGTTGGTAGAGCAGAGGACTGAAAATCCTCGTGTCACGAGTTCAAGTCTCGTTCCTGGCATTACAATCAAAATCTAAATTTCCCTTGCTGGACAAGGATTTTGGAGAATCAAGAAAGAAAGATGTAGTCAAATTATTGGCTGGCTCTGATTTGATTTAGGCAAAAAGTGGTGTAAAGATGGTGTAATCCTTGCCAGTAATTGCTTTGAGGGTTTTATATAATTAGATTGAGAATTGGTGAAAAAAGTGTAATTCTCGTTTCACAAGTTCAAGTCTCTTTCCTGGTATACATTTCAAGCCGAATATCAATGGTATTACACCATTTCTTTATTCTTTAGGCAAAGTTTAGGCAAAGGATAAAAGGTCTAAAGTAAGGTCTGCTGAAAGCGTAAAGCTTGATGGCGCAGTTGTGCTTACCATCTTCAGCGAATCGTTCCTTGTGCGTAGACTTCTCATTTGCAAAAAGCGCCCTCAAGAGAGAGTGCAGAATGAAATCGAGTGGATCAATTTAACCTGAGTTCGGGATAAGCTTAAACCTTTATTGTGTCGTTGCTTGATTTTGGTATATGTCAACGTGTTTGTGTTGTTTCAGCCACTGACAGCTGAATAAACGTCCTTAACCCGAACTGACGTACTTTAGGTTGATGCTCGGTTTTGAGTTTGTTTGCATTCTGTGAAATGATTAAACTCATTTATGCGGCTTACTCATCAATGGTGTCGCGCTGCTTTAGGATTGTTAAGGTATCGGGGTCATCCTTAAAGCCACGGGCTAATTCTTCTACTGCTGCACGTCGCACATCCCGATTGTCATCATTAGTGGCGCGCTGCTTTAGGATTCTTAAGGTTTCGGGATGGTCCTTGAAGCCACGGGCTAATTCTTCTACTGCTGCACGTCGCACATCCCAATTGTCATCAGTGGTGGCGCGCTGCTTTAGCCATATTAAAGTTTCGGGGTGGTCCTTGAAGCCACGGGCTAATTCTTCTACTGCTGCACGTCGCACACTTCCAGAATCATCAGTGGTGGCGCGCTGCTTTAGGATTGTTAAGGTATCGGGGTCATCCTTGAAGCCACGGGCTAATTCTTCTACTGCTGCACGTCGCACATCCCGATTGTCATCTGTGGTGGCGCGCTGCTTTAGGATTGTTAAGGTTTCGGGGTCATCCTTAAAGCCACGGGCTAATTCTTGTACTGCTGCACCTCGCACATCAGAATCATCATCAGTGGTGGCGCGCTGCTTTAGGATTCTTAAAGTTTCGGGGTCATCCTTGAAGCGACGGGCTAATGCTTGTACTGCTGCACCTCGCACATCCGAATTGTCATCAGTGGTGGCGCGCTGCTTTAGGATTCTTAAAGTTTCGGGGTGATCCTTGAAGCGAAGGACCGATTCGTGTACTGCTGCAG
>JBHJJE010000034.1:0-157874 GCA_050042865.1 Mastigocoleus sp.
GCATAAGCTCTATCGAGCACGCTACGCGAACGCGAGGTCTTGAGATTGCTGAGTCCTTTGGACACGCTCCGCGTTTACGTAGTATAGCGTTAGCTAACGCTATCCCTCGCAATGACACAAATAATTTTGCATACCTACTTATAGAATTTACTACTCACTACCCACCACTCTTTCAAATGGAACTTCAACGTTTATCTAGACTGAGCGATATAATTTTTGCCGTAGCCATGACCATAATGGCACTGACTTTTGAGCCGCTTCCTCAAAAAGAGATGACACCCCAGGAAGTGACTGTATTTGTGCAACAGCAACTACCATCATTAGCGGTTTATATTTTGACATTTGTCGGAATTGCTTTCTATTGGATTACCCATCTCCAACAGTTTCGATACTACAAGCAAACCGATACCGTTCATATATGGCTTACCCTGCTCTCCTTACTTTTTGTTGCTCTTTTACCCTACGCTAATGATTTATCCACAATCTATGATGGTGTTTTTATAATTCAGTGTTTCTACAGCCTTTTGGTCGCGGGAGTAGGTATATTTTCCACAGCAGCCTGGATTTATGCAACTCAAAATCGGCGTTTGGTTGGTCAGGATTTGTCAGACCGAACCATTCGTCAAATTCGACAAGAAAGCTATGTTGAACCCATTGTTTCGTTACTCGCAATCGGGGGTGCTTTAATTCATCCCTTGGGTTGGATACTGACATTTATACTTGGGTTTCCATTAATTTTTCTGATTCAAAGGTTGTTCCGAACTGAAGAAGAAAAATAATAAAAATGAAAGGAGTATTCCTTTGTAATATTAATACTTTACTAAATTAATTTTGCAGGGTTTGTATGGTCCACCCTTTCAGAATGTAGGTGCAAGATATGAATTCACCAATATTTCAACGTCATCCGCTTTAAGACCCAAAAAAGACGGATGATTTTTTATCGCAACACTATTAAATTCTAAATTGACTGCTTTGCTCTATTGTCGTGTCGTTCCTTACACCTCCATAGAAACGGCGCGATCGCCTGAGTGCGGAAGTAAAAATTGATTCCCTTTAAATAGCTCTAATGCTCTGATTTGAAGGCTTACACCTATGCATAAAGTTTAGCTTCTGCAAAAATTTTGATTATTTTTCCAATACCCTATTGACAAAATATGAATGAAGCTCATATTATCAAAAACATGAACTAAGCTCACTTTTCGGAAAATAAGTTTAGTTGATTCTTTGTAGAGTGGAGAGTCAAAACTCACTCTGTCCAAATTTTTAAACCAACTTTTTGAGGTAAATCTCATGACAACTAACCAGGGTAAAAGCATACTAAGTTTATCTGGACCAGATGCAGCTACAGCTATCAAAGAATATGGTCAAGACCCCTTAGCATTTTATACACGCTGCGCTCGCGAATATGGAGAGATTGTCCCCATCCAGTTAGAAGACGACCTGTTTTGTCTCCTCACCAATCCGGAACATATAACCCAAGTTCTCAGAGATAGACAGTTGTTCTTGAAAGCGGAAGATACGGAATTGCTAAAGACTTTATTAGGTAATGGTTTATTGACCAGTGAAGGAAGTTTTTGGCAACGTCAGCGACGACTTGCTCAACCTATTTTTCACCAAAGACGGATTAACGGTTACGGTGAAGCTATGGTGGAATACACTCAGCGTATGTTAGAGAATTGGAAAGCTGAGGATACTTTAGACATACATCAAGAAATGATGCATCTCACTCTCAATATTGTGATGAAAACTATTTTCAATCAGGATATTGCAGGTGGAGATGCAGGAAATATCAGCCAAGCTATAGAAGAAGCTACGAATTGGTTTGTTGAAAAAGCTAATTCACTCTTAGCTGGAGACGAAACAAGGACACCCGCAGATAAACGCTTTGAGGAGGCTATTGCGAGGCTCGATGAAACAGTTTATGCCATGATAGAAAATCGTCGCAAAACAGGAGAGTTTGGTAATGACTTGCTGGGTATGTTGATGGAGGTAGAAGATGCTGAGGATGGTAGCCGCATGACAAATCGGCAGTTACGTGACGAAGTCGCTACCCTCATCGTAGCAGGACATGAAACCACTGCCAATACATTGTCTTGGGCATGGATGCTATTAGGAGAAAACCCTGATGTACGAGCCAAACTCGACGAAGAGCTAAAGACTGTTTTGCAAGGTAATGCACCCACCATTGAAGATTTGGTACGATTACCTTATACAAGTATGGTGATAAAAGAAACTTTACGAGTATATCCTACTGTCACTGACTTAAGCAGACAAGCCACAGAGGATTGTGAAATTGGCGGATACAGCGTTCCTAAGGGAACAACTCTCAATGTAAGCCAGTGGGTGATGCACCGTGATTCTCGCTATTTTACAAATCCAGAAGTGTTTAATCCAGAGCGTTGGGCTAATGATTTTGAAAAAAGTTTACCACGAGGGGTATATTTCCCCTTTGGTGATGGACCCCGTGTTTGTATTGGAAAAAGCTTTGCTATGATGGAAGCGATTTTACTGCTCGCTACAATAGCACAGTCATATCAGCTAGAACTTCTGCCCAACCAGGTAATTGAGAAACAACCCTCAGTTACTCTGCGTCCGAAGACAGGTATTCAGGTTGTGCTCAAAAGTGTTTAGGTACTTGTGCCTGAATTAATTAAACATTTCGTATGTGTTGTGATACTAATTTTGTATAAGCTTGCACTGAATCGTTATAGCTATAAAAAATGATTCTCAGGACTTACGTTACTTTTGCGTAAGTCCTAATAAATCGTAATATTAATTTAAAATTTTTTTAACAAAAACCTCACTTTCAATTGCTAATGACAAGTGGGATCATATAAGCTGCTTGGTATGTTAAAGCACCAGTTCCAAGACTTAGTAAGGAAACAGTAGCAGAAACCCAAAAAGCTTGCCATTCTTTGAGACCTTCTACTTGAAAGTCTATTCTGACAAGGATAATGGTCGATAGCATTAACATAATTATTAGAAATGAGCGAAACCAGGCAAGAATCGCAAAAAACATGAAAGCACCAAGAACTGTGACGCTAAAAGACCGAAAATCTGACTTGAAAAGCATATCAAAGCTATCAGCAATTATTGACCAAGGGCTATTGAGTAAAATATTCATGGTAAGAATAGCGATCGCACTCAGTAACCACATTATCGGGCTGAGTTTTCCATGAGATAGTTCCCAGCCCAAAATACTGTAAGCCAGAAACACTAACCCTAAGCTCAACCAAGGAAGTCTTTTCAAAAATACCATCAAAAATACCATTAGTTCTCATTGCTGATGGATAGGGCTGTTATTTAACAATTATCTACTTTCTGGTTATTTAATTGCTAGATACAGCCATTGATTTTCAGAGTACAGATATTTTTAACTAGATTGGGATACAGAAGATCCCAATTTTGAATAAATACTTAACCCAATACCCTGGAAGAATATGGCTATATAAACAGGGAAACTTCTTGCCTAAGAATTATCATAGACTCAGGCTTTTAGTCTGTCAGCATTTTGTAAAATTGGCATGCTGTCTTTAGATAACTGCTAAATTTACTCAATTAATCATGAAAAATAACTATTTTTTACTGGCAAACTACTTACTCTTCAACAGAGTCTTTATTAATGAAGTCATCACTACGGGACTAAAATAACAGATATTTTTAATACAAGTAGTTTAAGACAATACTAGTACCAAGGAAATTTAACAGTATTTAAATTAGAAGTGTGTAATTTTAAACAGTCAAAAATCAGTGTTTAAAAAGACATATCTCAAGAAACTTCAAAAATACTTTGGAAATTAATTAAAAAAAATAGTAAACATTTGTAAACTATGATTAGTTGAGTAATTTAGCTCTCATGAATTGATGAGGTACTGTACATACATGTTGCTTCTATCGCTATTAACCAGAGTACATCAGTTAACTGTTTGGGTAGGGAATATTTTTTCTCTTTTTCTCTAAACTTTTCAGCTTAACTCGTGGGATAAAAATACAGTCATCAGTACACTGCCATGCCAGAATCGTTACTGGAATGATCCGTATTCCCTAGTTATCGCTAACTTTCAACTTTTCCCAAAATCATATTACTTACATCTGTAAAGCAACAATTATGATAAAAAAATCTGCGATCGCAGAACAAGTCTGCCTAACTGGTCATATTTTGTCATTAGTGTTCGGACTAGCAGGAATTTTATTAGTTTTACCTCATCCAGAACTAATTACAAATTTCGGTCGAATCGGAGAAAACGCCATAGAAATGAGTATGGCTGGAGGTGGTGTGGTTTACATGATACTGGGTGCAGCAGCCATGTTTTTATACCTGAAAAGAAACTTGGGTATAAACAGTGCGATCGCTTTTGTGTTGCCATCTATTGTTATCTCCCTGGGAGCAGAACTGTTAGGAACCAGTACTGGTTTCCCCTTCGGTGATTACAGCTATTTAAGTGGTTTAGGTTACAAAATTGCTGGATTAGTACCTTTTACGATTCCATTATCTTGGTTCTATTTGGGCTGTGCGGCTTATCTTTTAGCAAGGGTTGGTTTACAAGTCGATCAGAAACCAACTTTGCTACGTCATGGAATAGCAATTTTCTTAGGTGCGCTACTGCTGACTTCCTGGGATTTTATACTAGACCCTGCCATGAGTCAGACTTCCTTGCCATTTTGGTACTGGGAGCAACCAGGAGCATTTTTTGGTATGCCTTATCAAAACTTTTTTGGCTGGATGGGGACTGGTGCATTGTTTATGAGTGTAGCTGCTGTTATGTGGCAGAAACTCTCGGTAAAATTAAACCAAATTTCAGTTACTTTACCTTTGATTATTTATTTGAGTAACTTCATTTTCGCTGCTGGATTAAGTTTGAGTGCAGGTTTTATCATTCCCATCATTCTTGGTCTGACATTGGGAGTATTTCCTGCTATTTTCCTATGGTTACAGACTAATCGACTACAAGTGGATAATCCACAGGTAGATGACGAAAGCTTAGCAATCGGTAATTAGATAGGTAATCATTAATTGGAAAAATATTGGACGCTTTTGTGCGGTATATCTTTGATAGTACTGCTGTTGCAAATTCCCGCAGTATTAATAGTTCTCTCACGTCTTGTCAAAGGAGCAAGACGCTATCCCCCAATTAAACCTGAAAAATCTACACCCGATATTCTAGGTAGCGTCAGTGTAGTAGTCCCCACCCTGAATGAAGCTCCAAGGATTACTCCCTTACTATCAGGATTAACTCGTCAGAGTTATGAAGTCCGAGAGATTATAGTCGTTGATAGCGGTTCTCAAGATGGTACTCCAGACCTAGTAAAAGCCAGAAAGTTCAAAGATCCGCGATTTGAGCTTATTGATGACCGTCCATTACCTTATAATTGGGTGGGTCGTCCTTGGGCTTTACATAATGGCTTAAGTCACACTTCTTCTGAAAGTGAGTGGTTTCTAGGTCTGGATGCAGATACCCAACCCTTAAAGGGTTTAGTCGCAGGTTTAGTTAAAGCTGCAAATTCTCAAGGCTATGATTTGATATCTCTTTCTCCGCAATTTATCCTTAAATACCCCTTAGAATGTCTGCTACAGCCAGCGCTTTTAATCACTTTACTTTATCGCTTTGAGTCTGCTGGAATTAACCCCAGTTCTCCGGAAAGAGTAATGGCAAATGGACAATGTTTTCTATGTCGTCGTTCAGTTCTCAAGCAAGTAGGTGGTTACGACAGTGCGAAAAAGTCCTTTTGCGATGACGTTACTTTAGCAAGAAATATTGCTGCTGCTGGCTTTAAAGTAGGATTCTTAGATGGAGCCAAAGTTTTAAAAGTAAGAATGTATGCTGGAGCGCTCGAAACCTGGAAAGAGTGGGGACGCAGCCTCGACTTAAAAGACGCAGCCCCTAAAGCTCAAATTTGGGGGGATTTATGGCTACTCAGCGTTACTCAAGCTTTACCTTTGGTGATTGCTGCAATTTACTTAGTAACTTACGTAGTATTCAATCCTCCTTTCTACTTCTCATTTTCCCCCCTTGTAATATTACTGGTACTGAATGGTTTTCTACTACTTATTCGTTGGCTAATGCTATTTGCAATTGCTCCTAGTTACGATTTAACTCAAGCACAAGGGAGATGGCTTTTTTGGCTATCACCGCTAGCCGATCCCTTGGCAGTACTGAGAATTTGGCTATCGGCATTGACACAGCCGCGAGAATGGCGAGGAAGAAAGTATTAGTAATTCAAACTTCAATTCAAAATTCAATTCAAAATTCCTGCATACTCATGTAGCGAAAAGCAAGATATAAAATGATCTATACCGATAATCAATCTTCTTCTTCAACTACATCAGCACGTTCAAGTTCCCAAAGTATCTGATTTCCTTCCCTTCGCACCCGCGAAACTATCCAGTTACGCCAGCGCCATTGGTCTCCCCGACTAGTAACGGCGCTAGCGTGGACATCCATCAAATCTGCTAATTCTGAGGAGGTAATTAAATAACCTTGGTCTGCGATTTCATCCGCAATACGCAGGGTTTCCACCAAATTACGCAATTGCATGATTCTTAGTTCTTTGGGCTGTTCCTCACCGTTTAATGCATTATTTTGGTTGTTTTGATCCATTTTGGTTGTGTCCGATGGAATTTTACTAGTTTTAATTGTTGCCTTATTAATTATCGTAGATTTGTCATGAGAATCAGATATTTTTGCTACTGCGGTTTGATTTAATGATTCCGAATAATAATCATTGACATGATTATTCTCAGTATTATTAGTAGTAGTATTAGCCACCGTAACTTGTTTCAGAGATGGCAAACCACCACTAGCGAAAGCACGAGCTATTTCATCACAACGCTCGTTACCTATGTTACCAGCATGACCCCGGACATACTTCCAGGAAATTTGTGAACTATTAAGCTCATCAAGTATAGATAATAAATCTTGGTTGAGAACTGGTTTCCCATCGGACTTTTTCCAGCCTTTCTTTTTCCAACCATGAACCCACTTAGTCACACAGTTGATTAAGTATTCGCTATCGGTATATAGAGTCACAGGGTGGCTTTGTCCAGACCTTTTGAGAAATTCCAATGCCGCGATCGCAGCTTGCATTTCCATCCGGTTATTAGTAGTTTTCGCCGCAGCATCACCTATTTCATGAACGGAACTATCATGAAAATAGACAACTACTCCCCAACCACCAGGACCGGGATTCCCCGAACAAGCGCCATCTGTGTATATACTCTCAATCTTTGCGGTTGAAGGCATAGTAATTTTTTCAAGAGTTAAAACTCTTGAGTGAAATGATATTGAGTGAAATTATTTGATTATGCAAGTTTGTAAAATAGCATCTTTTCTTTGAAATGAAAATTAGAAATTAGAGTAGCTGCAATATTATTTTTTCTACTTTTTTCTATGCTTTGTTTACTGGCTTTTCCCCCCACTCGTCATCTAACTGATAAATTATTAATATCAAGCGCATGACTTGTTCGGGCTTAATATTAAACAGTTAAAGGTTTTGGTTGATGTTTACTGGGTCAGAAACTCCTATAATTGCGACCGTTGTATTAGTCGCGTTGGGTATTTTAGGTTGGGGCTTTTATCGTGCCAAACCTTTTGGAAAACTGGGAATCTTAGCCTGGTTACAGTCAGTAGTTTTGATGACTCCTTGGCTAGTATTTTTTGGTTTATTTGCGGCTGGAATTTATGTTAATACAGTCGGTGTACTTCTGTTTTTGATTATATCCGTTGGGTTATATATCTTTATTGGCAGAAAATTGAGAGATTTAGGACAAGATGCCATTATTAAACAAAAGGCAACCCAAAGGATAGCAGCTTTAGACAAAGCATCTTTGGAATCTCCTTCCGACAACTCTCCCCCTTCCTTGAATCAAGAATCACCGATAGCTACAATTCCCGATCAGGATTTGAGTATGATTCGAGAGATTTTTGGTATTGATACATTTTTTGTTACAGAAACTATTCCTTATCAAGAAGGAGCGATTTTTAAGGGTAATCTGCGTGGTGAAGCACAGGAAACTCACAATAGTTTGACTACTAAAATCCAGGAGCGTTTGGATGATAAATATCGCTTGTTTTTAGTAGAGAGTGCTGAAGGTAAACCTGTAGTAATCGTTTTACCTAAGCAAAAAGACCCCCGGCAAATGACCCTTGCACAAAAAGTATTTGGGATTATTTTATTCTTCGCCACTGTTGCCACTAGTATGGAAGCATCAGGGCTTTTATTGAAGTTTGATTTCTTTAATAGTCCTCAAAGATACCCAGAAGTTTTACCCCTGGCAACTGGTATTTTGGCAATACTGATAGCTCATGAAATCGGTCATTGGGTAATTGCACGTCGCTACGATGTTCGTCTGAGTTTACCTTATTTTATTCCTTCTATTCAAATTGGTTCTTTTGGTACAATCACTCGTTTTGAGTCTTTATTACCTAATCGTCAGACGTTGTTTGATATTGCGATCGCAGGACCAATTATAGGTGGAATTACATCTTTGGTGATGTTAATATCTGGTTTGGCACTTTCTCATTCCGGTAGTGTATTTCAATTACCTAGCGAATTCTTTAAGGGTTCAATTCTAGTCGGAACTTTGGCTAAACTTTTACTTGGTTCGACCTTGGAATCACCTTTGATAGATGTTCATCCTTTAGTAATTATCGGTTGGGTTGGTTTAGTAATTACTGCTCTGAATTTAATGCCAGCTGGGCAACTTGATGGAGGTCGTATTGTACAAGCAATTTATGGACGAAAAATAGCTCGTAGAACTACCATTGCAACCCTGATTATATTAGGTATTGTATCTTTAGGTAATTCTTTAGCAATATACTGGGCTGTGGTTATTCTATTTTTGCAACGGGATTTAGAACGTCCTAGTTTGAATGAAATTACTGAACCTGATGATATTCGCGCTGCTTTATGTTTATTCGCACTCTTTCTAATGATTATTATTTTGATACCCCTGACACCTGCTTTGGCTTTACGTTTGGGTATTGGTAGTTAGTAATGCTACGGGAAATTCAAAAGGATATTTCCAATCAATGGGTTTCATCCTGAAGGTATCTATAATTTATGCCAAACTTAGAAATTGGTTATATCTAATCCCTTCTGCTTAAAAAATATCAAAATATTTTGTAGGGGAATTGGGAGATGGTAGCATCCTCCCAATAGGGGAATAATGGAAAAATTCCCCATTTTTCTGCTTACTATTACTCGTTATATGATGTCCGGTTAAATACTTGTCCGAGACCGTTAGCGTAGCTTGTCCACTAGGACATACGCAGCGATAGCGAAGTGAAGTAATCTCATAGTCCTTGCGTTAACTACGTTATGCTACGCAAACGCGCTAGCGTGTCCGATAGGACTTATGCGTCGTTCCACTCTGTTTCACTCGCAATGACGTATCGTAACTGATTATCCGGACATGATATTATATAATATTTGGTAAATCACCCTGACATAAATTTATCAGAGTTGTTATGTTTACAACTGACAAACAGTTGCTCAATCAAACTTTTTAGTTAAATTTAAAAGTGTTAATACTTTCTTCAAATACAGGTAAATATTCTTGAAATGTATTAGCCGAAGTTGTATATATCACTGCACTAGAATTATTACCCTCTGTAATTACATATATTAATTGTTTCGCTACGCCTTTCTGAGTAATAATTTTTCCTGCTTGATAGTTATCTAAAGAAATAATTTTTTTCTCAATTAGCTTTCTACCACTTTGAGACATTCTGTCTGCTAATACATCACTTAAATTCTCCAAAGATATCCCTTGGGGAATTTTATTCTTAACAATAATTATATTGGTAAAGTTTCCCGTTCTTGCTCCATCGGAATCAAAAGCAAATAACACGGAAGTTCTACGAGATAAAGCTCGAATCAGACTACTAGATGTTCTTCCTGTGCTTTCTATTTTTTGACGAATTTTTTCATAGTCTTGTTTAGGATTCCCACCTTCATAATTTTGTGGTAACTGTATTTCTACTCCTTCTCCCTGGAAAGTTTTCCATGCTGAATTGCTTGAAATCGTCTGTAGTTGAGATTTTCTATTAATTGATATTTTTGAATTTAGTTTTTTCCGGGTTGATTTTTGGGAATTTGATTCTGTTATAGTAGTGGACTCAGATACTTCTAATTGGGGTACTTGTGAATTTGCCGATTTACTACAACTTATTAAAGATGTAGATAATAATAGAGAGGCAAACACAAATGTTTTTTTTATATTCATATTGAATTTGAGCTTTTTTTATGCTCTAGTTCTTAAATGCTTATATTTATCTTTCCCTATTTCAGATAAAAAATTAGTAGAAACATAAAATAGTGTCTCTACTAAGATAAATTTTATGAAATTTTTACTCACATTGATGAAATCAAAAACTGTTATTTATATATTTTGTGAATTTATTTTGTAAAGTTATTTGATTCTAAAAGTATCTATGCTTTGCTCAAATATAGGCAGTCTTTCTTCAAACTCATTTGCTCCAGTGGTGTAAGCGATCGCCCAAATTTGATTATCACTTTTAATTGCGTAAAGTGCTTGTTTCCCACTAATACCAGGACGGTTAAAGTTAGTGATTAATCGACCGGTCTGGTAGCCATTTACTGAGGTTATTTTGCTATCAATCACTTGAAAGTCACTAGGTAATTGTGTTTCTGTTGCCTTCAAATATCTTTCAAGTGATATATTACTGGGTATTGTCTGGTTAATAACGTTGACGTTAGTTGCTAGACCGGAACTCCCTATCTGGGAGTCAAATGCAAAAATTTGAATTGCAGAACGATTTCTCTCGACAGTTTGAGCTAATTTTTGATACTGAGGACCAAAAGACTTTAATTTATTAATTACCAAATCTAAATCCTTCTTGGAACCACCTTCAAAGCTACTTGGTAGTTGTAGTTCCATATTTTCACCCTGAAAAGTTTTCCAGTTCTGTATGTTCCTATTTGAAACTGGAGTAGCTTTTATAGATTCAGCCTGTGATAACTGAGTATCTAATGTAGTATGAGATACATTCTTAAGTAGGATTTTATCTTCTGTTATTTTATTTGAAGTGTTTGTATTGTCTGTTCTTAAAACTGGTGATGAAGATTGCTGTGATTTCTCTGATTGGTCGTTGCATCCAAATAGCATAGTGGATGCTATTAGAGGTAAAGCAAGGAGAGAAAGTTTGCTGTTCATTGAAATTTCTTATAATTAAACAAGCGTTCAATTACAAACTACAGTTATTAAAGAATTTATTCCTAATAATTACAGAGATGATTTACAAAAAAAGATGAAGATATGAAAAAGATAAACTTTTTAATCCGCACTCTTCACTCCTCACTCCTCACTCCGCACTTCTCACTCCTCATTCTCCACTCACTTACTAGAAGCAATGCAAAGTCCAGCTAAAAGAAATGCGATCGCTCCTCCTACAGATTCACCAACAACATCGCTGCTCTGTAAATCTGGGAAAAGAAAATAAAGTAATGTCAAAGATAAGGAAATACCAGCGAAAAATGTTCCTACTCCTAACCCAGACCACTTTGGGGGGACAGTTGAGAGAGCAAAGGGAATACCACCATTCAAAACTAAGCTAAATGATGCTATCAATAGCATGATGACTGCTATCTGAGCGTTGGTAAAGACTATCAGCACCATCAAAATCATTGTGGCACCAATACCGTAAAGTGTGGCTTTGGTAATACCTATACGAGATGCTATTATTCCCGCAGGTACTGCAGTTAAGGAAACCACTATTCCAATACCAATCAATTCCCAATTATTATTAACACCTAGTTGGGTTACTAATACATTACTAATTGTATTGATTAATAGACGAGAACCTAATCCAATACCTGCACCTGCACCAAAAATCAAGCCCAATTCGCGGATAATTCCTTTAGGATTCGCATCAGAGTTATCTATAGGAGCTTTAGGTAAATTAACCGTCCGCATTCTAGTTGCAGCTGCTAATAAAGCAATAGAACCAATAGCAAAAACTCCAATAGGAGATAAATCAAAGATTATTTCATTCCCTACAGGACGAAAAGAAGTAATTACCCCCCAAACTAAAGTAATCGCACTTGCTGCTGTCGGCAGTTCCTCGCTTGGTGTATACTCTCGTAAAGTTGCGATCGCTGGAGCGCGAAATGCCATTGTAGAAAATGTCCACGATACCAGCAAAATTGGTAAAAATTCAGAAATAGTACCTGGATCTGCAGCGTTGAAAACAAGAGGAATAGAGATAAATAATATTGATGAGACAGTAACTCCTCCCCAAATAAAATCAAAACGACTTCCCTTGCTACGCTTTGCATTATCAGAGAGTAAACCCATCAGGGGTTCTAAAAATATAGCGACAGAATTTTCTAACAATACTAGGTCAAGTGCGACTTCACGTGAAAATCCTAATGCAGCTAATAACTGCGATAGATAGACATTATATATCAACCAAGTCAGAGCGATCGCTCCTTGCAGTCCAGCTAAACTCCAAATTTGAGTCCACAAAACTGCTGACTTTGATTTGCTTGATGAGGAGGAACTCATGTCAGTTATCAGTAAACAGCTATTGCTATTGCTCTTAAATCCACCGCTATGAGCTTGAAAGTGGAATACTTTTATCAGGTTGTGATATGAATTTAATTAAACCTTAACTTATCAGCAATAACTGTTCGTCGATAACCGATTGAGAAAGAGGGAGGATAAATCCAAATATGGAATCACACCTCCCCCTGTAACTCCTTCTATTTACACAAGTATGTGAGTAACTCCTCAAAAACTATATGCAAAGTAGTTGGAGAAAGTAAGGACTTATTTGAAATAAACCCCGTAAAATACCGGGTGGTTATCTCATAAGACCTGTGATAACACATTTTTTTTGATTGCAAAAAAATATAATGATACAAATATTCCTTAGCATCACCAACTCAAAAGCATTTTCTACACTCAAAATTAGCTTAGGCTTTTATTAATATTCTGGTACGGATGAGTCTATGTTCTTACTCCAAGCGGTAATTCCCCCTTTAAGATTAGTTCCACTAATACCAGCCTCTTGAAGAATTCCTAATGCTTTAGCAGAACGTCCGCCCATCTTACAATGAGCAATGAGACGATGACCATTGACAAGTTCCTTAACTTTATCAACACCAGAACCTGATTCAATCTCTGATAGCGGTATTAAGACCGAACCGGGTATTTGTGCAATCTCATACTCATGAGGATTGCGGACATCAACTAGGACAAAATCTTTATCATTACCATCTATTAACTGCTTCAATTCTTCCACAGTCATTTCTTGAATATCCATTTGTCTTTTTTCCTCTTCTGCTTTCGCTTGGGGGATTCCGCAGAACTGCTCGTAGTCAATTAGTTTTTCAATTACTGGACGTTCTGGATTTGGACGTAATTTCAGTTCTCGGAAACTCATATCCAGAGCATTATAAAGCATTAGCCTACCGCTAAGGGTATTACCCTGCCCAATGATAATTTTAACGGTTTCTGTTGCCTGTATGGTGCCGATAATACCGCACAGTACCCCTAATACACCCCCTTCAGCACAGGAAGGTACCATCCCTGGTGGTGGTGGTTCTGGGTAGAGATCCCGGTAGTTGGGACCACCTTCATAATTAAAGACAGTTGCTTGTCCTTCAAATCGGAAAATAGAACCATAGACATTTGGTTTATCTAGTAATACACAAGCGTCATTAACTAGATACCTTGTAGGAAAATTGTCGGTACCATCAACCACAACATCGTAAGGTTGCAATATATCAAGAGCATTTTCCGAACTCAAGCGAGTTTCGTGTAGGTCAACCTGACAATGGGGATTGATTTCTAGAATACGGCTTTTTGCCGATTCAATCTTTGGTTTTCCGACCCAAGAGGTACCGTGAATAACCTGTCGTTGTAAATTGGAACTGTCAACAATGTCAAAATCAACGATACCGATACGTCCGATACCAGCAGCAGCTAAGTATAGTAACAAAGGTGAACCTAAACCACCTGTACCTATACATAATACGCTGGCGGATTTGAGACGTTTCTGTCCGTCAAGTCCGACCTCCGGCAAAATTAAGTGCCGCGAATAGCGTTCGTAATCGTCTTTAGTCAGTTGGATGTTATCCAAATTCGGATTAAGCATAACTATCTGATGAGAAAGCCCGAATTTATTATCGTATCGAAAAATTATACCCTTTTGCCTAATCCTGCTGACTAACTTAATTTTTCGATATCTTCTAGTTGTTTGATATCTTCTAGTTTGATATTCTCTTTTTGAAATTGATGGTTCTCATCTAATACCCAACTTTGAATATCATCAATTTTTCCTTGGATTACAGAAACGATGATATATGAATATTCCTGCCAAGCACAGTTACGGTCAAATTCTGAAGGAATAGCTTGATAATCTGGATGAGAATGATAAATACCAATGATGTCCATATTCCTATCCCGTGCAGACTTTTGAGCTTGTAACATATCTAATGGAGCGATCGCATATCTTCTGGTTTTACCCATTTTTTGATTCAAAGTTACGTCTTCACTGGGAAAATTCACTGACTCATCAGAATTCCAAACATTTTCTGTACATATAATTTTCACTACAATCTTAGTATTTTCCTGACGATGACCAATAATAATACCGCAGCACTCCTGTGGATAGGTATTTTCAGCTTGGTTGTAGATATTTTGTAAATGCTGTTGAGAGATTTCAATCATTACTGTGTGAATTACTTGGAAAACGGCAGAGAACCCCGGTATTAGTTACAGTGTTTCACAGATAGATTGAGTCTAAAAATACAAAAAGTAGAAAAATATTAAAAATTACAAGGATGGGAGCGACCGTTCCTTCTTCTACCCCTTATATTTGTGTCATTTCTCCGCCGATTATCATTATTTCGGTCATTGTTATTTCGGTCATTATTATTTCGGTCATTAGAATCTCTATTTCTATCGTTAAAGTCTCTCCTCCTATCATTATTGTTGTTGTTATTATTGTCGTTGTTGTTACTATCTGAATTGGAGTCTCGGTTATTAGGGAAAATAGTGGGGTTGTTATTCTGGGGTGTCTGATTTGGACGATTAAAGCTATTTTGCCTATTTCGGCAGCTGATTAATCCTACAGAAATTATCATCAAGGTAGCAACAGCAACAGCACTCTTGATGAATTTTATGTTACTACTTTGGGATTTGTATAGCATTTTCTCCATTGGAGATAAGATTTCCTACTTCTACATTACTGCTAGTAGAAAGATGAAGAAAAATTATTTTTGAAAGCAAAATAAAGTATTCAAAAAAATAATAATAAGCAAATATTCAAAATTTACAATTAAGAGAAAATACTATATAGGAAGCTGTTTTTTCAGGATTTATGCCTTTTTTATCTTAGTCTTAGAAATTTTAGTCAAACTAAATATTACTATTACAATTTGCTAATACTGATTGCAATTAAAAAATATTTAACTCTCTAGCAGTTATTATAAATCAGTTATCAATTTATTTGATTATCTGTGAATTTATAATTGTCAAGAAAAATATATATTTTGTTATACTTATTGTTTCTTAGTTCTTAGCTTTTATTTTCTGACTTTTAGTCTTTGGCTTTTATTTTCAAGTCTTGAACTGATAGCTTTAAGTTTTTTGCTCCCGTTAGTTTAATTCACCAAATATCTAACCAAAACAGTATATCTAACAAAAAAATGTCTCTCCCACGTAAATCAAAAGTAGTTGGTATTAAGTCTTGTAACTGGCACATTGAAAACTTACCGGGATTAAATGAAGAACAGCAAACTCAACTGCGCGATCGCAATATATCTACTACAGCTAAACTATTAAAATATGGAGGAACACCAAAGGATAAGTTAGCCTTAGCAAAAGAGTTGCAAATACATATCCAGCATGTGAGTAAATGGGTGGCTCTAGCAGATTTAGCGCGGATTCCGACCGTAGGCTTACAATATTGTGGTCTCCTACTGCACTCCGGTATTGCCTCTGTGGCTCAATTAGCCCAAACTCCACCACACAGGCTGCACAAACAAATTTTACGCCTCCAAGTAGCCACTCTGCAAAGACGAGACTTATGTCCTGCTGTAGAAATTGTGCAGCAATGGGTCGAGCAAGCAAAAATTCTTGCTTAATGATGATTAAGTAGGAAACATCAGAGCGGGAATAGTTCGAGAATAGTTATTGATTGCTGATAAATACAGATAGTGATGTGTTGGGAAGAAAATAATTATATTCTGCTTACTCTTTATTTAATACTCCATTAAGAAATATATCAGCTAATCCTTCTGCCATTTCCTTCATTTCTTGAGGGGATGCATCAGGCTCAGCTAAAGTATTGTAAGAAAAACCAGCCACAGCAAACATTCCTAAGAAGACTCTGGCAACTAACTTCGGATCTAATTTTCGGTAAATACCTTTTTCCATAGCTTCCTCAAAGAAAGCTTCACAGATATCTGTCATTTTGGCAATTAACTCGGATTGGATGCGATCGCGCAAGTCTGGATGAAACTGTACTTCCATAAAGCAAACCCGCATTAATTCGGAACTTTTTTGTAAATTCCACATCCGGTTACGCATAACTTGTGCGATCGCTTTATAACTGCCCATTTCACTCAATTCTGTTAGTAAATCAGTTAGTATTTCTACCCAACCTTGAGTAGCAACTTCTACTAATATGGCTTTCTTGTTAGAGAAATGACGAAACAGAGTTCCTTCTGCAACTCCTGCATGTTGAGCTAAATCGCGGGTGGTAGTACCTTCAAATCCTTTAGAAGCAAACAGTTTTCGTGCTGATTTTAAAATGCGATCGCGGGTATGGGTCTCTGAGGTCTGATTTGTTTTGTACACTCGCATAAAAATGATGGTGAATTATAAAAACTTTGGATATTGAATAGTAGCGTTATTGTCTTATGTGAAGTAAAGCAAGTAGGAAAAGCTTAATAGAAGATTAACGCCTTGTGTAACAACTTGTTTATATTTATCAAGAGAGGTTTTAGCTTTGACGGCTAAAATTCACTATATTGATTTATTTACAATAGATTGAGGGGTATCTGAATACTCATCAAAATACCTATGGTATGGCAAAAAAAAACAATGATCGTTGAATTGTTTAAGGTAAAGTCGATAGAAACTACTCTTAAATATCAAAAGGACTATAAGGAAAACTATATTGTTTTCTTGTATAAATCAAGCAAAGTCTAACTTTAATTAGGGGTCTGGGGGATTTCAATATTCCAAATCCTCAAATGATCGTTACAATTGCCTAAGTCGAAACTCAAATACAGCAACTTGATAAGCCATACTGAAAAAAATCTAAATCTAGGAGATATTTATAAGATGGATTGTGGTAGTTGTCAGAATTTAACAGTAAAAAGAACATTAGGCATATTCCAGAGTAGAATATTCCAGAATCGAATATTCCAAAATCGAATCTTTAGCTGGTTACTGTTATTAACTTTTATTAGCTGGAACTTACTTCCTTCATCAGCTTTTGCTAAGACCGATACTCCATTAAACCAGGAAAACTCTATTCAACCTTATTTACAACGGGTAATTAAGAACTTAACTGAATTTCGTCTTGATAATGGCATGAAGTTTATTGTCTTGGAAAGACATAATGCTCCGGTTATTTCTTTTTTGACTTATGCTGATGTAGGTGGTGTTGATGAGCCAGATGGTAAAACAGGTGTAGCTCACTTTCTAGAACACTTAGCTTTTAAAGGTACAAGTAGAATTGGTACAGAAGATTACGAAACCGAGAAAAAGCTTTTAGAACGCTTAGAAGAATTAAATAAGCAAATTAAAGCAGCAAAAGATGCTGGGAAAGAAGAAGAAGTAAAACAACTGAAACTCAAATTCAAATTATTAGAAGTTTCAGCAGGTAGACTAGTAAAGCAAAATGAATTAGGCAAAATTGTAGAACAATCTGGAGGAGTAGGTTTAAACGCTACAACTTCTGCGGAAGCTACCAAGTACTTTTACAGTTTTCCTGCAAATAAGTTGGAATTATGGATGTCTCTGGAGTCAGAAAGATTTTTAGACCCAGTAATTCGTCGAGAATTTTTCAAAGAAAAGGATGTCATCTTAGAAGAACGTCGCTTACGGGTAGAAAATTCTCCTGTTGGGATGATGATCGAGAAATTTATCGACACTGCTTTTAAAGTTCATCCCTACAAACGTCCAGTTATTGGTTATGACGAAGATATACGCAATTTAACACCAGAGGATGTACAAGAGTTTTTTGACAATTACTATGTACCCAGCAACATAACTATTGCAATTGTAGGAGATGTTAATCCTAGTGAGGTACAAAAGCTAGCTAAAACTTATTTTGGCAGATTTGCAAATAAACCCAGAGCAAAAGCAAACATTATTCCTGAACCACAGCAGAAGCAAACGCGGGAAGTAACCTTAGAATTACCTTCTCAACCCTGGTATCTAGAAGGATATCATCGTCCATCAGTTACAGATAAAGATAATGCAGTTTATGAAATTATTGGTAGCTTATTAAGTAATGGTAGAACTTCCCGACTGTACAAATCCTTAGTAGAACAGCAGCAAGTAGCATTAGCAGCACAGGGTTTTAGCGGTTTCCCAGGAGATAAATACCCAAATCTGATGTTATTTTATGCTCGGACTGCTCCAGGTCGCTCAGTGGATACCCTAGCAGTAGCTTTACGTCAAGAAATCGAAAAACTTAAGACTCAGCCTGTTTCCCAAAAAGAATTGAAACGAGTGAAAACTCAAGCTAGAGCAGGATTATTACGTTCTCTTAACTCCAATATGGGAATGGCACAGCAATTATTAGAATATCAGGTTAAAACAGGCTCTTGGCGTAATTTGTTTAAACAGCTAGAAGAAATTGAAAAAGTTACTAAGGAAGATATTTTGCGAGTAGCAAATCAAACATTTACAGCGGAAAATCGTACTATTGGTAAACTGCTGTCGAAACAGAAGTAATTAATACTTCTGTGTTGTCAGTGAAGGGTAATTCTTGAGACAGTAAGCTTTTGGGGTTTTCTCCCATGTTACGTAATATTCTCGTAGAGTGTGACTGCGTTCAGTCGTGATTAAGAATTTAAACCGGAGGGTAATTAGTAATTACTCAACTTACAACTCAGGTATGACATTTAACTGGAAATTTAATCTGAAATAGTACAACAAAATTCGTACAAAGCAAGCATGAATAGGTATAAGAACTACAAGCAAAATATAAACCACATTTGGAAAATTAATATCAGCAGAGGTAAAAAATTTATTACCACTGTGATTGCAACTGTGGCTTTTTTACTATTTACCCTTAACTTGTCAGCAGCAGCAACCGAAGCAAAACATTACACAGAGCTAGACTTAAAACCTCTACCGGAAATCAAGTTACCTAAATACGAGCGTTATACCCTTAATAACGGTATGATTGTATACTTGATGGAAAATCATGAATTGCCCTTAGTCAACGGTAGTGCAATTATTCGTACAGGCGATCGCTGGGAACCAGCTGATGAGGTAGGATTAGCCCAGGTAACCGGTGCTGTGATGCGTAGTGGGGGAACGAAAATCCATCCTGCTGACCAACTAAACGAAATGTTGGAGCAAAGAGCAGCTTCAGTAGAAACTGGTATTGGTGGAACTGCTGGTAGTACCTCTTTTAATTCCCTTACAGAGGATTTAGATACTGTATTTGCTTTATTTGCTGAAGTATTGCAGCAACCAGCCTTTCCCGAAGATAAACTAACATTAGCCAAAACCCAGAAAAAAGGAGAAATTGCTCGTCGTAACGATGACCCCAACTCTATTGCTCGTCGAGAATTTGGTAAGTTAATTTACGGTGAGAATAGTCCTTATGCACGTACAGCAGAATATTCGACTTTAGAAAATATTACTCGTGAAGACTTAATTGGGTTTTATCAAAAGTACTTTCATCCCAATAACATTATTTTGGGTATTGAAGGGGATTTCGATTCTACAAAAATGAAATCTTTGATTCAGAAAAATCTTGGTAGTTGGAAAGCTGATTCCAATGTTGGTAAATTTAAATTACCTTCTGTATCCCAAGCAAAGAAAAACGGCATCTTTTTTGTCAATCAACCCCAACTTACCCAGAGTAATATTTTAATGGGACATTTAGGAGGATACTTCAAAAGTCCCGATTATCCAGCCTTAAGCGTGATGAATAATGTTTTGAATGGCTTTGGCGGTAGACTATTTAATGAAGTGCGATCGCGTCAAGGTTTAGCTTACTCCGTGTATGGTTACTGGAGTCCTCGTTATGACTATCCTGGAACATTTATAGCTGGGGGACAAACTCGTTCAGATGCAACAGTTCAGTTTATTAAATCTCTACAGGAAGAAATTAAACGCATTCAAACTCAGCCTATCACAGAAAAAGAACTTAACTTTGCTAAGGAATCAACTCTTAATTCCTTTGTCTTTAACTTTCAAAACCCAGTTCAAACCTTATCACGTTTGATGCGCTATGAATATTACGGCTATCCTAAAGATTTTCTCTTCAATTATCAAAAAGTAGTCAAAGCAACTACTACCAAAGATGTTCAAAGAGTTGCACAACAATATCTTAAATCAGATGACTTGGTAACTTTAGTTGTGGGAAGTCAAAATGCAATTAATCCCCCACTTTCTCAAATTTCTGCGCAGGTAACACCAATAGATGTAACTATTCCTACTCCTGAACAGGGTCGTAGTTGAAAAATTGCATAAACATTCAGTAATATTCAAAGTCAAAAACTTTATAGAGACGTTCGATCGAACGTCTCTTTCTCAGATATTTTATCTAATTATTCAGATTATTTTGAACCTTAGATTCCAAAACCTTAGATTTACAAGAATTGTAGGGTTTGCAATCCATCGATTTCACGTTAAAAGAAACAGCTAATTAATTTTGCTCATTTGAACTTCAGGATTTCAAGCATGCATAAACATAGAGCTATTAACTTGAGTAGATATTATATCATTGAGTATTAATTGTCCTTCGTGCTTACCATCTTCAAACTCAAAAAGCACACCATCATCAGTATCCGTTATATTTCCTAGACTGAACATATCATTTAACCAATCATCCAAGTTAAAGCGACCCCAGTTTTTAAAAACAATTTTATCAATACCAATTTGGAAGTCTTCAATAATATCAGTCTCATTTTTACGGAAGTTATTAGGTCTGAAAATAAAATGGTCAATACCTTCACCACCTACTAGGATATCACTGCCGCGACCGCCCGTAATTTGATCGTCACCTTCATCTCCATGAAGTTTGTCGTTCCCCTTACCTCCTTTAAGCCTATCATTACCTTCACCGGCTTCAAGGATGTCATCACCTTCCTTACCAATAAGTTTATCATCTCCTAAACTAGCGTACATCTTGTCATTACCATATGTACCTTCGAGCTTATCTTTTTCTATGCTTCCGTAAATAACATCTGTACCTAGTTTTCCAATTAAGGTATCTCCTTTAAATCTAATATCACTTTCATTAATTTTGACTACAGTAATCTCTGTAGCTTTCTTAAAATATCGCTCGTAAGTACCATTTACACTTCGAGAAAGAGAATCTGTACCATTGTTACCATCAATATCAGTTTCTTTATTATCGTCGAGAATAGTAACTTTTTTACTGCGACCCAACTTCACATTACCTTTTGACTTAGAGGTAATTAGTTTACCTTCGATAGCAAAATAATCTATAACCTTAGGCTTAGATTTAGAATGATCTATAATCATGAAACCGATTTCAGATTCAGCAAAATTATATTCAGCATCAGAATTTTCAATTTCCTTAGCTTCCTGATTTAAATTTGCATCAAAACCAAAAGAAAAGTTTGTTTGGGGAGCAATATCAAAACTAGCTACTATCTCACTTTCAATCTTACTATTTCCCTCATAGGGACCATCGATTCCCTCACCAAAGTTTTCTGTAAAGAGTGAAGCAAAAGTTGGATCGTTTACAAAAGTATTGTCAAATTCGGTATTTATCTGAGCAACTCCCCCTTTAACGGTACTATCTAAATCAACCGAATTCTCACTTACAGTAGCAGATTGACTAAAATCATAAAATATAGCATCTCCATTGGCATTGACAAAATTAGGATTGGTCTCGGAAGTAGGTACAACAGGTGTTAAAAATTTCAGTTCTGATGACATTAGTTTTATTTATAGGTAAGTTGGTTAATAAATCGAAAAATTGAAATAACTAAAGTATGTAGTTTTAACTTAAAAATTCAGATGCTTTAAACCCAGTTACATAAATATAGCGCTTTTCGGTTGACTGCAATACAAAGTAAATTTGTGAATTACCACTGGGAGGGATTTTCATTCCACAAGATTGTATTTAACTCAAATGAAAACTGCTATAGTTTCAAAATTGACTTTAGTTGATTGATATATCTTTAATTGCAATCAAAAATAAAAATATAAGTGTTACTCAATCCTTACTGAAAATAAATAATTGTGATTAATATTAGAAAAGTATTGTCTAGGAAACATTATTTCAAAATATGCTCAAGAAGGAATTACAAATATTTTGATATCACCTGAATATTTAAGTTTAAAATATTTGAATACATTAGATTTTTTGATTTTCTATATTTTTTGATGTTTATGTTAACCATTATTCGGGTAATCGCTCAAACCTTTATTGTGTCGTTGCTTGATTTTGGTATACGTCAACGTATTTGTGTTATTTCAGCCATTGACAGTCGAATAAACGTCCTTAACCTGAACTGACGTTATGTTAGGAATGTTGTGAAGAAAAACATAATCAGTAATCTTTCAAGTAATTTTGGTATTCTTGTAAGGTAGATATTTATTTACCTACCTTACTTTTTGAACCTAGAACGACAAAATATGGGAGCATCCACTTTCGGCGGATATACTTTTTTAAACCAACGATATAACTGGATTTCCGCTCACCAATAATCACGTTTCTTCCAAAAGTGGATGCTCCCCAAAATATTTTTGGAATCTAATGGGTAAAATTTAACGAGAGAGTTTATTCGAGAATTCATTGATTGAATAATTAATGAACTGCTAGATAACAAAAATGTCATTAGAGGTTAGTGAGGGAGTATTAGAAAGTTGAGCGAATTGTACTTGTCCTATTCCTCCGGTACCATCAATATCAAAGAATAAATCCCCTGTCTTGTCGTTGTAAATAAACCTATCATCAGCATCTTGAGCTGATGTTCCTAAGCTAAATTGTTCCTCTTTCAATACACCATTAGTGAGACCACCCCCAAAAGCAAATCGGGATACTTGAATTTGGTCTCCCTGGTTAGAATTGAAATCTGTAACTGTATCAATTCCTTGATTATTATCGTAAAAAACAAACTTGTCTGCTCCTTCGTTTCCTGTGAGATTATCTTTATCCCAATAGGTAATTGGATATTCAGGTAAGAGTATTTGTGAGTTTGTTAGTAAATTTGTCTCTACAAGATCATCTTGGATAACCAATGTAGGACTTTCTTCAGCATCTAAGGTAGCATATGATAAGTAGTAAAATGTGTAACTATTAGCTATGAGAGTATCGTCTCCATTTCCTCCAGATAGTTTGTCATCACCCATACCACCTTCAAGATAATCTTCACCAGCACCACCGTTAAGAGTATCATTCCCACCTTCACCATATATGCGGTCGGAACCGTTACCACCTTCTATATAATCATTACCGCTAACTGTATATGGGTAGTAAATACTGGTAGAGTTAGGCGTTGAATTAACTGTTGAATCAGTTGTTGAATTCAAGTAATAAGGATAGAAGTTATTTCCAGAATCACCATACAAGATGTCATTACCATCGTTACCATAAATACGGTCATTACCATTACCGCCGTACATATAGTCATTACCTTTGCCACCATGCATATTATCATTGGCACTGGCTTGTGGGTAAGGGTAAGGGTAAGGATATAGGCTAATATTGCTATTGTAGTTACTATTTTGGTCAATTTTTACATCGCTATTAATATTTAAATCACCATTTAAATCACCATTTAAATCACCGGAAAAATTGCTAGTAGGAATATCAAAATACTGGTAAAAAAATATCCCAGCATCACCGTACATATAGTCGCTACCTGTGCCACCGTACATGGTATCATCACCTATACCACCATATATACGGTCATTACCTGCACCAGCATAAA
This sequence comes from Mastigocoleus sp., assembly GCA_050042865.1. GTDB lineage: Bacteria > Cyanobacteriota > Cyanobacteriia > Cyanobacteriales > Nostocaceae > JBCCDM01. The sequence goes on from JBHJJE010000034.1 coordinate 24,133, forward strand.
GAAAATCATTTCCCTCTTCACCATAGATCCAATCATTCCCCCCACGAAAAGCTATGACGAAATCATCTCCACTCTTTGCTAAAACTAAATCATCTCTATGAGTGTCGAAAAGTAGATCGGAATTAGAAGTACCTTCAATAATATATCGAGGAGTGATATAAGGGTATTTAGGGTATATAGAATACTCTGGTAAAGATAAATCAACTGATACAGAATCAGCTTCACTTCCTACTATTGAGATATTTCCAGATATGAATGAGTCATTTCCGTTAACTCCTTGGGAAATGTTTCCAGATACTGAGGGGGAACCACTTCCTTTTAAGGAAGCTGACATATTTGTCGAAATTAAGGAAGAGTTATTTGTAGTGTTTGATTCTGGTAAATTTTCCGGGACTAAATCCTCTATTTTTTCAGAATCTACAATTTCTCTTCCTGAATCAATGGGTTCCTGTGTAGATAATCTATCTTGCAGTTCTTGTAGCTCATTGTCAGAAAAATCAGCAGAGAGTTCATTTAGATCTGGTAGTATGTCAACCATGGTTTGATACCTTTTAATAAAAGAACATATGTGCTTTTATAGACTTTGTTGCATAATTAATACAACTTGGGACTGAAAGGCTTGTTGCTAAGTGAATTGTCAATAAGAATGTTTAATTGACGACGCTCATGACACAAGAGTTTGAGATATTCCTGCAACAAGACCGCTTTTATATGTAAATTCTATAGATTGTATGAATTACAAAAATACTTGCCTTCGTAAAATATGCTTATTCTTACTTTTCCAGAATTTACGCACGGATTACATATTCACGAGATCCTCTGCGTAGCATTTTCTTTTAGACGAATGAAGTAAAATATCAAAGTTTAAAGTTCAAGGTCTATCCAGCACCCTACATATTGACCCAGTATTGCGTTAGCTGATGCTCCCGTCTTATTTCTCTGATTACGAGTTTACAAGTCCTACTTATGAAAAGAAAATAAGTACAAAGATATTCAATAATTTTATTAACCCTTTGTGTTTAATTGTTTCCCACTAAGAAGATTGGGAAACAATTGATTTAATTTCTTAACCCTGATTATGTTGCAGTAACAAAAGTTCCATCAGCAATTCCTGAGACATTACTGACTTGAGCAATAATTTCAAAATTACCGTTAATTGCAACCGCAATGATGGTGTCATTACCAAGTCCAAAAGTTACCAAATTATCTGGATTATTCACCTGAATTTTATCTATACCATTTTCAAAGCCTGCAATTAAAGCACGATCATCTATACCAGTAATGGGGGTACCACCAGAATTTGCAAAAACACCACCAAGACCACCAGCGTAGAAGTTACTCTCCGTACTACCAATCACAAATGTATCGGAATTATCGTTAAGACCAAAGGCACTTTCACCGAAAGCAGAACCATCCAGTAATAAGCCACCGACTAATATGTCAAGCTCACCAGCCCCTGTACCTCCAGCTCCTGTAATAATATCATTACCCAATCCTCCAACTACAGTATCATTACCTTCACCTCCAAAAAGTTGATCATCACCTCCAAATACAAAATCTACACCGGGGTCGTCGGGGTCACCTCCGTCTATAAAGTCATCACCCAGACCTCCTCTAATTTCATCAGAACCACCACCACCGAAAATAGTGTCGTCACCGGAACCAGCTAATATAAAATCATTACCATCATTAGTTGAATCAGCGCGATCGCCAAAAATTTCATCGTCACCCGAACCTGAGATGATTTGGTCATCTCCTGCTCCTCCTATAAGAATATTACCAACGGATTCATCAGTATCTGAGTCACTACTACTCAAGCTACCGTAGATACTATCATTTCCGTCTCCTCCTATCAGAAAATCGCTACCAAGACCACCAAATATTTGATCGTCACCTTCTCCTCCATCTGCGGAATCATTACCAAATCCGGCAAGGATAGTATCATTTCCTGCTTCTCCAAAAATGAAGTCACCTCCGGTGATTTCTCTAGTAACTGGGTCTCGAGTATTACTACCTCCTAACATTAAGTCATCACCGCTTCCTCCGAAAAGAATATCATCGTCATTCCCTCCGTCGATTAGATCGTTCCCTCCTCCTCCTGAGATAGTATCATTACCGTCGTTTCCTAAGAGGTTGTCATCACCGTCATTATTAGTTTCCTGAGTCTCAAATGTATTCACATCTATGGCTTGATCTCCTGAGATGACATCATCACCTTTATCACCTTTTATCAGGTCTTCTCCACCTAAACCGGTGGCGATATCATTGCCACGACGGGCTAGAATTGTATCATCACCATTGGTACCTACCAGATTATTATCGTCTTCATTGGTTCCTCTGACTAGAGCCATATTGATTTATCTCCTGAAATTTTTATAGTATTTATAAATTAATTAATAGGTATTGCTTGAGTATCAAACAAGTAGAGCTTGTTCATGTTCGGGATTTAGCTCTAAAACCTTTTGATGACAAGCAGTTGCTTCTTCTGATTTACCTTGTTGTTGTAAGGTTAATCCCAAGTTATAGTAGGCATCCACTAAGTCTGGATTAATAGCGATCGCTTGTCGATAATAAGCAACAGCTGCGTTTAAATCTTCAGCGTTTTGGCGAGCAGTACCCAATTTACAATTTAATTGAGCATAGTATATTTGCTTTTCTGTAGATAAATTACCTTGTCTGTGCAGGATATTACCCATGTTGACATCAGCTTCTGTGCAATTGGGCTGGAGTTCTAATGTCTGCTGATAATAAGCAATTGCTTCTTGGAGTTTACCTTGTTGTTGCAGGGTGTAACCCAAATTATTATAAATTGATGCAGCATCAGGTCGTAAAGCGATCGCTTGACGGTAAGCAGTTTCTGCATCTGGTAATTTAGCTTGAGTTTGATATAAGTTACCCAAGCTAAACCAAGCTTTGACAAAGTTGGGTTCCTCGTTGAGTGCTTGATTCAAAAATTCTTCTGCTTCTTCGAGTTCTCCTAACTGCTGCGCTAGCATACCTAAACCATACAATGCTTCTGGATGATTTGGCTGGTGTTTTAAAATTTGAGTGTAACCCTGTTTTGCCATTTCCAAGTTATTAGCTCGATGGTGTTGCATTGCTATTCGTAGAGTGTCTGCTAGACTAATTATGGAAATTTTTCTCGATTTGTGGAAAATTTTGAAAATAAAATTTTCTAAAGCTTTGATTGGTTCAAAGTCTTGATATAGTTTATGTTTGTTTTGAATTATTTTCTGGGATATAGACTGACGGTATTGAGCATCTTCAGCCAGACGGACAGCAATATTTACAAACTCTGCCTTTGTTTGGGCAATTGTTTCTTCTAAACCTATCCTTCTCAAGAATGCTGTTGTCATTCTTCCACGCATTAAGACCCCTTCCAAGGTGACAATAGGAAGATTACATCCCAAGGCTTCTATACTAGTATTTCCACCAGACCAACCAATACTATCTAAATAAATATCTGCGATCGCTGCGGTACCTGCAAAACTTTTAGAGTCCCAAGGGTAAGGTAAAAATATACAGTAGTCTTGGTAATTGAGTTCTAAGTTTTCAAAAACCTTTTTTAAACGTTGGTAAAAAACTTGATTGATAAACTCACTGGAATTATTTAGAAATACAAACTTAGCTCGAATTAAATTTTTACTTAACTCCTTAGCAATTTCTGGGAAGACATGATCATGCTGTGGTAGATATTTAAAGGAAGATTGACAACACCAAAACATGATATCCCTATCTTGAATTCCTATATCTGCTTTAGTTATAGCTTTCAGTTCAATTGGTAAAGGTGTATAGTGAATTCCTAAGTTCGGTAATTTAATTAATTCCTCTGTATAATGCTCTTGAGCATCCTCCGGCTCCATTAAATCGCTACTTAAGTAATAATCAATTGTAGGCATTCCACTAGTTTCAACGTGTCCCAAGGGTGAGCAGATTTGAATTGGTGCAAGTCTCAAACAACCTAGCTTCAGAGTCATTGGGTCCATCCCAAATTCTGCAAAAATTAGCAGATGTATATCATCTTGATGAATTTTTTCACACCACTCTTCTAGGGAATGAGGACCCTGAATAAACTTATCAAACACTTTTGCAGCTAATACGGTCTCTGGATCTTGACAGTCATCGGTATGATATCCAAATAATTCAAATTCGCTTCTATCAAGATTTTCTATCCAACCCTTGAATGGAATCTTCCAAGTAGAATGTCTGCTAAAGTGTCCGGAAATAAAACCAACCCGAATTTTTTCTTTAGCTGTTAATTTCGGAAGGGGAATTTTCTGACTCAATTGGGGATAACGACTAGCCATAATTTTACAAATTGTTTCCCCATATGGTTTTTGTAGCTCTATATCATTTAAAGCTTGATAGGGAAGGAAAAAAGGCTGCTGATGACCTATAATTTTAGCAGCCTCTGCTTTCTCTTGGAGACTAGCTGATTGATAATAATTCGCTAACTCCCATATATTCTGCTGATACTGATTTCGACAAGACAGGAGTTCTTCATAACTAGAGTAAACTGTTGGTAGATGAGACATACAAATAGCAAACTTAGCTCCTGCATAATCAGGTTTAATTTCCAGAGCTTTCTTATAAGCTGATGTACCTTCTTCTAAACGCAGTAATTCATGTAAAACCAATCCCAGGTTATTATAAGCTTCGGCAAAACTAGGATCTAGAGCTACAGCTTTTTGATAATATTTGGCTGCTTCTTTATGCTTGTCTTGTTTATGAAATGCACTGCCTAAATTATTATAAACCTGTACATAATCAGGTTTTACTTCTAAAGCTTTTTGGTATAAATATATAGATTCTTCTAATTTGCCCTTGAACTGGAGTATATTTGCTAAATTATTATAAACAGGAGCTAAATTTGGTTGAATTTCTAGAGCTTTTCGATAACATTTTTCTGCCTCATCAAGTTTCCCTTGGTCTTGAAGTATATTTCCTAAATTACTATAAGCTTGAAAATAGTCGGACTTAGAATCTATTGCTTTTTGATAATATTGAGCTGCAACATCAAACTTTAGTTGCTGCTGATATATTAATCCTAAGTGATTATAAATATTGTGGATACAAAAACCTTCCGAGTAAAAATCTTCAGAGCCAGAATCTTCAGAGTAAATACTCAAAATGTGTTTATAAGTTTGGATCGCTTTTTCTAAGTTTCCTTGCTTTTGAAAAATATCTGCAAGATTAACAAATATTAAGTAATATAAATTTTCTGAGCAACTTTTGATGGTTTGCTTACCTGAAGTATTTGAAACTTTGATAGTCAATGCATTTAGATTAATACTCCCAGAATTTAGTCTCTCTAATGCCTTTTCATATAAAAATTTAGCTTCATCCAATTCACCGGACTGATTTTTCTGCATTGCAGACTTGATAATAGCTCTAATACTTAACTGGTCAATATTCTTATTCATCATGTTCACTTCAGCTAAAAGAGTATTAAATGACTTACCGTACATCAAGAAAAATCTAATTATTCACTCTTGTTAAAATCTATTAATACAGAATTTATCCAAAAATAATGGGATTGTGCCTGCCGGTTTAGTTAATAATAATTATCATCTTTTTTCATCCCAAAAAACCTATGCGACACTCTTATTTTTTCATAATAAGTGCTTAAGTATAAGACGAGTTACGCTGTAATCACAACATTATAATATTATACTTTCTCTTAGGCTTTCCTAACTCATATTTTCAGGATTTAGATATTATACAAATTAATTATTTTTTTACTTTTTACAATTATTCATATTCAATTTTTTCGTGAAACTAACCTGCTTCTTTCCTGAAGTTAACTCAGCAGATTTACTCATCAATCTAGCTGACTTTTCCCGTTATCTTTTTATTACAGCGATCGCTATCAGGGAAACTATTCTACAAGTCCTATTTTCTCGTTGTTATATTGTCAATAAATAACTTTTAATAACAATATAACTGTTGTCTGAAATCCTTGCTCAATAAAGATTTCCAGACTTAATGGGAAAAGTCAGGTCAATCTAGAAGTCCTATTCTTAATACTTATTTGCGCTCTAATATAATAATTAAGGGTATTGGATTTCTTTGCTTTCACTACATTAGAGTTGCAAAGAATAAGTAGCACTTGTGAATGGGTCTATAAACATAAATCACAGAGAAGATAACTAACTAAATACTGATATAAATAACTCCCTAGACTTGGTATAGCCTAGGGAGTAAAAGCGGTTTCAAGAACCGGGTTTTAAACTAGTCTAAACCCTGTTTGCTGAGGATCCTCTTAAGTTTCAAACTTACTTATATGATGCTAATAATTTTACTAGTTAACAACAGAGGTGAAAGAACCAGCAGCGCTAGAAAGCTCGTTCTCGACGCTTAAAACACTAACTTCAGCTTCAACAAAGGTATCTTTACCAACAGCTTCTACATCAAATAGTACATTGGTAATATTACCTTGGACGTTTGCTTTAGCATCGATATTAGCATCAATATCTACATCCTTATCAAACTCACTGTCAAAATCAAATTCGACATCAGTTTTGACGTTTGAAGCAATATTCTTCTTGAAGTTGAAGTTACCACCTAATACTTCTTCAGTGGAGGTTTCTAAATAGTTTAAGTCAGAAATGATCATTGGGTTTCTCCTGGAAATTAAATTTGGAATTAAATTTGGAATTTAAAGTTATAAAACTGTTAAATAATCTTATAACTTTTGTGTGAGTTCAAACTTTTTTTGCTCACAATATAAATGTACATTTTTTTATATATTTAGTCAATGCTTTTTACACTTTTTTACAATATTTTTTTGACAAGAAAATACTTTTATCGTAATATCAAAATCTCCTTTATAAGACATGAAAAAATAGGTGAATAGAGTACATCTAAATAAACACCCAAATACCAAAAATATGAAAATAATATATTTTATTTTTTAAGTCTTGTTATATATATTCTATGTTTCAAAGATAATAGATAAATTAGATTCAAAGATTGTATTTACAAGATTCATTTTCCAAACAATCTAAATAAATTACTTGTGTAAAACATTAATTTCACATATTAAAATATTTTTTTGAATTTAAAATCAAATTAAACTATTATCCTCATGCAAAAATTATATGCTCTAAATACTTAGCCAATTCTTTGTTTTAACTCAGTTCCATTGAATTGTAATTGAATTATAGATTCTATAGAATCAACTTGTTTATTTAGCCATTCATCAAATAACTCAGAAATAATTTTTTCACGCAACTGCTCATCCAATTCTGGTTGAATAATTTCTTCTAGCCAAACTAAATATACTCCTTTGGGTGTTTCAATAGGCTTTAAAAGCTGGAGTGGATGTGTTGCAAATATTGCTGCTGCAATTTCTGGTCGTAATTCCTGACGGTATTTAACTCCTACATAGCCACCAGCACGACGTAATTCTGAATCTTGGATATATAGACGAGCTACTTCTGGAAAAGTTATTTCCCCCTCTTCAAGAGCATAAAAGACTTCTAAAGCCAAATCTCTATCTTCAAATATGACTTCATAGATAACAGCAGCATCATAGTTTAACCGGTTGTCATAGAAATATTTTTCAACTTGCTTCGAGAATAAATGATTAGCTAATTTCTTAGAAATGACGTTATTACGAGCAAGTTCTTCAAAATTCTCTACAGATAGATGATTTTCTTTTAACCACACCCAAGTATCTTTAGCTGTAACTAGTTTTTTTTCTAAACGTAATCGATCTCCCTCCTCTTGAATTTCTTCTTTAGTAACCTCAATCCCTACTTCTTGAACTGTTTCTATAATTATTCTTCGAGTTATTGCTTTTCTGATAACCTTAGAAATTTCACAAGATATTTTCAAATTATGAATAATATCTGATATGGAAATACTCAAATCTTCAAACATGACCCTGGAAAATCTTTTCTTCTTATTTATAAATTTGACACAAATCCGATTTATAACTCTGTATTACCTGCTTGTAACCTCTTAAATGGGTCTAACACGTAATCAATTACACGTCGTTGACGAACAATAACTTCAGCGGTCGCGGTTTGTCCACCCTTGATAGGAATACGCTTTCCAGAATTTTGGATATACTGCTTATCTAAAGCAATTTCTAACTCAAAATTTTCCATCCGACCTTGGGGAGTTGCGATCGCTTTTGAGTCTGGAGAAATCCAAGTTACTTTCCCCGTAGAAATGCCGTATTCTTGGAAAGGATAAGCATCAAATTTAATTTTTACCGGCATTCCTACTTTCAAAAATCCACTATCTTGAATTGGCATTTGGGCTTTTAATATATAATTAGTATCCCTAGGTGCAATTCGAGCAATTCTCTGACCAATTTTTACTACCTGTCCTGGTTTATTAATGGGGAATTCAAATATTTTTCCATCAATAGGCGATCGCACTATGCGCTGCTGGAATTGTAATTTTAGAGATGTGATTTGACTCCTGGTTTGAGCAATTTGGGATTGTAATCCAGCTATTTGTTTTTCTATATCTTTGAGCTGTTCCTGAGTTTTAGAAATAGCTAGTTTACCTGCTTGTAATAAACTTTGATAACTGCTTTGCTCTTCTTGTAGTCGGAGTTTTGCTTGCTCGATATCAGATTGTAGCTGCTTGACAGTTGCTTGATAACGATTTACCTCTTCTTGCAGACGAAACTTAGCTTGTTTTTGATCGGATAAACTTTTGTTATAGAGTCGCTTACTTTCATGTTCTTCTTTAAGAAGTTGTTCGACTTGATTTATCGAGACAGCACCACCCTTGACCAGTTCGCTAAACCTTTTAACTTGTCTAGAATCTATCTTTAGACGAGCTTGAATTGATTTCTGGTCATTCAAAATACTATTAATTTCCTGTCTGGTCTGATTTAATAGTGATTGTTTTTCTAAAATTTGTAGTTCATAACTATTTTGTTTAGTATCAAGATTTTGTTGTGCTTGATTCACTTGAGACATCTTTTCCAGAGCTTGAGAACGATTTTGTTGCTCCTGAATTACCAGAGTTGACTGTAATTGCTTCTTAATTACCTCAAGTTGCGATCGCTGATTTAGTAGTCCGGAAAATTTCTCTTCAATCTGTTGCACTTCTGTCTTGATCAAATCAGTGTTGAGTTCTAATAAAACCTGTCCAGCTTCAACAGTGTCTCCTTCTTTAATTTTTACAGCTTTTACACTACCACTGGCTTGAGAATCTATTTTTTGGGTTGCACCTTTAGGCTCTATTCTTCCCTTTGCATTCCCTGTCTCATCTATCTTAGAGATTATTGACCAAGGTATTGCAAGAATTGCAAAACTTAGGAGTACATACAGAAAACCACGAGTCCACAGTCTAGGCAAACCATCCAGTAGGTCTTCTGTGGCATAATGTATATCTTCTGTATGATTTTCTGATTTTTTTTGACTGGTATTAGTAATATTACTATTGCTATTACCATCTAATACTTGTGTGTAATGTTTATGCTCATCTCGTTCATCTTTTGTAATGATAGATGAGTAATTAGAAGATGCATTTGGCATAATTTAATTCCCTAGAGGGAGGACAAATACGCAGACATTTAGTTTTGGATCAGCTTTAGAGAAATTGTGAATAAAATTCTAAAAATGTGAATCATAGGGATATACCACTAACAGCATATATTAGGGTATCTTTATATAGGATTTGATGGGGTTTAGAGGACTATTACATCCCCTCAATAGAGGATTTAGGGATTCTTTCCCAAGCCTTTCTTATTTGGTAAAAATTTCCTAAACAGAAAGTGTAAATCTATATGAGAAATTTCTGGGAAAGCTATAGTAAATCAACTCATAACACCTACATGACTCCTAAGTAGTTATACTTTTTAACCTACCTGTGATAGTTGCTGTTGATTCAGGTAATAATAATGACCTTTTTTGGCGATTAATTCCTCATGGGAGCCACTTTCTACTAACAGACCGCGATCCAATACCAAAATTAGATCCGCATTACGTATAGTAGAAAGACGATGGGCAATTATTATACTTGTACGCCCTTTGAGAATAGTTTTTAAATTGTTTTGAATTATACGTTCTGATTCTGTATCTAAATGACTAGTTGCTTCATCAAAAAGCAGTAAACGCGGGTCTCCTAAGAGAGCACGAGCTATAGCTATACGTTGACGTTGTCCGCCAGAAAGCATTCCCCCACCCTCACCAATTTGGGATTCGTACCCTAATGGTAGTTTCTGAATAAATTCGTCTGCACCAGCAAGTTTGGCTACTTGAATAATATCGTCTAAAGTGGCTTCTGGATGAGCAACAGCGATATTATCACGGACACTACCCCCAAATAAGAAAGTATCTTGATCCACTACCCCAACCTGAGAACGGAGCGATCGCAAAGAAATTCCATTTACATCATGACCGTCAATTAAAATTTTGCCATCTGTTGGTGGGTATAAACCTAAAATTAATTTGCTCAGAGTTGTTTTTCCAGAACCACTACGTCCTACTAAAGCCACCATTTGTTCGGGTTGGATGTCGATACTAATATTTTCTAGGATGTTAGTTTTAGTTTCTGGGTCGTAGCGGAAAGTAACATTCTCGAAACAAATATGACCTTGTAATGTACCTATAGATTTACGGGGTATTTTAATTAAGTCTTCTTCTGGTTCGGCTTCTAGTACATCATTAATTCGCTCAGTAGAAATAACTATTTCTTGAAATTTGTTCCAGAGGGTGGCAAATCTTTGGAAGGGACTTAAGACATTTCCAACTAACATATTAAAGGCAACAAGTTGACCAACAGTTAGTTCTCCTTGAATAACCTGCCAAGCTCCAAACCACATTAATGATGTACTCACAAAAGTTTGGATCACACCAGTTAACATAGATAGGCGAATGCCTATTATTTTGGCATTAAAGGATTTTTTTACTAGAATATTTAGCAACTCTTCCCAACGCCAACGTACTGATTGCTCAATGGCTAATGAACGAACGGTACGAATGCCGGTTAGAGATTCAATTAAATACTTATTCTCTTCTGCTCCTGCATTAAATACCTCTCTAGATATACGTCGTAAAATACTTGTACTACCCAATGCCACAATAAAAAATGGTGGTACTGTCAGCAAGACAAATAATGCCATTTTCCAGCTATAGGCAAACATTAGACTCAGATATACTACTAATGTCAGCATATCCAGCAGGATAGATAAGATTTGACCAGTTAGAAAAGCCTGAATTTTTCGGTTTTCCTGGACGCGGGAAATGATATCTCCAACATAACGAGATTCAAAGTAGGAAAGAGGTAATCGGAAGGTATGTTTAATAAAACCTACTAGTAGAGAAATACTGATACGGTTAGCAGTATGACTTAACAAATATGATCGCACTCCGCTCATGGCTATCTTGAATAAGCCAAAAACGATCATTCCCAGACCAATAGCATTTAAGGTTGCTAAACTCCTTTGTACTAACACTCGGTCTAGTAATAATTGGGTAAAAATCGGAGTAACTAACCCAAATAGTTGCATGACCACCGAAGCAAGAAAAATTTCTCCCAGTATCTTATAGTGGGGTTTGACTAACTCAAAAAATTTCCAAAGACCAACACTTCCTTCCTCCATATCTTGAAGATTGGATGTTGGTTGAATCAGTAACGCATAGCCTGTCCATCCTTTCTTAAATTCCCCGAATGTGAGGCTGCGTTGACCCAGACCGGGATCACAAACAATAACTCGTTTGTCAGTAATTTCATAAACTACGATAAAGTGCTTACCTTCCCAGTGAGCGATCGCGGGTAAAGATTGCTCTACAAATTTATCAAAAGTCGCTTTCACCGGACGAGTTGCAAAACCTAAATTTTCCGCAGCTGTGGCGATCGCATTTAAAGAAGCTCCACTACGACTAACGTTAGTCATATCCCGCAGTTTATTAAGACTAAAGCGTTTCCCCCAATAACTACTAATCATTACTAGACAAGCAGCACCACAGTCAGATATGCTCTGCTGGGAATAAAAAGGATATTGCCGGGTAAATTTTCCCCACCAATGACCAGCTTTGACTTTAGGACTGGGAAAGTATGGTAGTTGCTTGGGGGATTTTTGTTGCTTTTTAGGTGATGTACGAAAAGGAATAACATTACTTACACCTTTAGCAGTTAGTGTAACTGAGTTTTTTGCTGTAAAGCGGTGGGGTATATTCTCTTCTTTATTATGTAATTTTGGTTCTAAGGAGTCGCTAAATTTTTCTAGCTCCGGACAAGATTCTAGCGCTTTAGATAAGCAATAATTTTTGAGGATATGAATATTAGTAGTCTTGGTTGCTTGCCAACTGCTACCCTTTAGAGTACGAGAATTATAAATAATCCCACTTTCTAATTTAATACCATCACTATTAATTAACTCTCCTTGTCTGAGTAACCACAAACTATCATCATCTCCCCAAGAAATTTTATCTTCAGAGTTGAGAATATGTGGTTTAAACAATGACAGAGCATCTAGAGTGCTCCGAGGAGATCGCTTATCTAGCAGTTGAGAATTCTGACGACATAGCATCAGTAAATCCCAATTCTCAGCACGGGATCTTAAGCGATCGCTTAAGAGGGGATATTTTTCAATTAAGTGACTTAAAGCTTCTGCCTTGAGATAGCAAAGTTTCAAATTACTAGAAGCTTTTGCGATATAAGGCTGAAATAACCCCAATGTAAATAACGTAGATTCACCAAATGAATCACCCGAAATGAAGGTTGCAATTAAATTATCTGCTCCATCGAGCAAGCGAACTTTACCTGCAATAACTATATAAATTCCACTGTTTGAGATCGCAGATTCCCAAAAACATTTGGTTACCTGCGGTTCCAACATCTGTGCTAAATTGAAGCAACTTTTTACTTCCTGTTGGGTAAGATTTTCTCCCAACACAATCTTAAACTGCTTCTCAAAATCAGTTTGTGAGGCAATTAATGACATTACTTTTCCTCCTGCTTCAGTATCTAATCCTTTCTGAGGATATGTATAAAATTAGACTCTAAAATTTAGATTCTAAAATTAAACCTAGATTAGATATTTTCACCCCATACAAACTTTATGTGGATCACAGGTATAAAAAATATGCAAAAAATACATCTATAGAGGTTGTTAATTAGTAGAACTTGTGGGTCTTGTCGCTGATATGTCATAATTATCTCCATGTTGCCATACATAAATAGACGCTTTTGTCTTTAGTAACTGTTCGCGTAAACCGATAGCCTTGGTTGAACAGTTTCTGTAATTGGTGCGTAACAATCCTGGAATAGTCCTCTCAGTATTTAGGCAGTCTGAGAGGTATTAATTCTAGGATTCCTACAATTTCAGATGATTCCTCTTCTATCACTCTCAAAAAAACATTGAGTTTAAAAGCTGTAAACTTTACCCAATCGATATTTGAGTTTTTATTTGCTAAAATTATTGTAAGCTCAACTCTAAAAAAATGAAACTCAATCTTTGAAAGCTTTAAAGTGATTACGTCCCCAGTAATTATACATATAGGTTTATATAATTTTTCTGGAGAAAATTTTCATAGACTCGTTCATCAGTTAAAACATTCTCAAAGTTGAATATTAAATTCAATCTTTGTTGAAATTTATCCTTACTATGATTAGTTTATGGTTTTGATAGAACGTAATCAATGACGTTTATATTCAAAATTAGAAAATTTATTTTTTACCTCTAAACTATTTGCAACTATCTCTAACGCCGATTACTAGATTAATTGAGGACACATAGAGAATCTCTAAAGATTCTTATAGATAAACGATTATAAATTTTAGAAAGGGTCTAATGCTGAGATTGACAAGTGAAGGATAAATTACCTGTATATATCAATCTGGGACGAGATGAGGGTAAGCACTTAACTTAAGCAGAAAAAACAGATTGCATAAGCATACAACCGTAAAAATTATTTCTTCTTAATGTTAGGATACTTCTTTTTAGACTACTTTTGTAGAAAAATTTTATTTTTACATAAAGCTTAACTAATTAAAAATGTATGTTAATTGATTAGTTAACTCCTAGATAGGAGATGTTCAAAAAATATTTAAAAACGGTTTAAGGTTTAAGTTTTGCACTAGTAAATGACGAATACAATTTTTCATCTCCAATACCCAAGACCACTTCTATCAAGCTCTAAGATTACTTATCTAAATTTATCCCTCAGTAAAATAGGTAATTTGATACAGCTAAGGGAGTAAGACTTACTTAACTATGATGTTAGTTAGTACCAAGATCGTAATGACGAATTCACCTTATTATGTGAGTTCTGAAAAATAAGTTAATTGTGGGTATTACATTAGAAATATTACCTCACATCAAAGAAAAAGCTCAGACTATTAATCTATCCTATAAGGATGAGGGAGCATCTAACTTAGGAATAGTTGGAACAAGCACAATTATTTATTAGCGGAAATTCAACTATATAGTTGGTGTAGATACTTGATGTAAAGTATAGATCCTCTGAAAGTTGGATTCCCAAAAGTAAGATTAAATAATTGCCTGTAGTTCAATTTAAAACTCATTTAAGAAGTCCGGTTGTTTTTTGCAGACTTCTTAAACTAATAGAAGAAATAAACTAGGATTAATAGAACTTGCTTTGGTAGAAATCACCACTAAACAGTGTATAAACTAGCTACCGTTATAGGTATGATAAGCCCTAACAATCGTAAACTGATAGGAAAATGTTTCATATTATAAGTATAAAATATGTTTCTCATAATACCATTTATTAAGATTGCCTGGGGTTAGTCAAGAGTTTTATTGATTCTTCATTAATTCTTTATTCTTAATTCATCTGAAATTCAATATTATATTAATCCGTAAATTTATTATTTGTAAATGTCTACATTAATATTGAAGCACCTGTCAATCAATCAAACTAAGTAGTTAAGAGTTGCATTGTATATTTCTTAAATCGTAAAATGCTTATATATCTATTATGTGTTAATAGACTATAGCAAAATTTAGTTTTCAAGTTAGAAATTAATAATTTATGTGTATGATTTTTGCCCACAAAAATAAGCTATAGAGCAAACATCCGCCTACACAAATGTCTCTCAACCGAGGATTTGAAAGAAATCTTTATAATCTTACAGGAATTACGTTGCTTTTGCGTAAGTCCTGAAAACTTACAATTTAGAATATATAGACAAATCGGGAAGAAGTAGGGAAGAAAAATATTTTTGTCAGAAACTAGTTTGATAAAATTAAAGTATCTGCTCAAAAAAAATGGCGTAAAGGTACACCTTGCGTCGTAGAAGCGCGATCGCAATGTGCCAGTTGCGTAAGTCCTGACTACTAAAAATCATACAAAATAGGATTCTAAGTTTTTATAGCTAAATATCTCCACTTCTCAAGGCATTCCCTTACTTCATCTAAATTCAGGTGGTCATTCACAAATGCTTTTCTTAACAGAGGGTAAGGAATGTATTGGTCATACTTATTAATCTCTGGTGCTTCTGTTTCAGAAATAAGATGTTCAGGAATAATTCTCTGTTTCCCTAAAGAAATTATCTCTGGATATATATTGTCAACTTGCTCAGGGGATAATTTTAGAGTAATAAAATAAGGACTCAATCCCCCCATACTAGAAATTTCTAAAGTTTCCCGACAGAAAGTATCAATTAATTTTTCAAGGGTGCGAAAAGCAACGGTACCCATCCAGGGAAAGATACAAACTTTACCTTTCCCGAAAGTAACTATATTGCTTTTATTTAGACCAGTATTTTGTGCTAGTTCTCTGATTTCTTGCAGATACGCGGTCGCATTTTTTTGTAAATAAGCATATTGTACGTCTTCCAATAAAACTTGACGCATTCTTTGCATGACTTTAGTATGTATGCTTCCGCCACCACCCCGCCAATAAATACCAGCTTTTCCTTCACCGGGTTGAACCGAGATAGTCTTTTGACGTGGGTTTATCTCTACAACTTTCCAGCTTCTACCGGCTAAACCAAACTCAGTACCTACTTTCGGTACCATTACGATACTGCCAATTTCTGTAGACTCATACTTAACTAAATATTCTTTGACTTCCGGGAAGACAGCATAGAATTGAAATCTGTTGACAATTTTTTCACCCGCTAAACCAATAATCAATTTTCCAGTTTCAGTTTTGTGAATGTGGTCAATATTGATTAAATGATTTAGTAATAGCTTGAAGTCTGCACGAGTAATATAGTTAAATGGCGATAGACTTAAAATTTGTTGAGCTAGTAAAGCAGGTGATATTTCTCCTGTAGCAGCTAAAGTACTCATGGTTTGATGGTATAGCAGACTTAAGGGATATTTAACTGGTGCAATAGGTTCAATCCATTTTTCTTCTATGTAAAGTTGAATGATCGCGATCGCTTGTAAAAATTGCCAACCTATTTGTTTAGGTAAAGCTGCATCTAAAGATTTCGACTTCTGAGCACACACAAAACGCATATCAGCAGGTTCACCTCTTCTTCCTGTCCGTCCCAGACGTTGCAGAAAGCTAGCTACTGACATTGGTGAATCTAACTGAATAACTCTTTCTAAATTACCAATATCTACTCCTACTTCCAGAGTCAAAGTAGCTGCTGTCACTGATGGTTTACCGGGTTCACGCATAGCGCTTTCGGCTTCTTGTCGCAAACTTGCTGATATACTGCCATGATGGACATGATATATGTCGGGTAAACCTTGTTCTGAAGCAATGTGTCGTAAAGAACTGATGATAGACTCAGTTTGGGATTTATTATTTGCAAAAATTAAACACTTGCGAGATTTACTAATTTGAAAAATATATTGATCATATGGACTGACTTCCTGAAATTCTTGATCATCAGAAAGATAAAAGTGTTCTAAAGCTAGCTTAATAGGACGCTTTCCGACTTTAATTTCAGGGGTAATAACTGGATTATGGGTACCAGAACTTAACCAATCTTCAGCCAAAGAATAATCTCCTAAAGTGGCTGATAAACCTATACGACGATGTTGATTTTTAGTTAAATTCGCTAATCTTGATAACTGACATAAAATCTGACATCCCCTTTCTGTACCCATGAAAGCATGAATTTCATCAATAACTACAAATCGCAAATCCCCGAATAAGCGCATCAAATCATCATATTTATTTATCAACAAGCTTTCTAAAGATTCTGGAGTAATCTGTAAAATACCTTGGGGGGTTTTTAAAAGCTGTTTTTTTCGACTTTGAGAAACATCTCCATGCCAATGATAAGCTGGAATATTGGCTTCTCTAAGTAAATCATTCAAACGCTCAAATTGGTCATTAATCAATGCTTTGATCGGACCGATATATATTGCACCAATAGTTTTAGATGGATTTTCATAGAGTTTAGTAATTATAGGATATAGTGCTGCTTCTGTTTTCCCTGAAGCTGTACCAGCAGCAATCAATAAATGAGCATCAGTATTGAATATAACCTCACAGGCTGCAAGTTGTACGGGTCTTAATTCTGTCCAGTTATGAGTATAAATATATTCTTGAATAAAAGGTGCAAGTCGAGAAAATGTACTTTTGCTCATATCTTGACTGGTATTTGTGTTCATAGAAGTAAGACTCACACAAGTAAGAAATAATCTGGAGATACAGCAGATTTTACCAGATATACTTTTATACGAGTTAGAGACATTTCAATTGATTTCCGTATTGCGATTAATTAAGTGAGTTAAATTGAATATAAAATCTTCAGAGCTATAAAATCTTTAGAATTAAAAGGTAGCTTTTATATATTTAAAGATATTATGTTTTTATCTAAAGCCACTAATCTAAATCATAATTCAAATTTATTTAATAGCTTCTATAAACTTAAATGTAAGCAAGTGAAATAACTTAAATAAAAATAATGCTTAATATCAGTATTATTTCTGTAGAGAAAATTCTCAGAAGCAAGCTATAAAAGCAAAAGAATTTTTGTGCTATGAGATATGGCTATTCAAAAGTTAAAAAATGAGCTTTTAGAAAAATTTTTTCAAGAAAAGTTAAATAAATATGGGAAAGAAAAATATATCCGTAACCAGGATAATCGTAAAACTCTGATTGCTGTTAATTTAGAAAATCAAGAAAATGTCGTTATAAAAGTTAGATTATTTGAAAGCAACTCAGAATCATCCAAATTAGAATTTATAGAAAGTAAATTAAAATCTCTGCGACAAATTAATCATGGTAATATTCCAGAATATATAGATTATTTTAAAATAAACTTAGAAAATATTAGAGGCTTTATATTAATTCAAAAATATATTTCAGAATCTCAATCCCTAGAAAATTACTTACAGTCAGGTCGTAAATTCAGTGAATATGAAATAAAGCAGTTAGCAAAAAAGCTATTAGAAACACTCAACTATTTGCATAGTCAGGATATACCAATAATTCATGGAAATATTAAACCAAGTAATATCTTGTTAAAAAATCGTTCTGGAAATAGCATTGGTGAAGTGTACTTAGTTGATTTTAGTTTCCCAGAAAATCTTTATCACGGAGATAGTTTTCCAGAAAAGAATAGTAAAGACTATATTTATATATCTCCAGAGCAATTTGAATATCTGGAAATTAGTATATCTCCTCAGTCTGATTTATTCAGTCTGGGAACTACTTTAGCTTATGCTGCTACAGGTGTAGAACCTGTAAACTTTAACAATGAAGCATTTTGTTTATTGAGTCGTGGTTTAGTTTACTGGTTGCATTGGATGAAAGAACCATCACTTCAAAGACGCTTGTCATCTGCAAAAGAAGCTTCTGGAGCGTTAGAAAAAATTGCGGTGATTTCAGAGTTATTAGAAAAAAGCGATCGTAAATATGAAAAACCCCAAGGAAGCAAAGTGTTTTTAAACAAAAATTCTGAATTTTTAGAAGTTACGATTCCTGCTGTGGGATTTTACTCGAAAGCGACTTTAATTTATCTTATACCTATTGTTTCATCCTCAATTTTCAGCATTTACTTCTGTTTAACCAATAATATCAGTTCTAATCATTTGCTAATTTTCTTATGGTTCTGTTTGTCTTCATTTACTTCCTTCGTTTTATTTTTAATAGCTTGTATATCTACATTTAGTATCAAAAAGCTATTTATTGACAATCAGCAAATATATTTAGCTTATTATCTATTCAGTAAAAAAATTAGCATTTATCCAGAAAACTATAAGATAGATACAGCATATTTAGAATACGACCAAGATAATAAGAATCAACACTTTTTAAGAATTTGTCTAGGTCGAAATCAATATGAGCTTTCTACTTCTGTATTAAGTTTTTTTGCTTTAACCAAATCAGAAATTTACTGGTTAGCAGATGAAGTTAGTCATTGGTTAGATACAACTATTAATCGAAAGCAAAATAAGTTCAATCCAGATACAGAGAAATTATAATAAATAACTGGCAATCGATTATATTAAGTTTTAAGTATATTTTATCCTTGAGGAGTCATATTTGAACTAAACAAATATTTAATGACAGCTTAATTTAATAGAATTTTACAAATACTAAGTTCTTAACTCATCCTGCTAATTTTATCTTTATTTCATCAACTTGTGATGACTTATTGCCATATTTTGTTTAACTAAGGCTAAATCCCCTGCTTATAAAACAGGAGTATGCTAAACATATAATATAACTCTGAAAACTCTCCAGTGAATAAATTCTGGCGAAGTCAGAAAATAAATTTCAGCCCCCTAAGCTCATGAAATCTTAAAATTTCATTTAGTATTCATCCTCACACACTTGTCATTTTTGTAGCTTTTGGTTTAATCTCGAACCAAGGATACAGGAGACAGTGTATTACTATGTCTGATGCTCATGCGCAGGAAAAAAAGGATCGTTCTTTAGAACAAGCTTTAACTAATAAAATTATTGATGGATATTTTATAGATTCGGAAAGCTGGTTAAGAGCCATTTTGCGGATGTGCATTTTTTCTCTAGGACACTTGGAAGGAGAACCTATTTTTATTGTTGAGTGTCCTAATCAAGCTGTAGCTAAAAGATTGCGTAAAAAGACTTACCCCTTTAGGGGAATAGTATATTATTTAACTAACAATTTTGACGCTTGCGATCGCTCTATATTTTGCTATCAAAATTCTAAAGACCTTATCTGGTACTGCTTTGATACTCGAAGTGGGTCTTGGAGAAGTTTAAGTAGTCTATCAGAGGTTTAATCTCAATTGTGATTTCAGGATTCATCTTACATCTTTTAAAATTGGTGAAGAATTCTTGAAATGAAAGTTTAAAAATTCAAGATCAAATAAAATATAAAACCGAATCTCTAGTTAACTCACGCTTTCCCTAAACCTATCCCTCTCCGAGTTGCAGAGGGAAAAATTTCTCCATAGTTAGGGAACACCAAAAAATAAATTACTCAATTTATGGGCTGAAAGCTTATTGCTTTATTCCCCCTGCTCCTTACTCCCTGCCTTTCCAGTAATTGGTTATTTTTTTGCTGGAAGTCCCTTAAGCAGGGAAGAGATCCAGTTTATACATAGTTATTTTATTCACCTTCCTAACCCTCATTTCCCAAAACTATAAATCTTCTGAGTCTCTAGCTGTTGAGAGCAAATAGAGGAGGGTAATATTTCTTTAGAAAAAGATTGTCTATCAACACCTACCTGCAAATTACTCAGAGGATCGACTCCTGGAGAAATCAAAAATTCTAATTTTTGGATATAAGGTAATTTAACTAAGTCATCTAAAATTTTACTAACTGCCTGTATGTAAGGATGACCACTGTTTTCATACCAGTCTTCCGTTGCAATATTTGCCTGATCGAATCCCAGATGTACGATTAATGATGGTTTATCAAAAAGCGCGATCGCAACGGGACGAGCTTCTTCTTGCAGTAATAGATGTTGAGTTCTAGCTAGATGTCGCAGCTTTTCTAAACGTTCGTAACGTTCTGTAACTACTTGGGGTTGGTCTTGCCAGTCTACAGCTACCGTTACCAAATAAGTTTGTAGCAGCATATGACCGAGTTTACTAGCTTTAGTTGCTAAATAGGTGGAATTATAATCATTCGACTCGATGAGCAACGGTACTCGGTCTACAACTTCGAGGCTATAACCTTTCAGCCCAGCTATTTTGCGGGGGTTATTAGTGATTAAACGAATCTTATGTACTCCCAGATCCATAAGCATTTGCGCTCCCATACCGTAGTCCCGTAAGTCCGCAGGGAAACCTAAACGTTCGTTAGCCTCTACCGTATCTAAACCCATATCCTGCAAAGAATAAGCCTTAAGTTTATTAATTAAGCCAATACCTCTGCCTTCTTGACGTAGATAAACAACGACACCAAAACCCGCATTCTCAATCATTTTTAAAGCTGCTTGTAACTGCATCCGACAGTCGCAGCGTAAAGAACCCAGAGCATCACCAGTTAAGCACTCAGAATGCATCCGCACCATGACTGGATGATCGGCAAATTGTTCTGGATCTCCCTTGACAATAGCTACATGTTCTGAGCCATCTAAAGTATGACGATAGGCATGAATTTTAAACAAACCGAACTGGGTTGGTAATTCTGCCACAGTTTCACGAAAAATTAAGCGATCATGCCGGAGACGATAGCTAATTAAATCCGCAATACTAATAATTCTTAACTTGTAGTTGCGGGCATACTCGATTAGCTGTGGAAGACGAGCCATAGAACCGTCTGAGTTCTGAATTTCACAAATAACTCCAGCCGGATAAAGTCCTGCCAGACGGGATAAATCGACAGCAGCTTCTGTATGTCCGGCACGTTTAAGAACTCCTCCCTCACGAGAACGCAAAGGAAAAATATGTCCCGGACGGCGCAAATCTTCTGGTTTGGTGCCTGGATTTAATGCTATTTGGATTGTACGAGCGCGGTCTTCGGCTGAAATACCTGTAGTTACTCCCAGTTCTGGAGATGCATCAATACTGACAGTAAAAGCAGTTTGATTAGGGTCAGTTATATTGCTTACCATCAAAGGTAAATCTAATTCATCTAAGCGATCGCCACTCATCGCCAGACAAATTAATCCCCTAGCTTCTACCGCCATAAAATTAATCATATCTGGGGTAGCAAACTGGGCTGCACAAATCAAATCGCCTTCATTTTCGCGATTTTCATCATCCACAACCACAATAACTCGGCCTGCCTTCAAATCTGCTAAGGCAGAATCAATAGAATCAAATTGGAAATTTTGTTCGGAGGGAGAAATACCAGCGTTAGATTCACTAACTTTAGATAGCTCCTCTGGATTAATAGACTGCGACACAGCAGGTTTTTTACTTTTTAAACTTAAATTTTTTTTACAAAAACTTATTTTAAATTGTAGCTCTTTTGGTTGACGAAGAGGAAAAAGTAGCAATGATTCGATAACATGACATTCAGGTCAGTTATAAAAATAAGAGTCTAAAGCAATGCCAACGTACCTGAATTTTATTCAGATAAAACAAGTACGTCCAAAAACATCAGGGGGTCGGGGTGAATGGAAATTTGAGATTTGCATACCTTCTTCGCGTATTTGGTTCGGATGTTCTGTCTTTAGGTTTAATTAGGTTTAATATAGACATTTGTTGAGCCTTAAAACTATATACTCCTTACCCCTTAGCTTCCTCATCCTTTTATGATTTACCAAAAATTCAAGCAATTAAGGGCAAGTCATTGGTATATCACCGTGCCAAGGCAGGGAAAAGCGATGACCAGCTTTCCCCACTCAATACACGGTGGAGTAGAATACCATCCTAATTTAAAGATGAAATTTTAAAGGCGGAATACTAAAAGTTAATGATTCTTAAAGTAGATTGCTATTTAAAGTTTTAAGATGACAATCTACACTGCCGAAGAAGGTCACCCAAATGAACTATTCATTATTCACAGAACAAAAAGCAATTTATAAGGGTTTTTAAAACATGGGCAATTTTAGACGCGTACCTGTCGGCATTATCGGCGCGTCCGGCTATGGTGGAGTTCAATTAGTCAGACTTCTAAGCGAACATCCTCAAGTGGAAATAGTCTATCTCGGTGGTGAGAGTTCTGCCGGTAAATCTTTTGGAGATATTTATCCTCATTTGGCTCATGTAATAAATTTATCAGTAGAAGCACCTGATATAGATAATATTGCCCGCCAGTGTGAAGTGGTATTTTTGTCTTTGCCTAACGGTCTAGCTTGCCAAATGGCACCACAACTTCTGGAAAAAGGATGCAAAGTACTGGATCTGAGTGCCGATTATCGGTTTAGCGATTTATCCACATATACTAGATGGTATGCCAAAGAAAGAAGTGATAGTGTAACAGCAGCCACAGCTATCTATGGTTTACCCGAACTATACCGCGATCGCATTGCTGAAACCCAGTTAGTAGGATGCCCTGGCTGCTATCCAACTGCAAGTTTATTGGCTCTTTCTCCTCTGCTTAAACAAGGTTTAATTGTTCCAAATACGGCAATAATTGATGCCAAATCTGGTACTTCGGGTGGAGGAAGACAGGCAAAAACTAACCTACTTTTAGCTGAAGCCGATAATTCTTTGGCTGCTTACGGTGTAGCTTGCCATCGTCACACTCCAGAAATTGAACAGATTTGTAGCGACCTTTCTGGACACGAAGTTACAGTTCAATTTACACCCCATCTCATACCAATGGTACGGGGAATTTTAGCTACAGTTTACGCTACTCTACGGGATCCCGGATTAGTCCGAGATGACATAATTACAATATACAGAGCTTTCTACCGTAATAGTCCTTGGGTAAATATTTGTGATCCTGGAGTTTATCCCCAAACTAAATGGGCTTGTGGAAGTAATCAATGTTATATCGGGATCGAAGCCGATCCCCGTACTGGAAGAGTTATTGTCATGTCAGCAATTGATAACCTAATTAAAGGACAAGCAGGTCAAGCAATACAATGTCTCAATATCATGATGAATTGGGATGAAACATCTGGATTACCTAGGTTAGGATTTTATCCCTAAGTATTTATTCATATCCAACCTGGTAGGTAGAGATACATTTCATATTAGGTCAAGGGTTGTTACTAGCGCCTAGCTAGTGGCAAAGTCTTGTATAAATTCTATTATTTCTTTACTAAAGTATTTAATGAAATCTTTGTAGAGATTGATACAATTTTAATTATTTGTTATGTAGCATACTCATCGTAAAATTTGCTTATATTTAATGAGATATTAAGGTTTATCTGAAGAAAATACATAATCTTTAATAAGTGAGTATCAGTATTATTTCTTAATGAATCTTGGCTCTGCTATCTGTCAACTTCCATGAATAATGTGCCAATATAAACGATGTGTTCCCCAAATATACTTGGTTTTTAATATTTATCGCTAAGCTTATATATGAATAATTTTTTTGATTTTTTATCATCAAAAAATTTTTTAGTTATCTATCTATTTTTCTGTAATTGATAGAACTTACGTAAAAATAACCAAATGAGCATGGGATTGAAGAACTCTTGAAATCTCACATGCTTAACTTGTGCTTGCAGTTAATTAAATCCTAATTGAGAGGATGTTTCAATATCTTTATTTAGTAATATAAAGGACAAAATACCTATGGTAAAATATCAGGGTTTAAAAAAAAGAAGCGGTCATTTCAGCAATATAAAAAATACATTTTTATTAGCAATTGTAACTACTATATTCTCGACTTCTAGTTTCTACACTTTCTCTTTTCTATTTTCCTATATAAATTCAAATTTTATTTCCGAACATCCTACATCAATTCCCTGGATTAAAAGTCAGATAAGATGCGAGAGCAGTGGTAGATACTGGGAAAATAATCAATGCTGGGATTATAAACATAGCTCTTCTTTCTAATTAAAGTTTTTAATTAAAAACTTTAATTAGAAACTTTGATTAAGAGTTTTCATCACTAGAAATACCCCAGCAGCTAGGTTTCTCTAAGTAATCAGGGAGATTAGTTGTATCATCACCTTTCGCAAAGCCAATCTGCCCAGACTCAATATTTACTGCTCTACTAAGGTCGGTTCCAGATAAGTTTGTATCAAATAGTTTTGCTTCTTTTAAATCAGCACCAGTCAGATTTGCTTCTGATAAGTTAGCTTCTGAGAAGTTCGCTCCACAAAGTCTAGCTTCATACAAATTAGCTTCCGAAAGGTTTGCAATACTAAATACAGCTTTTTCCAGATTACTACCAATTAGTTGAGACTGTAATAAATTTGCACCGATTAGATTTGCTTGACTCATATCAGTATCTTCTAAGTTAGCTTGAGATAAATTAGTTTCGTATAGCATTGCACCTTGTAAATTTGATCCATATAGTGTTGCTTTTTGTAAATTTGCCTCGTAAAGAATGGTTTGCTGTAAGTTAGCTTGATAAAGATTTGCTTGGGAACAATCCGCTTTTCTCATAACAGCTTGTTGCAAATTCGCTTCGTATAAATCTGCATTTTGCAAGTTAGCTTCATATAAAACTGCTTCCGTTAAGTTGGCACCAGTCAGATATGATTCTGATAGGTCAGCTTGATAAAGCATGACTCCAGCTAAATTTGCCTCTGTAAAATCTACTAGTCGAAGATTTGCTCCTACTAGTTCTACTCCCCTCAAATCTGTAGAGTGTAAATCTAATCTTTTATTCTCTGGATCTTCTTGGGAGTTGCGTCTACCAATGATAGTTAGAGCTGTTTGAACATCAGTAGAGATACTAGATGAATACTCGAATTCTGCCTCTATCTCTATTATTGGTGCATTTTCTCTAACAAAGGCTGCCAATGTCTCCATAATAATCCAGTGATATTCTGGAGAGTCTTTGGCAATTTTTTCTAGTGCATAGATTGCTCCAGAGCGAGTTTCTACTTTTTCATTACCTAGCTGTTGAATTGCACTTGTAAAGCGATTATCTATTAACTGCTTCGAGGATTGTAAGTTACAACAACTAAGCTCTATTTCTAAAGTGGATTCTTCATTTTGATTTAAATTTATAGCTGATATAATATTTTTATCTGTTTTACTATCTTTAATATTTAAAGATATATTTTCTCCTCGTATTTTTATCAAATTAACTATTAATATTGTAAAAATAATCCCTGTGGTTATCAATGTTTGGATTGCATAATTTATCTTGTTTTCTGGAGAAAATATATTCAATTTATAAACAATAAAAAATATTTGTCCTGAATATATAAAAAATATAATTAACAACCAATACAATGATATTTTGATTCTATTTGTGCTACTATCTTTTTTGACAATAGACATAGTATAAATTCCACTTATTATATAAACAATCAATCTAAATTATCATATTTATTTAAATAGAAGTATATGTGGCAAATACTGATTAAGATTAAGTCTATGTTTATTATCAAACAATCTAATGATATTTAATATTTATTTTGTTAGGTAAATTACAATCAGAATTTAAAACACTTTTCAAATATTGACTGTAAGAATTTTTGATTATTTTTAAAAATTATTTTAAAAATAATTGAAAAAAGTATTCTTAACTAAATTTAGTTTATATAGTCGTTTCAAAAAATAAAAAATATAATAATAGTTGATTTTATTCAAAGAAGGTTTGAGAAAAAATTTCTGATTCTTTCTCTTCCTATATTGGAACCTCAATTATCCAGAACTTACGCAAAAGCAACCTAATTCTGTAGGAGACCGTAAGCGATGGTCGTTCGTGTAACGTCTCGGAGAGAAGACCCTACATAGGCGATCGCATGTCCGCGCTTGACTTTCTATTTGCGATGTATAAGCTCTAATGAGCACGCTCCGCATTTGCGTAGTATAGCGTTAGCTAACGCATAGTGATTGAGATTGCTGGTATACGACAACCCTTTCAGGGAAAGCGACACGAAGTTTCGGTCGCAATGACAAATCTTCCTTGCGTAAGTCCTGTATATATGTAAATTTTATTTATAGCAATGGAAATATAATTCAGTACATATGTACTAGTAAATAAAGGCAGAAGTAAGTAAGCAGGAGACAGAAGAAGGTGTAAATGCTTACTTTATAAGCATTTTAGAAGTTTTAATGGTCTATTTATTTACGCCGTGTTGTACTAGGCTACTGCTATAGTCTCTAAAGATATTTATCTGAATACTAAATTTAAAAATACTTTAAATTCTTTAATATAAATAAAATGCAACTTTTTTATAAAATTATTGTAGAAAAAATTAAATTAATAAGTTAAAAATTATCATAATTACTTTATAGATTTGATGAAAAAAAATCCAAAATATACAAATAATATGTAAACTATTTCTTAGGGCAGATATTGGTAGATGCCCTTTACATCATTAACAATTAAAATTCACCACTAGCCATTTTTAATTGTTGTGGCTTTAGGTTCTTGGCTCCTGTTAAAATCGCACCGTCGAGCTTTACTTGATTTAAATTAGTTTCATTTAGATTTGCCCCAATCAAATTAGCCGTATCCAGATTAGCTTCATTTAGTATAGCTTTCTGTAAATTAGCTCCCATTAAATTTGCACCATAAAGGTTTGCTTCTCTAAGACTTGCTGAAGCAAGGTTGGCAAAAAACACTTCAGTATTTTGTAGTTTAGCAGCATTCAGGTTTGCCCCATGCAAATTAGCCCCATTAAGATTTGCTTGCTGCAAATTAGCTCCTATTAAACCTGTACCATTTAATTTAGCTTTATTCAGCTTAGCCCCTTGGAGATTAGCTAAAAATAGCTTTGCTCCTGAAAGATTAGCAACTTTCAGATTTGCTTGCTGCAAGTTTGCTTTATATAAATTAGCATCAGTACAGTTTGCTGCTCGTAAACTAGCAGATGTAAGGTTTGCAGAATGTAAATTTGCTCTACAAAGACAAGCTTTATTAAGATTTGCTCCAGATAAATTTGCTTCTGGCAAATTACATTCTGTCAAATCAGCTTCAACAAGAACTGTTCCAGTGAGGATTGATAACTCTAGATTAGCTTTTCTTAAATTAGCCCCTTGTAAATTAGCACCTTGTAAATTAGCTCCCCTAAAATCAATTTGCTGCAAGTTTGCCTCTCTTAGGTTAGCCCATCTAAGATCAGTATTATGCAAGTCGAGCTTATAATTAGACTGTTGATTTTCTATATCCCCTGGGAAGTTACACCTCCCGATTGCAGTTAAAGCTGCTTGAATATCGGAGCGAATAGATGGTGGTTCATCATCATCAATAAGTTCTTGATTTTTAGACTTTAATGGTGCATTTTCTCGCACGAAAGCTGAAATAATTTCCATCACAGTTAAGTATTCCTCAACAGAATTCTGAGCAACTTTCTCCAGAGCATATATTGCTCCCATTCTGGTTGCTATTTCTTTATGTCCTAGCTGAGTAATACCGCACATGAGACGCTCGTTCATTAGCTTATCTTCTAATAACTGAGCATTCCTAGCAGCGATTTCATTACTTTTTTGTGTTGCGATCGCACTTTTCTCTTTAGATGCTGCCCCCTTAGCGCTATAATAAGCATTCATCATTACTGCAAGCCCAAGAAAAAGTGTAGCAGTAGTAGTTAATCCTTGATTCCCATACTCTATTTTTTCTTGATGTGATAGCTTGGTATTTCTAGCAAGGGCTAAAAGCAACACTGCATTCAAGACTGTAAATACAATTGATATAGTTAAGAACTTTTGCTTGAGTGCGTCTGTCTTTTTGGCAGACATAGCAGTTGTATTCCTCACGACACAGAATTTTCACGGATGTTTTTGTGACAAAAAGAGTATAGCATCTGTCTCATATTTGCAATATCTACCAGGTGTTTACAATAATGCAGATATATTCCGTAGTAGCACCTCATTTAATCTTGCTGAAATATTATTCACCACTGTGAATACACGTAAATATCGTGCAATAAGAATTTTCTGCATGCTATTATAAATGTTTCCAAATAGTTTCCAAATAACCTTAATCAATTGGTTAACAATATTTGCGTGCATTTACCTGGATTATCGGGATAGTGTGCTTATTTAAGTACTTAATGATGCATTAATAAATAACTCCTATTACTAGGGATAACTATTGTATTACTAATTCTCTGATATTTGAAATATAAAGTTTCAATTTCTTGATATTTATTTTTTCTATAATGAGACTTAGTAATATCTAGATGAATCAAAAATTGTATCCTCTAGTTTAGCCAGATACATATTTGCACCATCCAGATTAGCGCGAAAGAGATTAGCCCCACAAAGGTTTGCAGCACTCAATATTGCCCCTTTTAAATTAGCACCCTCCAAGTTTGCTTTTTGCAAATTAGCTGCACTCAGAATTGCCCCCTCTAAGTTTACGTGGCTTAGATTAGCACTACAAAGATTAGTTTGATACAAAATTGCTTCCTTAAATATGACTCTTTTTAAATTGGCACAATTTAAGTTTGCTCCTCTAATATCCGTATGACTTAAATTAATCATTGACTCTTTTATACTATTCGCTGCTCTATCACAATCAAAGCTACATAATAAAGGTATTTCTCCAATTAACGTTAGTGCAGCTTGAATATCTTCAGACACTTTTTCTGAAAAAACTTGCTGCATTTCTAGGTGATTGAGGGTAGTAGTTTTGTTACGGATGAAGCTTGCGACAATATCAGAAACTTTGTACGATTCCTGGGGATAACAGCAAATAATTTCCTTTAGACGACTAATGGCTTGTAAGCGTGTAGATAAATTTCTACTTGCTAAGCTTTTTGAAACTTGTAATAATTCTTTATCTAATCCTTCGTTCTGACTAGATACTAATTTTTTAAAAAACTTAGTTTGATAATAAAAAATAGTTTTTAACAAAACAGTTGATTAATTTTGACTAAAAAATATACGAATACGGATGTAAAAAGCAAATATTAAATACGGAATAGTATTTTATATATAAATAGAACTAAGTACGAAATTATTCCTATTTATTTAATATAGTTAAGAAGAGTATTATACTACTTTAGTAAAAAATAAAAGTATTTTAGATACCATACACCCTATGCAGTTGATAATTTTATTAATTAAATTAACTTTTTCAATAGGAAATACTTAGTAAAATAATCGGATAATCTTTATAATTAGTCTTTAGATGTGGCAAAATATGCAGCAAGAGTTACAGCCTGTTGTGAAAGACCTAGTTCTGGTTGGTGGCGGTCATTCTCATGCAATTGTTATGAAAATGTGGGGTATGAAGCCATTACCGGGAATACGTTTAACTGTAATTACGAACTGTACCCACACACCTTATTCCGGGATGTTACCGGGACATGTTGCAGGATTTTACTCTCAGGAAGAATCTCACATAGATTTACGTAGACTAGCTGAGTTTTCCCAAGCTAAAATTTTCCTAGATACAGTAATTGATTTAAATTTAGATAAAAATCAGGTTATTTGCGCCAATCGACCCCCTGTCAGTTTTGATGTACTATCGATTGATATAGGTAGTACCCCAGCCACAATACTTGTTCCTGGTGCAGCAGATAATACCATACCTGCTAAACCAGTACCGCAATTTTTAAAATTTTGGAATTCCCTAACTGAAGATGCGACTGCATCTCCCCAGCAAGCATTGAGTATCAGTATAGTAGGTGGAGGTGCAGGAGGTGTAGAGTTAGCATTATCAATGCAAGCTCATTTGAAAAAGATTATTGCAGATGAAAAAAAATTAAATATTCATCTGTTTCAGCGTAATACAGAGTTACTGCCAAATCATCACCGCTCTGTAAGAACTTTAATTAAGAAAGTTTTATTAGACAAAGGTATTAAACTACATAATGGTGAAAATGTATCTAAAGTTGATAAAAATTTAGTCATTTGTGATTCTGGATTACAAACAAAATCAAATCAAATATTTTGGGTAACTCAAGCATCTGCACCCGAGTGGTTGAGAAAAACAGGAATAACTTTAGATAAGCAAGGTTTTATTCTAGTTAACGATAGCTTGCAGTCCTTATCTCATTCTCACATTTTTGCTGCCGGGGATATTGCAACAATGTCTGACTATCCCCGTCCCAAAGCAGGAGTATTTGCAGTTCGTCAGGGAAAACCTTTATTTAAAAACTTACAGCGATTTTTACAAAACAAACCCGTACTTAAATTTAAACCACAGAAACAATATCTAAGTTTGATTGGTACGGGAGACGGAAAAGCGATCGCAACACGTGGTTGGTTTACCCTTCCACCTTCTCAACTCGTGTGGAAATGGAAAGATTACATAGACCGGAAGTTTATGGAAAAGTTTAATCATCTTCCACAGATGAAGCTGAGGGAAGTTAGTTTTGAATCCTTCCTTTATCCTGCTTCTTCCAATACTGATTACCAATCACCCCAAATGCGCTGCGCTGGTTGTGGTTCCAAAGTTGGTAGTAGTGTGTTAAAAAAAGTTTTACAACGAGTAAAAAAAGAACAAAAAAGCAATCAAAGTAGTAACAATAATCAGAAAGATATTATCATTGGTTTGGATGCGCCAGATGATGCAGCAGTATTACGAATACCATCAGGGAAAGTATTGGTACAAACAGTAGATTACTTTCGTAGTTTAATCGAAGACCCTTATATTTTTGGTCAAATTGCCACTAATCATTGTTTAAGTGATATTTTTGCCATGGGTGCAATTCCTCAAAGTGCACTCGCGATCGCAACAATTCCTTATGGTGCACCATCACAAGTTGAAGAAACTCTTTACCAACTTTTATCAGGTACCCTTAAGGTATTAAACCAAGCACAAGCAGTTTTGATTGGTGGACATACTGCTGAAGATAGAGAATTAGGATTTGGCTTATCCTGCAATGGTTTGGCTGTTATGGATAATTTACTCCGTAAAGGTAGAATTCAGCCAGAACAGACATTTATATTAACAAAAGCTTTAGGTACAGGTACTTTATTTGCAGCCAATATGCGCTATCAGGCTAAGGGGAAGTGGATTGATAGTGCTGTAGAATCAATGCTGTTATCCAACCAAAATGCTGCCAAATGTCTCATCAAAAATGGTGCAACTGCTTGTACTGATGTCACAGGTTTTGGTTTGTTAGGACATTTATTGGAGATGCTACAAAGTAGCAAAATGGGTGTAGAATTACAGCTTGATGCTATTCCGATTTTACCTGGTGCTATAGAAACAATAAGAAAGGGAATTTTTAGTTCGCTACATCCTGAAAATTTAAAAGCTGAGAATTACATATTCCAGAGTAAATTAAAACAAAGTCATCCTCATTACCCTTTATTATTCGATCCCCAGACCTCTGGTGGCTTATTAGCTACGGTATCTCAAGAAAAAGCTAATAGTTGTGTGGGTGAATTGAAAAGTTTAGGATACAAGGATGCAGCTATCCTTGGTAAGGTAGTTAATAAGGCTGGAGTTTTTTTAATTTAATGATTCCAAGTTTCAAGTGTTGATTTTTTTCTTCTTCACTAAGTATGAATCATAATTTTCTTCCATGTTTCTATAAATACTTACTTTGGGTTTCCTGGTAAATTTTTATAAAGTTTTCTGTACATCCCTCTTCACTAAATTCTTTAATTGCTTGTTTGCGTCCTGCTTATCCCATTTCTTCTGCGATCGCTCTATTCCTAAGTAATTTGCACTCCATATTGCTAAGAACTGTGACATCCTCCGGAAGTGCTAAAAACCTAGTTTTACAGTTTTCAACAATTTCTGGTTAGTCCTTACTTCGCTTGGCTGAAAATCATCCAAAGCAGGACGCAGGTTCCAATAAGCTGAAAAATTAGCCGTTTGGGAAATAACCTGAAGTAAGTTATTGGTTCCAAAGCACCTATACTCAGACAGTAAAGGACTATCAAGAATAGGCTTTACCTAACATAAAACAAGCATACATCATGATGGCGATCGCGCAAATTTTGACGCAGCGACAGCATTTGTGTCTCTGTACCTCCTCCAGTTACCAATATCGTTGAGCAAGAAAAATGTTCATGAAAAAGACAAAAAATTGTTTGATATAGACGCAATGCTTTTAAAAGGAACCGTGAAAAGTGCAATTACATCTATCATCTAGTAATACAGTAATTGATTATCAACTAAACAACTATCCCTTATGTTTCCGGTGTCAAAGTCTGTAGTGGAGTTGTTTGTAAAGTTGTTTTTTTCTTCAAATGCGCTTTAGCATATCGACTAGTCAGATAGTTATTAATAACTTTCTCAATAGGTACAAGAAAACCGTACATTAAAACTTTATCCAGTCTTTGATGTCTAATCCCCAAGGTTAACTTACGAATTATCGGCATGAGAATTGTATCTCTGCGTCTCCATCCCAAAGCTTTATATCTATGCTGAAAATATCCATCCTCGGCTAGATCCCATTTTTGACGTAATTGCTTTAAGCTCTCTAATTCCCATGAATTACTCCAGCGCAACATATAATAATGTAAATCGCTCCATTCTAAAGGCAATACAGGATCATATGTAACTACGCTAGATGGTTCAAAGTAAACACTACCACCAAATTTTGCAACGCTCATACAGAAGTCAAGATGCTCCTTTGTATTCATAATGGCTTCATCAAAAGCACTTAGTTGCTGAAATATTTCTCTGCGAACTAGCATGACGTGAAACTCACATAATTCAGTTTTGCATCGTTGTAATTGGGAAGCAACATCAGCAACTTTTTTACCCTGCTTATACATCTTTTCCCGCAGTCGTCTTCTTCCCTTAGCATCAACTACAATATGAGATTCACCACCAGCAAAATGAATTTCCTCATGTACCGGTTCGTATTGACACATTAAAGGACCAACTACAGTAGCTTTTGTATCTTCAGCACAGTCTATCAAAGCCTTTAACCACCCCGCTGAAGCAATGACATCGTTGTCAACAAAGACTACATATTTAGTGTCAACTTCACGATTACCGATATTTCTAGCCCTATTGGGAGTAAGGTAATAATCTGTACGAATTAACTTAAAGTTTTTTTCCTCTGCCTGAGCTTTTAAATATTCTCGTGTCGCTTTTGGTGAATTCCCATCCACGTAAACTAACTTAAATGGGACTTGAGTATGTTCATAAATACTTTCTAGGGACTTGCGACTGTAGCTAAAACTTTCGCGGGGTGAAACAACAATTGTGACTTGAGGATTACTCATTTTCACTAACTAAGATCCTATTTCTATAATTTTATTTCTATATTTTTACACTCATCTTAATTTTCGGCTCCTGGGTACTAGCTGCTGTACTTTCCCACTCTTCTTTTGTCAAGTCTTCATGTGAAGAGGGTTCTGTATTTAATTCCCGCAGTTCGTGTTTTTCTCCCAATATATTTTTCGCAGCTAACGGGACTTAGGGGGATTTTAATATTTTGGGGTTGAAACTATAAAGCTTTGAGGCTATTTTTTGAACAAAAAAATGATAAAAATATAACTAAATTCT
Source organism: Mastigocoleus sp. (assembly GCA_050042865.1). GTDB lineage: Bacteria > Cyanobacteriota > Cyanobacteriia > Cyanobacteriales > Nostocaceae > JBCCDM01. The sequence goes on from JBHJJE010000034.1 coordinate 58,375, forward strand.
ACAAAAAATGTACCTATTGAATTTTAAATTATTAAATCATAGTAGTATATTAATATTGTATTACATTCAGCATATTTGCCTGATTAAGTATCAAGATAGACATCATTTTATACTCAAATCATTTTAGAATCATAGTAATGATTTAGGTCATATCAAAATTAATCAAACAATTTTTTATTAAATTAATTTTATATAAGCATTTAGAGAAAAAAGTCCAACAAATATATTATCGATCAGGTTTTGAAAAATACCTTATTTTAGTAACTTATTGCGAATAAAGTTTTAATAAAACGAGGTAAATAATTTTAAAACCTATCCAGAGCAGTGTTGAAATAATCTAAATTCTTTCTATTCACAAATATATAGAATCTATTTTAAAAACAATTAACTTCTGTAATTGAAATATAAAGGACTTTTACTCATTGCACTAAGCCTATTAAATTGGAAGAAAATAAATGAATTTACAATCCGATAAAGCAGTCTTTATTTTTCGAGAAATATTAAAAGAATTGAGAAATTCAAAAGATATTGCTACAGGTATCGACAGCGATAAGTTGATAAATATTGCTTTGGAACTAACCAAATCAACATTAATTGCCTCATCTATTAATGACGTAAGCGATACTCTAAAAATATTACCTGAAATGTGGAATTTTGATAATTTTAAATTACCTCTTCGTGTAGAAATAGAAAATTCTCAACTAGACCTAAAATAATCGCATTAAGCCATACTAATTGACTTAGTACTTGGCTATATTTTCAACTAAAGACTTATAAGTAGATAAAAGACTCTCGACGGTAAACCTTATTTAATCGTTTGACACACATCTAAGTTCTTTAGTCAATAGTCTATCCTCTAAATTTAGATGCGTTTGCCCTGCATAAGTTACAGCGGGGTATTATCCCACCATCGCTATATATTCTCGAATAATAGCTCTTGTTTAAAGAACAATTAAATCCCAAAAAATCTTAAATGTATAAAACCCCCTAGGACTTTTTTTAGTATCTGTATCAAAATTTATGAGTTCTTAATACAGCAGAGAAATATGTTAACGAGCATTATTATAAATAAAAAAATTGTAAAAAAATCTCAAGAGGTATTTGAAATATGTAGTAAATGTGGTGGCAGAATGTATGTAGAAAGCAACAGAGATTTAAGTTTTAGTTGGGTATGTATTAATTGTAACCATGAAGTAGAGATAAATAATGATTCAGAATCCTCATTTGTTCAGACAAACATTAATCCAACCGTAGAAAAATAGTGACTAGAAAACCCCGGTCTATGCAATAACCGGGTTATTTTTTTGATATCTTTGTCACGTTATACATTAGGCTTTCTACTTATAATGGTGCGATGACGTGGGTCACTAGCGATTGTAATTGGTGTCTCAAATCCTACTGATTCAAGAGCAGATTCAATATTAAATGTATAGTAATCATCGCTCCACGGTTCAGTACTTTTCATGAGAGTAAATAAAACAGGGGGTAAGTTTTGGATGACTGGAGACTTCGGATTATTGTCTACTAAAGCAATATATCCACCAGGACGCAGTAAGCGAAATACTTCTTGAAAAATTTCTCTACTTGCATAACCGGGAAGCTCGTGGGTAATAAACTGAAGAGTTACTAAATCAAAAGAATTGTTTGATAGTCCTGTATTTTCTGCCTTTCCATGAATCCATTGGGAAATTTCATCGTTAATATCCAATTCTTTCGCAACAGCGAGCATGTAAGGGGATAAATCAAGTCCTACTGTACGTGGTGCTCTGGCTTGCTTTTGCTTGTAGTAATGATGTAGAGATAAAGTAGAGATTCCCACAGAGCAACCAATATCTAAAATATCTGTAACTTCACCACTCATATATTCTGACAAAACTTGATGAAAAGTTGTTCTTAGTCTGTTGTGAGCGACTTTCCAAGTAAGATTTTCATTTTTCCATACTCTTAAAGCCATTGAATAAGTAGCGCTAGGTGCTTCAAAAGCAGCTTTCCAGCATAAGTTACCTTCAGAATAAGCATGAAAGGGAACATTATAATAATCTGGGTAGACAATATCTGGATCGGTTATTTGCTGGAGATTTTGTTTTATTCCAGATGATTCAAGTTTTTCATAATTTTTACGCCAAGGGATACCATTCTTTTCAGCAGTTTTGATCAGTACTTGTCTAGCTTGATGCTTCATCAGCTTATAAACAGGTTCCGTTTGAATAAGTAAGTTGACGCAGCGTGATAAAAAATCTTCACCAGCCCAGTCTGGCTTATCTTTAGCTTTCATTGCTTATTTATTTGGAGAGGCAAAAATTAACTACTTCTATTTTAGGTTCTAGAAAGTGTATTAGAAATTTTTCAATCCAAATTTTTAATATACTATTTCAAATTTCCAAATATCTCAATTTCTAAATTGCTAAATTTCGATTTTAGAATCTCAAATCCAACTTAACTTTCCCTATCAGAGGTAAGCTGTTTGAATGTCGTTCTTGGCAAAATATACTATGGCAACAATTAACAGTAATTATCTTAAACTCAAAGCAGGTTACTTATTTCCCGAAATTGCTCGCCGGGTAAATACCTTTGCACAGGCAAACCCTAATGCTCAGATAATTAAGCTAGGTATTGGGGACGTTACTGAACCATTACCAAAAGCTTGTATTCAAGCAATTGTGAAAGCGACAGAAGAAATGGGGAATCGCGATACTTTTAAAGGTTATGGTCCGGAGCAGGGATATCTTTGGTTAAGAGAGAAAATTGCTACCCAAGATTTTCAAGCTCGTGGTTGTGAAATAGATGCATCGGAAATTTTTGTTTCTGATGGTTCCAAATGTGACACTGGTAATATTCTCGATATTTTTGGTCACGATAATACCATTGCTGTCACCGACCCTGTATATCCCGTATATGTTGATACTAATGTAATGGCTGGGAATACAGGAGATGCTCAAGATGATGGTAAATATGGTGGTTTAGTTTATTTGCCTATTAGTGCCGATAACAACTTTATCGCAGATATACCAGAGCAGAAAGTTGATTTAATTTATCTATGTTTTCCTAATAATCCCACGGGTGCGATCGCAACTAAGGAATACCTGACAAAGTGGGTAGATTACGCTAAAGCTAACGGTGCAATTATTTTCTTTGATTCAGCATACGAAGCCTTTATTACAGATCCATCTCTTCCTCATTCAATTTACGAAATTGATGGTGCAAGAGAATGTGCAATTGAATTTCGCTCTTTTTCTAAGAATGCGGGTTTCACTGGTACTCGTTGTGCTTATACTGTGGTACCAAAGACTTTAACAGCGAAAGCTAACGATGGAACTGATGTAGAAGTCTGGAAACTCTGGAATCGTCGTCAGTCTACTAAGTTTAACGGCGTATCCTATATTGTTCAAAGAGGTGCAGAAGCAGTTTACTCAGAAGAAGGACAAGAGCAAATAAAAGCTTTGGTCAACTTTTATTTGGAAAATGCTAAAATTATCCGCGAACAACTAACAGCGGCAGGACTACAAGTTTACGGTGGTGTAAATGCACCTTATGTTTGGGTGAAAACTCCAGATGGTTTATCTAGCTGGGATTTCTTTGATAAATTGTTGCAAACAGCAAATGTGGTCGGAACTCCCGGTTCTGGATTTGGTGCTGCTGGGGAAGGATATTTTCGTATTTCGGCATTTAACAGTCGAGAAAATGTCAATGAAGCTATGAAACGTATTAGTGAGAACTTTAAAAAATCTGCTGTAGTTGCTTAATTCGCATTTCTTCATTCGCATCTTAATAATTGAAAATATGAAGTCGGAGACGTTCAATTGAACGTCTCTACTGTTTGATACTTGTCGCTTTCTCAAAAATCAAATCTGATATATTACCTAGCACTTCGGAGGGTATTTAAAGCATTACGGATGCGATCGCGTGGTTGTTGATTAAACTGAGCATTGGGAGCTTCCATTACTCTTAGAACTTTGGTAAATTCAGCGATCGCTTGTTGACGCTGCTGAGGGGAAATATTACCATCTTGCCCAGCCACAGCCGTATCCCGCGCAATTTGTCTGTTACCAATATGTAATATGACTTACAGGTATACAAATATACTTTTACAGTACTAACTTAATTCATACTATATCAGGAAATTACGTTGAAGATAAAAACAACAAAAAAACTCGTTGCAGCAAGGATATGTAATCATTTGTAATTTGTATCCTGTAATTTGTATCCTGTAATTAAAACTTTTTAACAGCTTGTCCGTAGCTATAATTGACCATTCACTTTCTAAAAATGTCAGTGAATAACTTTTATAGTCATCAAATATAAGTTATTAACCATTGAAGATAATATAATATTCAAGCTTTTACTCAAGCTTCATTATTCATCATCAAAACTTAAGTAAGAGGCTGCAAGCATGATGAAAGCGGAAGATATCATGAGCAGAGAAATTGTGACGATTCGTGGTTCTGCGACTATTGCTGAAGCTGTAGATTTAATGAAGGAAAAAGGACGATATGCTCTTATTGTAGATAGGTGTCACGAAAATGATACCTATGGAATGGTGAGTGCTACAGATATTGTTTGTAAGGCAATCGGTTACGGTAAAGACCCCAAACAGACACGGGTTTATGAAGTTATGAGTAAACCTTCTATCATCGTACATCCTGATTGGGGGATAGAGTATGTAGCCCGTTTGTTTGCGGATACTGGAATCCACAGAGCGCTAGTTATCAAAGACCAACTCATGGGTGTTATATCTATCATGGATATTTTGACTAAAAGTGACTTTATCGAAAGTCCTCAGTCATTAATGTTCGAGGAAACAATTCAAAAAGCTATTGAAGATGCTCGTGCTATTTGTGCAACTTATGGAGCAGGTTCTAAGGTATGTACAGTTGCTTGGAATGCAGTAGAAGAATTGCAAGCAGAAGCAGCACATCAAAAAGCTGAAAGTATGGTGTCCGCAAAAGCCACTTTTGAGGAGTACTGTTCAGCAAATCCCGATGCACCGGAATGTCGTATTTATTATGAAGATTAGTTAGTTTTTAGTTGTTGAATTTTAGTTGTTGAATTTTAGTTGATATTTAGGAATCAATCCCTCATCTTTCAATCTTTATTCATGAACTATTATCCAAACTATTTTTTTGCAACTCGAAGTAGTAGGAAAATACCGACTCCAAATCCAAAAAAGTTCGGCATCCAAGCACCCATAAAAGGAGATAAAACCCCGGCTTGTGCTAATGCTCCACAAACGGATAATAGTAAATAATAACTAAAAATGACTATAACGCTAATTCCAAAGCTGGTTCCTCTTCCAGTTCTTTGGGGTATACTTCCCATTACTGAACCTACCAAACCAAAGACTACACAGACAAATGGTAATGCTACTTTCTGCTGAATTCTAACTTTGAGTTTCTGAATTTTTTTATCATTACCACCAAGTTTTTCAATTTCTAACTGCTCTAGTGCTTGAGCAATATTCATTTCACCGTAATCTTTACTTTTTTGAGCTACATCTAATGCTGTCCGGGGTAACTTAACTTGCTGTTGTTCAAATTTAATTATGTTCCGATAGGAACGGTCAGGAGCTACCAAGTAAATTGTACCGTTATAGAAATCCCAAAGATTTTTACCAGGATTCCATTCACCAGATTGGGCTACGATAATTTGACTTAAACCTTCTTGGGAACGGTCTATCACTGTTAGACCGCTCATTTGTTTACCATCAAATTTATCTGCATAGAACATTCTCAAAAGTAATTTTTCTTTGCTTCCGTCTTCTTGTTTGACTCTACGGTATTCAGGAACAATAATATTTTCTTGCTTGAAAGACGGTTGCTCTGATTTCAAAGCTCTATTGAGAGTAGTACTAGCTCGATAATTGGCTGCTGGTACAATTTGCTCATTGAATAAAAACGTTATTCCTGTAACTAAAGCGCTCAGAACTACAGCAGTTGTCACCATCCGATAAACACTCACCCCGAAACTGCGCAAAGCAATTAATTCGCTCTGAGAAGAAAGACGACTATAGGTCATTAAAGTCGCTAATAAAGTTGACATGGGGAAAGAGTAAACTAAAACGTAGGGGAGTTTCAGTAAAAAAACTTCAGCCGCTATTGATAGAGGTAACCCTGATTCTACGACCCTGCGTAATAACTCAAATAAACTGTCAATTGCTAATATTACGGATGTAAAAGCACAGACACCAAAAAAAAATGGTGGCAATAATTCGCCGATCAGGTAGCGATCCATTATGGAAATTGGTTGCAGCGAATTAAAGAAGTAAGAAGACCTAGATTTAGCCATTATTTACTAGTTTACCGATCGGCAATAGTCATAGAACACAGTGTAGAACACAGTATTTAAAAAAAGTGATTGAATAAAAGTGATTGAATAAAAGAGTTTTGTGCTTTTAGCTTTTTGTTATATTCCGATTTTCAACCGTAATGCTATAAAATTCGATATTAAGCTTGGATGTTAAATTTAGATATTCAATTTAGATATTCAATGTAAAATATTAAACTTGAAAATTATCACCCAAATAATATTGTTTAACTAAAGGATTATTGTAGAGTTCATCTGGAGTCCCATATGCTAAAATTTCACCTTCGCGCATAATATACGCACGGTCTGTAATTGCAAGAGTTTCTCGGACATTGTGATCTGTAATTAGAATACCCATTGAGCGATCGCGTAATCGAGCAACAATTTCTTGAATTTCCGCTACTGCTATAGGATCAACTCCAGCAAAGGGTTCATCTAAAAATAAGAATGCAGGTCCTTCTCTTCCAGCAGCTAAAGCTCTTGCAAGTTCTGTACGACGACGTTCTCCCCCAGAAAGCTGAATACCTTTACTACTAACAACTTTATCTAAGTTAAATTCTCGAATTAAAGTCTGTAGTCTTCCAGACCATTCCCAGCGCGGTACGCGGGTCTGTTCCAAAACTGACAAAATATTATCACGGACGCTCAACTGTCGAAACACGCTAGCTTCCTGGGCTAAGTAACCTATTCCAAGCCTAGCTCTTCTATGCATTGGCAGGGCAGTAATATCTAGATTATCTAACCAAACTGTACCGCGATTAGGGGTTTCTAAACCTGTTGCAATATAAAAAGTCGTTGTTTTACCAGCTCCGTTAGGACCAAGTAAACCAACAATTTCTCCCTGAGAAACAGAAAGGTTGACGCGATTAACAATTACCCGTTTTCCGTAAGATTTATGGATGTTCTCTAAAATGATTTTCACAATTAGCGCCTTTTACTGCATTTGTCCATTTGAGGACAGCTTTAGAGGACAGCTTAAAATTAAACGGTTAGTAACTAATTAGTCCGTTTAAAACCAGGTGTTTGTGGTGCTGGTGCATTTGCTCGACCATTAGAAGCAGCTTCATCAATTACATAAACTGATTCTACCTGGCGATTACTCTTTGGCAAAGCTACAAATTTACCTTCGTCAATTAGGTATGTTACTGTTTCTCCCCTAATACTGTTAGCGCCATTTTGTAGTATATATACATCGCCACTCATTACTATTCTACGTTCGTTGTTAAAATATTGTGCCTGAGCTGCTGTCGCTTTTATTTGACGTGCTGGATACGATACTTGTACATTACCCCGAGCAGTTACAACTTCGGTTTTAGCGTCATATTCCTGGACATCAGAGCGAATTGTCAGGGGACGATTCCCGCTAGCTGCTTGTGCTTTGGCTGCTTCTAACTGTGAGGGGGATGCTAAAGTTCCAACAGCCACTACAGGTAAAATAAAAGTCAACCCAAAATAACGTATACGATGTTTCCAAGATTTAGAGGAAGGTACCATAGCAGTTCCCTATAATATTAATATTATTTTAGCTGTAGCAAGAGCTATAACCAGGATTGGAATACACAATTGCTTGACCGACTTAAAAGTATTCTCAATATAAATAGATTGACGCTCCAGCAACGCCAATGTTTCAAGCTAATATACTTTAACTATTTAGTTAACCAAACAATAAAAAGTTAGAGTTTGTTTGATTGGATAATGGGTAATTGGTAATTGGTAATTGGCAATCGATAGGATTTACGCATTTATGAGGTGACTAGCACTATATTCTTGAAACGCGTAGTGTATCCTACAAATGACAAAAATCAGGTTTTGGAATCTTCAATCTGCCACAATTCTTACCAAGAAATCTACAGTCACCTCAAACAATATTCCGCTATTGTTTGGGGTGACTGTAGATGTATTCTGATTATCTATGTGTACGCAGTTTCACTTTCTATGTACACATCTTTCCTATTTCCTTTAAGCTTGCTCTTGGGGAACTTGTGATATTTGTGCAGCTAGTTGCTTTTCTTTATCCTGACGACGCTTTTTGGCATAAAGTTGAATCGTGACAGCAGTTAAAACTACTGTACCGAAAACGACCCAAACAGCAGTATCAGTAGGAAAACTACCTTTGAATACGGCTAGCAAAACAATAACTAGCAGCATAATGGTTGGTGCTTCATTGAGAGCGCGTAATTGCTTACTACCCCATTTACAAGTACCATTCTCTAGTTGCTTCATCACGCGACCGCAGTAAAAGTGATAAGCCAGCAAAGCTACTACAAAACCTAATTTTACATGAAGCCAACCTTGTTTAAGGTAGTCTGGCTGATTAATTAGTAAACCAATAGCACATCCTACAGTTACTATCATTCCTGGAGTGGTGATAATACTGTAGAGACGCTTCTCCATGATTTGATACTGATTTTTGAGAATGCTTTGAGCTGGTTCTGTTTCCTGTTCTGCTTCTACATGATAAATAAACAGACGCACTAGGTAAAATAAACCAGCGAACCAAACAACTACACCAATAATATGGAATGCTTTCAACCAGTAATATGCCATAGGTTCTCACCTTTTTTTGCAAGAGATAATATGCTTTGAGCTTTAAGCGCTTCTATGAATACAGGTTACGTCAAAATGCAGTACGACCATCGATATGTGTAAACAAGTGTAAAGAAGTCAGGGAGTAAAGAATTTTCCTGTTTCCTGTTCCCTTCTTTCTAATTATTAACTGATTCGCTCTTACGCATGAAAGGTAGAAGGTCTTGCAAAATTACTTCATGATGATGTTCCTGAGCATAATGTCCTACGTCGTTAATTTTAATAATTTCTGCATCTGGTACAGATTGAGAAAAGTTTTCAGCTATCTCTAAACTTAACCAGGGATCGGTTTTTCCCCATTGTATTAAAATTGGATTTTGCCATTCCTTAAATCCGGCTTCAATTTCTGAGGTAACTTGTGATAGCTGTAAATTACGGATGGTCGCAAGTAAACTTCTACCAGATGCTGAGGCTTTTAAAAAAGGTTTGCGATAAATATCTAAATCTTGATCTGAAATAACGTAACGACTACCACCTTCTAAAGTTCTATCGACAAGTAATGGGTCTTGGGTAATCATTTCTCCGGCAAATGGTAAACTCATTTGCTGAATTTTCCAGGGTAATTTAGCAGCAGTAGTAATTGGTGCATTCAAAATAGCAATATTACTTACTTGTTCTGGATGACGCAAAGCATACTGTAATCCTACTGATCCCAAAAAGCCTTGCACAACTAAAGAGAATTTTTCTAATTCTAGAGCCTCAAAAAATCCTTCTAAAGCTTTAATAAAAGCATCAGGAGTATAGGCAAAATCCCTTTTTTCAGGTTTCGCAGAAAAACCACAACCAATCAAATCGGGAGCGATCGCTTTTGTTCCTTGTTGAGCCAATGCTGGTAATATATGACGCCAACTATAACTTTGTGATACTAAACCATGTAGTAAAACCACTGGCAGCAAATCGCTTCTACCAATAGGTTCAGCTTGACGGTAAAACCATTCTAGAGAGTTTACGGTTATGTGCTGTTCTGTTATTGACATTATTATTGAAGGTTTTTCCTAAATAGTCGGACAAATAAATTTCATATAATAAATCTGGTCAAACAAAAATTGTGGTTCAGTGTATGATCCACATTAAAGTCATTTCAATTAGCAATTTATTAGACACCTAATAAAACAAAGTTACTAAAAGATAAGTTTAATAACTAGTTAACTGATGGCTAAATATTAATCACTGCTGTTAATCATCTCACGAATTGCTTCTGCTGTGGCAGGAGCTAGTAAAACACCGTTACGATAATGTCCGGTTGCCAGAAGAACGTTATCGTAACCATTTAACCTCTCGATAATTGGTGCAGGTCTACCTTCAGGTCGGGGACGTAACCCAGACCAAGTGCGGATAATTTGTGCTTGGGAAAGCTCTGGACAAAATGCGATCGCTTGCTGCAATACATCGTCTAATAGCTGTTGATCGGCGGATATCTCTCGACGATCCTGGGGAAATTCCACTGTTGCACCTACCCAATACTGAGTAATTGGGTTAGTACAGTTGTCTACTGGCACAATATGAACATCATTTCCTGTTAGTGCTGGCTGAAATTCTGCTTTACCCAAACAGTGTCCCAAATCTAGGTGTAGAGCTTGTCCCAAGACCGGACGAATATCAACCATTTGGTTTAACTGAGCAGTTATTTCAGAACTCCCCAATCCAGCTGCTACTACAACCCAGTCAGCACTAATTTCTCCATCTGTAGTTTCTAGCTTTAGCTGAGTGTTTTGATGATGATTGACACCAGTAACATTTACATTAAAGCGATAATTAATACCTTTATGCTGTCCTGCTTCTACCAAAGCCTGAGTTAATGCTACCGGGTCAATTTGCCTATCCTGTGGAGAATAAATACCCCCAATAATGCCTTTTTGATTTACTTGGGGACAGTTTTCTGTCAACTTCTGATTATCCCAAATTTCTAATTTCCAACCTTGGGAATGGCGAATTTCTTGTAGCTTTTGCCATTTTCCCATATCCTCCCCTTCCAGACACAGACTCAGAATTCCTTTGCGGTTGTAGGGTATCTTGCGTCCAATAATGATTTCTAATTCAGGAATTAAACCCTGATAGCTTTTAACACTAGTTTCTCGAAGTCTCCAAGCCCTACCCTTAAGTTTATGGCTAATAATGCCCATTAAAACACCAAGGGCAGCACCTGTAGAAGCTTGACCAGGGCTTTGTTTGTCTACAACAGTAATCTGATAGTCGTTATTGCGACTAAGTTCGTAAGCGACAGTAGCACCCACTACACCGCAACCGACTATAACAACATGACTCATATTTAATACACAATGCCGGGGTTAACTGCTGGTAATTATCAAATTTAAAAAAGGAAGTAAGAAAATATTCCCTGAGTATAGTCAAATTTACTTGAACTCACTCAGGGTCTGCAAAAAAAATTACAAGATTTTGAGTATAGCTAGTAGTGTTCAGTTATCACATAAGGTCTAAAATCTCTAGGATTTACCTACTATGCATAACCCTTAAAACTACTTAGTTTTTCTCTCTTTCCATAAAATTCCAGCTTCCAGCATATTAGTGACTACCCCTTGGAGAATCAACAGTAGACTTCATATTGTTTTGGTGCGATTGATTCAAGAGTAGATACGATATTGACTTTTTACTCTAAATCGTTTGCATCAGATTCTGGAGTATTCTGGATTGGAAGTTCGGGAAGTAAATTCAAAAATTGGTCGATATCTGAAAATACAGCAGAATAACTTCTATAAGCTGTATCAGCATCGCTAATTTCCGCAGCTTTATCAATTTTTACCAAATTGTTAAAAACATCCCGTGATATTTTACGAGCTTCTTTTTGGTCATTAGGTGTCAAATTACGAGCAACATAATTCATAGTTAGCCTAGCTTCTGCCATTGGACCATGAATAAAATTACTCACTCTTCGCCAGTCTTTTTTGGCAATCAAACCCTCTAATTCAGTAGAGCGATCGCGTACTGCTTCAATGTCGGGAGCAAATTCTTGTAACTTCTGGAGTTGTAAAGGGGTGTAAGTTGGAGCTACCAATTTTGCGGTTGGTCCACTACAACTTATCAAAAAAGTTGCCAAGATTACTAAAATGAGTGAAAGGATAGAGCGTTGACGCGCCATAAATAGAATCTAATTGTTTGTTGAATAACAGTTTCTCTTTAGATTTTCTAGCTAATTGTCCTCTCTTGTCTAGGATTTATGGAAAAGCTTTTGATTTTTAGTTAGTTTTAGCTATTATTTTTTGGTTTGTGGTGGTATAAATATTGATTCTCCCGACTGGAACAACCCTTATAAAGGCATATCTCAATTTCTTTTGGAGAGAATTTCGTTATTGTTACTTAATTTTTGAATTATTTTTAAGTTTAAATTTTTACAAAGTGACAAAAGTTACTTTTACTCCGTTATTGCACGGCGAAGTCAGGGTGATTATGATTTTTAGTTAATAGTTTTGATTAATGAGGGAAAATGAGAATTTGCTCTAAAAGGATACTAAAGTGCGATCGCGGTTATTTTTTACTGTTTTTACTAATTTTCAATTTCATGCAATTCATTGTCACAAAAGTATGATGGGAACATTGATAATTTTTTTAAGTGCTGATAATCTAAAACACCGAAAAAGCATCTATACCATGATGACTACAAAATCACGTGGCTCCCGGTTCATTTTCTATTCAGTGAGTTATTAAAATAACTAAGGAGGAGTATAATTAGTGAATGCATCTGAAATGGCTACCGACCTTGAAGTTACCACCAAGATTGCAACAATAGTGAATTTGTTCAAATCTGAATTCCCTGATGCTAGTACTGACTTAAAACCCTGGACAAATGACCCACAAACTCGTCAGCTAGTAGATCCAGAATCAATTGATATTGGTTTTCATTTCCCTGGTGTTAGCGGCTCTTGGAAATGCCGTAGCGTGTTAATTCAGATTAGATTTCATCAAGACTCTGTTAATGGTGATAAGCAAGCAATTGGAGTGGAAGTGGCTGGTTTTAATCATACTGGCGAACAGTGGCGACTTTCCACAGTGGATAATTGGAGTTGTATCGGTACTTCTGAGCCTTCATCTGAAAGAAACGAACAACTTAAAAAGTTTTGTAGGCAGGTATTGGAAATATTTAATGAGAATTATTGAATTAGATTTATTGAATTAGATTTATTGAATTAGAATTACTTATCTAGGCGAGTTTAGTATGATCTATGATAAAGATGTAATAATCGTTTGTTAATAAGTTGAAATTTATTATATTTAGTTACTAGTATTGAATTTCTTGGTTCATTTCTTGATCCATTTCAAAATATCCTCTAAATTTTAGGCGAGATTGAAGAAAAAAATTAAAATCGGATGTATGAGCATAAAACGTTAGATATAACTGAATTAATTAGCAATTACTAAAAACATAAATGTATTAATAAAAACAATCAAATACAGAAGTGAAATTATTTCAACATTATTCTTAATGTTATTATTTCTCGGACTTACTTCTAAAATTTTTCGCAAAACATCATAATCATATATGTACGAATATATACGAATATATACGAATATATACGAAAAACTTCAACTAACACTCTCCCTAATTTTTCTTAAAACGAAATACTTAGAAGGAAATATTTTATTTTTTACCTTCGATTCATCTCACCGCTACAATATTATATTTAGCCGTATTTAACAATAGTCTTCTCTGGGAATTAGATAATAAATATTTCTAGAACTAAATCTAGAATTATCTCTAGAATTATGTTTAGCGGATAATTGAGTACTAAGTTACTATAATATCCTCAGTAATATCTCCAAGATTTATTCTTAAAAGTACAAATTTCCAAAATTTGTACAAGCCTTCTCCAGCAGAAAATGTTAGAGTGAATTATTAAGGCTTGTTTACAGAATCACCATAATTATCCAAATTCTGTTACAGGAGTTTAGTTAGATTTTTTAACTAAATATTTAACTTTGTGAATTAGTCTTAAGTTTTAATCTTAAATTTTAACTTCTAAGCTTCTAATTCTAAAATCCCACCGCCCACGCGGTATCTACAATTGGTTGGAAATTGGTTGGAACTGTAATCTCAATCTAATTTTGCCCTTTAACTCCTTTAGCTAATAGCTAAGAGCCTTTAAAAAATATAAAAACCCGCAGTTTTGGAATGCTTCTATGACGCTCCCTATCCGTAACGTCGCTATTATTGCCCACGTTGACCACGGCAAAACAACCCTTGTTGATGCTCTCCTCAAACAATCCGGCATTTTCCGAGAAGGAGAAGACGTTCCGGATTGCGTTATGGACTCCAACGCCTTAGAAAGGGAAAGGGGTATTACTATTCTGTCAAAGAATACAGCAGTTCGTTACGGCGAAACACTAATTAATATAGTTGATACACCAGGACACGCGGACTTCGGTGGAGAAGTCGAACGAGTCTTGGGTATGGTAGACGGATGTATATTAATTGTGGACGCAAATGAAGGTCCCATGCCTCAAACTCGCTTTGTTCTAAAGAAAGCTTTAGAAAAAGGTTTGCGTCCAATTGTTGTAGTCAACAAAATTGACCGTCCCCAAGCTGAACCCCACTCAGCAATTGATAAGGTTTTGGATCTGTTCCTGGAGTTGGGTGCAGATGATGATCAATGTGATTTTCCTTACCTGTTTGCTTCCGGTCTTTCTGGTTATGCGAAAGAAGACCTAGAAGCAGAACCCAAGGATATGCAGCCTTTGTTTGAGGCAATTTTACGCCACGTTCCACCTCCAGTAGGTGATTTAGATAAGCCCTTACAGCTACAGGTGACAACCTTAGATTATTCTGAGTATTTGGGTAGAATCATCGTTGGTAGAATTCATAACGGCACTATTAAAGCCGGACAGCAAGCAGCTTTAGTTAAAGAAGACGATAAAATTGTCAAAGCCAAAATTAGTAAATTAATGGGCTTTGAAGGATTAAAGCGTATCGAAATTGAAGAAGCAACAGCAGGAAATATTGTTGCAGTTGCAGGATTTGCAGATGCGAATATCGGTGAAACTATTACCTGTCCAAATGAACCCCAAGCATTACCGCTAATAAAAGTTGACGAACCGACTTTACAAATGACCTTCTCTGTGAATGATTCACCATTTGCAGGAAAAGAAGGAGATTTTGTTACCTCCCGTCAAGTACGCGATCGCTTAATGCGTGAGTTGGAAACTAACGTTGCTTTGCGAGTTGAGGATACTGATTCCCCGGACAAACTAAGTGTATCTGGTCGTGGTGAACTCCACTTAGGTATTCTTATTGAAACCATGCGTCGTGAGGGTTACGAGTTCCAAGTAGCTCAGCCTCAAGTAATTTATCGTGAAGTCAACGGTCAACCCTGCGAACCTTACGAGTTACTTGTTTTAGACGTTCCTGAAGAAGGTGTCGGTGGCTGTATCGAACGTCTGGGACAGCGCAAAGGTGAAATGCAGGATATGCAGATGAGTGGAACCGGACGCTCTCAGTTAGAATTTGTGATTCCTGCACGGGGTCTAATTGGTTTCCGTGGTGAATTCATGCGTCTAACTCGTGGGGACGGTATCATGAATCATAGTTTCCTAGATTATCGTCCAATAATTGGTGAAATCGCTGCTCGTCGTAACGGTGTTCTGATAGCTTTTGAGGAAGGTACAGCGACTTTCTACGCGATGAAAAATGCGGAAGATAGAGGTGTATTTTTCATCACTCCAGGAACAAAGGTTTACAAGGGAATGATTATTGGTGAAAACAATCGTCCCCAAGACCTAGAGTTGAATGTATGTAAAACCAAGCAGTTAACTAACCACCGTGCAGCAAGTGGAGATGAACTAGTTCAGTTACAAGCACCAATGGAAATGAGTTTAGAACGTGCTCTGGAGTATATTGGGTCTGATGAATTAGTAGAAGTTACACCAGAATCAATTCGTTTGCGCAAAATATCTAAAAAGTTAGCCAAGCGTTAATTTAAAGCGTTAATTTAAAGGGTTAATTAGCAAATAGTTAATTCAATAAGTTTTCATGGAGACGTTCAATTGAACGTCTCTAATCGCGATCGCTGTCGAACTGACTTTAATTTATTTGTGAGTAGGGGTTTAGCATATTATTCACTGTAGGGGTTTAGCATGCTAAACCCCTACATTATCATCCATCACCCCATCCAAAATCCGCCAAATTTCATCCAACCATTCCAGATGTTCTGGTTTCATCAAGCAAGAACGCAGACAGGTAATATATTCTTCATCCCATTCCATATTTAGATTGTTATTGTTATTTTTATTTTTATTTTTATCTTGATATTTATTTTGATATTCAAGATTATCTTTAAAAAACTCAATCGGAAGCTGTGCTAATGCTAGATGTAAATTCTGGGATGCTGCTTTCTCAAAGATAATTTTAGATAATTTCGTTGCTTCACTAACACTCTTAGCTTTGGGGAACCAAACTACAATATCTAACTGGGGTGGAAAAGCGGTAATAAATCTTTTGTCTGCTTGCAGTTTCTCAAATAAAATTAGAGCAGCTTCTCTACTCTGACTCAAATTACCTGCAAATTCGCCATCCTTATCCATTGGTAACAGCTTTTGAGTAGCCCATAAAGCCACAGCAGCAGCACCAGGACGAGAACATTCTAAAGTAATTTCTCCCAGGTGAAAATCATCAGAACTAAAGTAAGTGCAGGGTGAATCGTGTTTATAGTGTGTCCCTACAGATACATCTTTAAATAAAACACAACCACATCCATAAGGTTGTAAACCATGTTTATGAGGGTCAATCACAATCGAATCAACCAGACTCAAACTATCAAAAGCTTTACGAGTAGAAACATCCAAATTATCAGCTAAAGTAAAATAACCCCCATAAGCAGCATCAGCATGGATGCGAAAATCGTACTTTGACTGTAATTGTAAAACTTCTGGTAACGGGTCTACAGCACCCATGGAAGTAGTACCCATATTTACCACTACCGTACCCACTTCCCCTGTTTCTAAAAGATTTTCCAGAGCATTAATATCTATAGAACCCCGATAGTCACACTCAACGGTACTAAAAGGAATACCCAGAACCCCGCAAAGTCTTTGATGAGTGTAATGTGCTTGAGAAGAAGCAATAATTTTTTTACCGGGACGCTGTAAACTCGCTATCCATAAAGCTTCCAGATTAGCCATTGTACCCCCGCTACACAAATGTCCCAAATGGCTTTCCCAGTCAAACATCCGCGCAATCTCGTTAACCGCTTCCTTCTCCATCACCGAACTAGCGCGTCCACCATCCAAAGCATGGTTATTCGGATTTATCCACATTGCCAGCATATATGCAATTCGAGCAACTGGTACAGGAGGTTTAATCATCTGTCCTGCATATAAAGGATGATGATAGGGGAAATTATCCTGCATCCTTTTTGCGACTTCCAACAACACAGGTTTCATTGCTTCCAAATCAGATTTTACCTGCAACTCTGGGAGTTTTTGAAAACCTTCTGCGAGGATTTCCAAAGCTTCTTCTAATAAATTGAGAGTTTGTTTTTCTAAAGTCATTACTGTGGTGGTAGAGCATTTTTTTCAGTGTTTTCAGTTTTCCACAATAACGCGATCGCTGAAAAATATTGCTTCTTTATTGTAGCGACGGTCACTAAAAATATTGCTTCTTTAACGATTGGGATTCATATTACCGTCACGCACCAACGGATAACTCTTAATATACAAGGGTGTGTTAGACCCAGGATAATATCGGATTTTGACGATAATATTTAATATGGTCTAACGCACCAATCCAGGTCTGGTGACAATTGCGCAAGTCTTGATTTAATTCAAACACTATTTTGATTGCCACTATTTTGGTTGCCAATATTTTGATTATAATTGCCTCCAATGCCTTCGTTATAATTACCACCATCTGTGTTGATATCACGATTATTACCCACAGTTGTATTCCCTTGGTTTTGATAATTTTCTGCGTAAAAACGAGGACTTTCTAAAGCCGTCATTACCATAGTTTCTAAACTACGAATTCTGTCATCTTTTTCTGCCAAAAGTAATTTTATTTCCCTTTCTGGTAAACCTTTGATTTGATTATAAGTTTCAAAATATTCTGCGCTCAATTCAGATTTATCAGCTGACGGTGAGGTTTTAGCGCGGAGTAAAAATTTATCTTTTCCCCGTTTCTCCATTGCGACAATTTCTAATTCCGCATTAGGGTTATTTTCTGCTAATTCTTTAAAAGATATAGCTATAGCACGGGGGTCAACACCTTGGTTATGGTAAAGGTCGAGGGTGTCAAAAATTGGCTGGATAAAATCACCAAAATCCCCATCAGCAAATACTTCGGCGTTGTTATCTGGTTTGCGTAAGGGATTGGGATTTTCCTTCGTCGGGAAGCGCATATACACGTACTCGCACCTGACACCACGAAAGTTAGTTTCATGGGTAATATTCCAATGTCCAATATATGCTCCCGTCAGGGTTGCTCCGGTAAAATCGCTATAATCTAATTGTGTTTTAACTAACTTTGCTCTGGATAAATTCGCATCTTGTAAACAAGCTTGGGTTAAATCTGTATGTACAAAGCTTGCATCTGTTAACAAAGCTGATTTTAAATTAATTCCTTTTAAATTAAGACGGTCAAAATTTTTATCTTGTCCCTGTCCAGTTAAGATTAATTGTCGTACTTGGTGATGTTGTAAATAAGAAGTACCGGGACGTACTCTATCAAGTAATTTAGTCTTATAGAAACAGGTACGGATTAGTTTAGCTGTTCTAAAATCTGTACTTTTGAGTCGAGCATTAGTGAAATCAGCATCAGTTAAATCCGCTCCGCGAAAACTCGTACCTCCGATTGCAGCAAAGGCAACTGCTGCATTTCTTACTAAAGCATATTTTTCATCTCCCTTCATTGCTCGCCAAGCTATGTAAGCACTTACGACAGCTACGGCTCCGGCGAAGGCGAAGGCTCCGGCTACGGCGAAGGCTACGGCGAAGGCTACGGCGAAGGCGAAGGCGAGACTTACTGATATTCCTTGGCGGATAATAATGATATATACAATAATCGTTACAATCAGTACTACCCAGCCTGCAAGTTGGTTTTCAAGAGATTGAGAAGAATCAAAGATGTAGGATATTAAAACTCCATTAAATAAGAATAAAAAACCTGATATTGCCGACAGCAACCAAGAAAGCAAAACTAGAAGCCACGTCCAACGCCTTTGTAAACCAGCTTTGGCTCCAGTAAAGTTAGCTCCCCGCAGATTCGCTCCAGTAAAGTTTGTGCCTCTAATATCTGCATAACTAAAGTTCGCACCAGCTAGGTTTTGACCTTTAAAAGAGCGTCCCCGTAGATTTTGTCCGGAGTAATGTGGTGGATTTAATGGGTCTGGTGGCATAGTTCTGTAGTTGAGACACCAATTAAGTAATCATACTAAGCGATTACTTGATTATTTATACATTTTTTTCTACAAATTTATTGTGGAAATTCCGGTTTTTTGGGGAAATTTATTATGTTTAGGGGAAATTAGCCAGTTACCTTGAGACAATAATCTAAAATTTTCAGAATTGTCAGCGCGATCGCTCATTAGTAAAAGTGCTAGGCTAAATTATTTCAACTAACCGGCTTTGTTACAAATTTTTTGGTGGGTGAAGACATCATTAATCTTTATTGAACAGAAGTAATATTTATCAAGGTCTTCACCCACCCTACAATAATTATACTAGTCCCCTTAATCCCCTAAAAATGGGGACTGGGGGCTATTCGCAAAAAATCATTGTAGTGTTAATGATTGCTAGAGCGATCGCATTTACTTATCATATTCCTGGATTATTTCTGGATTTTTGATATTACATAACGTCTTATACAAATCATCAAAATTAATTTTTTTGATAGAAAATCTTGGCAGTATGTGTTTTCAGTAATTTTACTATAGATTTAGTATCATAAAATCTCGTAAAAAGGATTAAGTAATATTCTTAATTTTATAAGTTTGCTATTTATATGAATCTGAATCGTACCAAGCTACATATTTAATAATTTATATACTTTAAATTCTATTTTTTTAATTATAGAAAAATCATGGAAAAACTTGGTATTTATATTTTAGGTAATGATTTTGTTTATGACCAGTTAATTGCACTAATAAATAGTATAGAAGTTAATGTTAGTGCAGATATTCCTATTTGTATTATTCCCTATAATGAGCGCTTAGATTTAGTAAAGCAAGAGGTCAACAATCGAAAAAATCTGACTTTATTTGAAAATGCTGAATCTCTTCAAAAATGGGATACATTCGCAGAAGAAGTTTGGGCAGCTCATTCTCTAGCAAAACAATCAAAACTGTCCCGTAATTCTTTGTACAAAAGTCCTTTGCTCAGAAAAATGGCTGCTTTCGACGGCAACTTTGCAAAATTTGTCTTTTATGATGCTGATAGTTTAGCTATGAAGCCACTAGATGATTTATTCTCTAGATTAGACAGATATGATTTTATTTTTGATGATTGGGAGCATATAAAATCTCAGGATGACACAGCATTAAATTTATCATTAATAGAAAAATCAGGTTTATATCAAGAAGAAGATATCCGTCCCCAACTACATTGTTCTAGTTTTTTTGCTTCTAAAAAAGGTCTTTTCCCAGCTACAGAATTAGAAAAATTTAAGACTTTATTAATTGACAAAAAAGAAATTGAATGGATTACTCGTTGGTGGGATGACGCTTTTCTATTTAATTATTTAACTTTACGGTATGAACTGCCATTATTTAACTTTACTCTTAGTTCTGATGAACAAGATAGAACTGGTAATTGTGCGGATGCTGACACATTTGTCAATATAAACCATATTCTTTATAATCAACAAGATTTAAAACCTATTCATCGTTTGCATTATATGAATTACTCTACTAATGAGTTTGTAAAATTATGTAAAGGTGAGGATGTAGGTATTTGCTATCAAGAAGAATTTTTATACTATCGTTTCTTAAAAGAACCAGAAAATAGACCCCAGCGATTGAAAAAGCCAAGTCTAGCATCTGAAACTAATGACTATATGAAAAAAATGGTGAATAAAGTTAAGATGATTATTTCTGATTAACAGAAATTGAATATTTTAAAGAAAAGGAATGAATTATTAATTAAGATTAAAAAGGTTGGATAGGCAGCATTTGTACTAAAAGTAAATCTCCTTATTCAAGGCTCTAATCTCTCTAGCATCCTATACTAGAGAGATTTTGATTGCTTAATGATATCCGCTTAAAAACTTAATAATGAGCTATTAAAAAGTAATTAAATAAAAAGTAATTAAAATTAACCGAAGCGTTCCATAATACACTCAGCAATCCGTTTTGCTGCACCCGGTTTCCCCATACGCTTGATTCCTTCTTGGGAAGCGATATGAAACTTATCTGGGTCTTCCAGAAGAGTGCTGACTTCTTTAGCGATATCTGCTGCTTGCTCCACTAAAATAATGGATGAACCCAGGAGTCGGCTTTGAGCTTCAGCAAATCCGGGATTAAATTGAGGACCTTTTCCTGGGATGGTAATTGCTGGTTTACCTAATCCTACAAACTGTTCCGTTGCAGTTCCAGCCATTGCGATCGCTAAGTCTCCTAAATGTAAGGCTTCGTTGTAAGAATTTTGACTTAGTACTATATATTCATCTTTTTGTTTAAATGTGATTAAATTAGCTCCGGGAATATCCAAAGGAGCTTCAGAGTGGGGTTTCCATCCTTGATTTTCAATACTTGTGCGTAGTTCTTCGATGTCTAAACCGGGAGCGATCGCACCGAAAAATATGACTTTCCCGGAGGTGTGTCCAGTAAAGTTTGGCTCTTGGAATAGTGCCATTAATGATGATATACCAATCATCATGGTTTCCCAGTTTTTATAAGCTTCTGGAGGACGAGAACCGGGAAGCAGAGTAATAACTAAAGGACGTTCTATTTCTTTTTTTTGTAAGTCTGCTTTATAAAATCTGTGGCTGGGAAGTCTTGATTCCAAACCGTCCATCATGGGATTTCCTAAATCAAAAGCGCGAATTTTTTTCCATTTTTTTAATATCTGCGTTGTTAGGGTATCTCTAGGAAATACAGCTTTACAGCGACGACGGGTCATCAACCATTTTTCCCAGGGATGATAGATAGAACCAGAAAAATGTTCCCATTTTGTACCTTTATCTTGACGTTCGAGTAATCCAGCTTCATCTCGGACATAATATTCAGTTTTTGCTGTCCCCATAAAGCTATAGTTCGCTCCGCTCATCCAGGCAAATATTAAAGGTACAATATCTCCAACTGCTAAGATAGCAGTTTTGTTACATGTCTTTTTCTGTATTTTTACCCATTTCCTAACAGCCTGAATTTGTTTCCAGGTCAACTGTAGTAAACCACCTTTGACATCGCGGATTAATTCTTTGCCATCCATATATACGAAACCCCCAGAAGGCATATTCTGTACGGAACCAATCAGGGGTATACCAGAGTCTTGATAAGCTTTTCCTTCACCAACAATTGGTAAGGCAAAAATTTCAGGTGGTTCTGGAAATTGCTGCAATTCTTTTAATATTGAGCGGGCAATAACGTCTTCTCCATGACCATTACTTAATACCAGTAAACGCAACTGAGATGATGTAGTCTGAGGACGAGATATTAAAGACGATGGTGATAAATTGCTCATAAAGAAACAAAATTCAATTAATAACTGTCGTTGAGATGAAATGAAGTAAGTAGGTGGGATAAATAAGGCAAGATAGAAACCAGGAACTGGAGAAGATAATTTTATATCATTAGGATTGGTTTGGAATTATTTAAAATTATTTTATTTCTAGGTTAGCTATCTAATTCATAGCTTCTAGCTTATAGATATGCCTAGGGAACAGCTAATAAAAGTCAATAAGATTCAATTCAATTCAAGTTAATTTAATTTAATTAATTTTCATTAAACTGCATCTAAATTTTATCCTGATTTCTAACTTCACTGATTGAAATAGAAAGATTTACTTTCTTATTATTTTCTAATTTAAATATTGCTAATTTCTAAATTAATTGGGTTACTTATATGAAAATTTCTTCAAAAACAGCAATTTTAACTTTAGCCAGTCTGGCAGCTAGTAATGTCACGGAAAAAGTAAATGCAGCTATTGTCAATGATACAAATGAAATCAAAACAGCTAATAATAGCGTTGTAATTTCCTCTGGGAAAGAAGCATCTCCTCAAGTAGATAATATTTCCATACCAGAAAGTACAGATGTCCAACAATTTTCTCAAAATCTTCCTCGTTTACAAAGCGATATAGATAACAATTCAAAGATTATTTCTGAAATCCAGAATCAGGAGTTCTCTAAATCTAACGATAAAATTAATTCTACAGCTTTAGTTTCTTCATCCCCCCAGTCTGATAACAATACTCCTCAATTCAGTGGTTCTGCAAGGGGTGTAACTCCCCGTTCACTTTCTAAACTTTCGTTAAGTCTTTCTAGAGAGAAGAATAAAAATGCAAAGTCTGTTTCTGCTTCGGGTGAAAGTTTAGAGAGAAGTTTTCAAGATATCGCTAAAAAACGCAGAAGCCAACCATCATCTATTACAATTTCTGCATCTGGATCTAAAGAAAGTTCTCAATCTCAGATAAATCGTAGTATTCCCATTCAAGTTCCTAGCATTTCCCGGAGCAATTCTCTAAATAATTCTCAAAATAATTCTCAAAATAATAATCCTCAAAGTATCCCAATTCAAGTTCCTAGTATTTCCCGGAGCAATTCTCAGAATAATTCTCAGAATAATTCTCAAAATAATAATCCTCAAAGTATCCCAATTCAAGTTCCTAGTATTTCCCAAACGAATAATTCCCAAACGAATAATTCCTCAAACAATAATCCCTCAAACAATAATCCTCAGAATACATCTATTCCTATCAACGCTACGGATTTGGTAGTTCCAGCTGTTGATGTGCAAATAATAGGTGCAACACAAGAATTGCAAAAGACCATTAGAGAAGCTATTAAAACCCAAGTCGGTGGGGATACTAACCGGGGTCAACTGCAAGCAGACCTGAGAACAATCTTAAATACTGGTTTATTTAGCAATGCAACCGTTAGTAGTAACGAAACACAGGTCGGTTTGCGGGTAGTTTTCCGAGTACAACCCCTGATTGTGAGAGGAATTCAACTCGAAGGTGCTAAAGCTCTTAGATACAAGAATGCTCAGGAAATATTTAAATCTCAAATTAATAAACCTATAAGTCCTAGTGGACTAAAGGAAGCTGTCAAGAGTATCAATAAGTGGTACGCTGATAATGGCTATAGTTTGGCACGTGTACTAACTATTCAGCCAACTCGTCAGGGAAGCTTGATGATTCAAGTAGCTGAAGGTATTGTAGGTGAAATCAAATTTCAGTTTACCAACGATGAAGGAAAAACTGTAAAGGGACGTACAAAGACAGACTTTCTGCAAAAACAAATCCAGTTAAAGTCGGGAAGTATTTTTCAAGATCAGATAGTCAGAAGAGATTTACAAAGATTATACGCTTTGGGTTTATTTAAAAGCGCCAACATTGAATTAAAAGGGGATGCTAGAAAAGCTGACGTTATTTACAAACTCAAAGAGGTCGGAGCACGTTCTGTTAACCTAGGTGGTAACTATAATGCTGACCAAGGTATAATCGGAACCTTTAGCTACAAAGACCAAAACGTCCGGGGAACTAATGACAATGTGGGTGTCAATATTCAAGCTGGTCGTCGTCACTTGGGTTACGATGCGAAATATACCAGTCCTTATCGTCCAACTAGTCCAAATACATTAGGTTACAGTCTCAGTGCTTTTCGTCGTCGAGGAATTTCTGAAACCTTTGATGATGATATTAAATTACCTAATGGTGATAAAGTTCGTAAAGGTGAATTTGGCGCGAGCTTGCAACTACAGCGCCCTCTTGACGACTGGAACGCTACTTTAGGATTTAACTATAGTCGTATTAGTTTGCGTGATCGCAATGGTGAAATTAATTCGCTAGATGAAAATGGTAATCCTTTAAGTCTTAGTGGGACTGGAATTGATGATTTAACTACAGTGTCCTTATCTGCAACCAAAGACCGTCGAAATAATCGCATCAATCCGACCGATGGTTCTGTTTTGACCTTAAGTTCTGAGCAATCAATTCCTCTGGGACAAGGTAGTATCTCCATGAATCGCTTGCAAGCTAATTATAGTCAATTTATTCCAGTGGAAGTTTTCAAATCCAATAAACAGCAAGTTCTAGCTGTTAATGTGCAAGCTGGTACAGTATTTGGTGATTTACCACCTTACGAAACCTTTAACTTGGGTGGTTCTAACTCCATTAGAGGATATGATGGTGGTGATGTTGCAAGCGGACGTACCTATGTACTAGCTTCTGCCGAATATCGCTTTCCCCTACCAGTATTAAATTCATTGGGTGGTGTCTTCTTTGCTGATTTCGGCACAGATTTAAATTCTGGTAGTACAGTTATTGGAAACCCAGCAGGAGTGAGCGGTAAACCAGGGTCAGGATTTGGTTATGGTGCAGGTCTGCGACTAAATTCTCCTCTAGGATTAATTCGTGCAGATTATGGTATCAGCGATCGCGGAGAAAGTAAGCTACATTTTGGGATTGGACATCGCTTTTAATTGATACAGGACTTACGCAAAACCCACGTAATCCCGTCATTACGAGCGATAGCGACGTAATCGCCGAAATCTTGAGATTGCTTCCCTACAGTACGTTACGGTCGCAATGACAAATCTTCGTTGCGTAAGTCCTATGATAGTTATTCATTTGATAGTTATTCCAAAAGCGATGGGGTTTCACCTACGGGTATCTCCTCCGGAGACGCTTCGCGAACACCACTCCCCTTAACCGAACCCCACTTTACTCAACAGAGGGAACCTCCCCACGGGTGGATTCACCAAGTAGAGGAACTTTTCAAGACAGGAAGCAGGGGAAAAGAGAATTTATAGTTTTTCGCACAGATGTGACAATAATAACTAATTATCCGGACATGATATTAGCATCTCAAATTTTCAGGTCTCACCAACACCCTATGATTTGAGTTACTTTATACAAGTCTTATTACTAATAATATTTATGAAGAATTACCGAATTTCACGGACAAGAGAAATTGGGAACCGGACAGTATATGTATAAGTGCTACTTTCTAACCCAACCTTAGGTTAGAAAGCTATCTAAGTTTGGCAGCAGGTATGCTATTGTACTTTCTAATCAATAATATTTTTGGTTATACTTTTGGCAAATTGGCAAAATATTAGTAATATTCATTCACGGTTACTCTCTCACACCAAATTGGAACTCTTATCTGAGCAGCATTTATCAGTGCATAAATTTAATGAATATCTGGTTAGTAGCCTGACAAAAATTAGATTATCTTAAGAATTTGTTGGATTTACCCTAAAATTGGGAAAAATTATCATCAAATTAAAATTATTAAACAGTTATCAAAAAAAAAATTATGAATTGTTATCTATCTTTAATAGATTTTTTGTCGAATTCTTATGAAATGGAATATACTGCTGTTAATTTCTAAGCCAAAAAAGGTCTATCAGGATATGTTTCAAGATATATTTCAAGATATACTTCAAAATATATTTCCCGGTATCCAAAATATTTAAAAATGTATTAATATATCCAACACAGGAGTGCATCAAGGGTTAAATTAATCTGACAATCGGCTTCTAGTCTATTTGAGCAGATTATAATTGAATAATAGTTTCTGAAAGCTATATGTATACTTGTGCAAAATACTTGTGCAAAATATCTTTTCTGTAAACTATCTTGGCACTATCTGGAAAATATAAATTGCTCTGTATAAAATTAATTCAAGATTTTGGACAGTAAAATGGATTTATTATATTTGCAGCTAGCCTTTATCTAAAACTTAATCAAATTATTTTAAATAGATTATCATTACTAACCTTTAAACAAATCACTAACCTATCATACTAAAATTGCTATGCTAGCTGGTACAACCTTGCAGGGTGGAAAATATATTCTCAAGCAGGAGATAGGTAAAGGTGGCTTTGGCATTACCTACAAAGCTGCTCATCGCTTCTTAAATCAAGAAATTGTTGTCAAAACGATTAATCAGCGTTTGCAAAAACATCCTGATTTTCCCAAATTTCAGCAGCAATTCAAAGATGAGGCAAGAAGACTAGCAACCTGTATTCATCCAAATATTGTACGAGTAAGTGATTTCTTTATGGAATCTGGCTTACCCTATATGGTAATGGAGTATATCCCCGGTGATACTTTAGGGGAAGCATTTGTATTACCTGGAGTACCCCTACGGGAAGAAATAGCAATTCACTACATTCGTCAAATAGGTGCTGCGTTACAAGTAGTACATCAAAATCACTTGCTACACCGGGATGTGAAGCCGGATAATATTATTCTGCGACGGGGAACTCAGGAAGTAGTATTAATCGATTTTGGGATAGCTAGAGAATTTAATAACGGTGTTCGACAAACTCATACAGGGATGGTATCTGAAGGTTATTCTCCCATTGAACAATACCTATCTCATGCTCATCGCAGTCCAGCTACAGATATTTACGGTTTAGCATCTACCTTGTACGCATTACTTACAGGTAGAATACCCACGTCCGCATTACTACGCGATCGCGAAAAAATGCCTTCTCCCCGTGAATTACAGCCTTATCTAAGTGCTGGGGTAAATCAAGCTATTATGCGTGGAATGGCAGTAGAGGCTAAGTATCGTCCACAAAGTGTTGTAGAGTGGCTAAAGCTATTGCCAGCTAAAGGTGTTAGTGCACCCCAGGGGGTGATCACAAATATGGCACCTACTATTGACTTGTCCAATCAGCAAAATTTAAATGCTTTCCCTAAAAGAACTACACAGGGCAAAGTCAAATTAAATAAAGATAAAGAAGAGTCAGCGAAGTATATAGTTGGTAATAATGTAGTTAATAACACCATAGTTAATAAAACTACAGGTGATAATCCCAAAGGTAGTAATCACACAGTAAGTAATAGCAATCAAACATTAGAAGAATCTACCAAGATATCTAAAAAACCTTTGTTCTCTGGATTATCACCGAAAATATTTATCGGAACTGGTGTAGCTCTTATTGCAGCTACAGCAGGTTTTGGTATTACTAAAATGATACCTGGAACGGAGAGTAAGTTATCAGAACCTGTAGTAGAGAATCGTAGTAATGATGCTTTTCAGGAAACCGTAACAGAAGAACCACAAACAGAAGTTACTCCCTCATTATCTCCATCTCCAACAGCAGAAGCGACTTCTAACACAAATGCTACGAATGCGAAAAAATCTACTAAAACCATAAGAAGAAGAAGTTACAAACGTAGAAACTCTGCTTCCTCTAACTCAGCTAGAGTTAATCGTAAACAAAAAAGTAGAAAAGTTTCCGGTAAAAATAACACATCAGCAAAATCTAGAAGTAGTAACTCTAATACTTCTAGAACTTCTCAGAGTACCTCTAAGAAAGCTTCCCAAGGTAATAATTCTATTCGTAAAAATTCTGAAAATCCTACAAATTCCAGAAAACGATCTACGAATAATACCAGACCCACACCTGTGCGATCGCGTTCTTCTAATTCTTCAAATCCGTCAAGCAGTAATACTTCCAAAACAAAAAGACCAAAAGTTAAACAGTCTCCATCTCTAGTAGATAAACTGAGAAGATATCGAGACAATCGCCAACCTTCATCATCTGGAAATAAATCTAGAAAATTACCTCCAAACTCGGTAATTGTGCCATCAAAACCGGTAAATAAGCAACCGAAACGGGTTAAATCCCCATCAGTAGTTGTACCAGTTCAAAAAAACAATACAAATCAATCTTCTTCTGTTATTCCCATAGAACCATCTTTAGAATCCTCAGGTTCGTCACAGTAATTTTATGTATATTGTATGTATAAATTATTGATTTAGATACACCTGTTCCCAATCTGAAAAATATTGGACTAATTTTTTCCAGGGACTTATAATTTTTTCTACATTTGACTACTGTGACCTTTGTACATACGTATCAAAGCTTCTTCAACATCTGATGAAAGTTTCAGAGGTAATTCTCCAGAACGTACGTGCAAATCTCTTTGTGGAAAAGGAACTTCGATTTTATGTTTTCGTAGTGATGCTTCTATGCGAAAGTTGAGGTCACTTCTAGTTAGTGCTTGAAGAGAAGGTTTATTTATCCATACTAGTAACTCAAAATCAAGAGAATTATCACCAAAACCCATGAAAAATACTTGGGGTTGAGGGACTCTTATCACCTCTGGATAGTTATCAGCAGCTTCTAAGAGTGCTTTTTTGACATCATGAGGGTTAGAACTGTAAGAAACACCAACTGGTAAGTGAATCCGGGAAATTGGGTTATGATGACTCCAATTAATCACCTCTGACTCTAAGAATCGAGAATTAGGTACAATAATAGAAATTCTATCCAAAGTCCGAATAGTTACACTGCGAGCACCAATACTTTCTACATTTCCCATATAATTACCGACTTCAATAAAATCACCTACCTGGATTGGACGCTCAAATATCAAAACTATTCCACTACCAAAATTTTTAGCTATATCCTGGAAACCAAAACCGATACCCACACCCAAAGCACTTGCAAGTATTGCTAAAGAACTTAAATCTATTCCCCAAACTTGTAAAAGAATTACAGTTGCAATAGCAACCAATGCATATTTAAATATAACTGCGATCGCTTCTTGTGCTCCCCGACTAATTCGTAAAAAATTCAAAACGCGGGAACGTAACAAGTTTGTTGCTGTAGTAGAACCTATAAATACTCCAAAGAATAAACCTATCAACAGTAATAAGTCAATAATAGAATAATTGTTTTGTCCTGGGGAAACGATAGGGGGAGCATCCACTTTCGGCGGATATACTTTTTTAAACCAACGATATAACTGGATTTCCGCTCACCAATAATCACGTTTCTTCCAAAAGTGGATGCTCCCACGATAGGTGAACTCAGAGCAATAATAATATTACTAATTATGTCAAAACTCCACTGACTGGTTAAGGGAAATAAATTAGCAATATAAAGAGTTATTCCTACCCATAATATTGTTTGTAGTAAAAATAAAATACCTTTTGAAAGCAAATTGAACATTTGATGTTGTTGTTCATCAGATGAATCACTTCCAATATCGAGTAAAGGGGTAATTCGAGCACGAAGCAGCTGTAATAAATGACCTAAAAATCTATGACCAATGACTGCAAAAATAATAATAGCAATACTGTATAGAATTCTACTACGGATAAACTCTGTTGTTCTCTCTTCACGTGCTCTTTCTATGGCTTTAGTGAGTTTATCTCTCCAAATTTCAGACTGTTCTTTAGGACTATTCGGATTAGCATCGTCTTGAGTTACTGTTAATAAATACTTACCATTAACCCGAATAATCGGCGATTTACCTTCTTTTTCAATTTTTACTTTTGCTGTTTTCTCAGATTGTATTACTTCCTGTAGAATCTCATTTACTCTTTTTCCCCGTGTTTGTGCTGTCTTGTCTTTGAAGTTTTTTAGCTTAAAAATAGGTCTTCCATCAACAGTTACAGGAAAAAAATTAGTTTGTGAAGACTGCGCTACCACAGGTGATGAAAAGAAACAAAATAAAAGCATTAGAAGAATAACTATTACTTTCCAATTTTTGAAATGCTTATTTAGATAATATTTTCTACTTTTATTCATTTCCTTGGGGATTATTGATTTCCTGACAGGGGATAGCGAACTTAAATACTGTAGCTTTAATTAGTATGTCTATATATACCTAGTTATAGCAAATACATTGAAGTTATAGATACACCAGGTTTGATTTTCAAATTATATATTGGTACTTGTATTAGATGAGGAGCATTAATATCAATTTATTAACTGTAGAAATAATTTTTCTTCAGGTTGTTCTTCAACACTATCTCTAAAATTAGTGTATGTATAATCAGGAATTTTGCATCTATTCAGAATCTTCTAAAGGATTACTAAAAATAAGTTCAAATGTGAATAAAAATAAAAACAAAAATAATTCATTTGAACAAATATATTTACGAAATATAGATTTACAAGATAAAAATTTATTTTGGAAATTTTGGCAGCAATATCAAGACTATTTTTATAATTGCTGTTTAAAATGGATGAATGGCAATCCAGATGAGGCAGAAGAAGCACTTTCTCAAGCGATGCTGAAAGGATGGGAAAAGTTCCCGGAAAATCAAGAAAAGATTTTTAATGTCAAGTTATGGTTAACTAAATTAGTCTATAATCTTTGTGTTGATTTGCATAGACAAAGAAATAGAGAGAGGAAGCATTACACCAGCATTAGATTTTCACTAAATGAATATCAACATATAACAACTCCGTGCTGCTGTGAATCTCCAGAAAAAGACCTTGTGACGAAGGAACTGTTAAATTTTATTCATAATGCAATTGGAACTTTGCCTGCAAAAATAAGAATTCCATTTGTTTTACGCTGTTGTAGAAATTATTCATATTTGGAAATATCACAACTACTTACACTTTCTCAAGAGAATATTCGCAAGAGAGTTCAACAAGCTAGAAAAATTTTACGCAAACAGATAAATCAGTATTTATTAGGTTTTGAATCAGGTTTTGAGTCAGGTTTTGAATCAGATTCTGAAAGCTTAGATACTGAACTTATAAACAGTTCATTAGAGAAATGGCAAGAATTAGAAACTTTCGATTTTAATTCCGATACATATGTCTTAGAAAATGACAAATCAATATTAAACGAGGATACGAACCAAAAAATAGATCAAAAAATAGATTATCAGGTGGGTGTAATATGTCTGGAAACACTACCACATGGATGGTATCTATCCCCCACTCCTCTGGTGTGGAGATAAATGCTTAT
Organism: Mastigocoleus sp.; assembly: GCA_050042865.1. GTDB lineage: Bacteria > Cyanobacteriota > Cyanobacteriia > Cyanobacteriales > Nostocaceae > JBCCDM01. The sequence goes on from JBHJJE010000034.1 coordinate 90,095, forward strand.
CTTAATGTAGATAGTAAACCAATTCGTCAGCAGCAGAAGCTTAAAACTTTAAAAGAGTATATACGTAAACATCCGAAAGGTTGGAAAAAACGCTTAGAGCTTGCACAAATACTATGTTTACAAGGTTTGTGGAACGAAGCGATCGCCCAATATTATTTAGTCATCAAGCAGCAACCCCAGCTAATAAATGTACAGCTAATGTTAGCAAAAATACTACATTTTATGGGTAGAGAATCAGAAGCTATTAAGCTTTACCAAAGCAGTTTAAATTCTTCTGATAATCTTGCTTCGCGAAAACATCTCCAAGGACTAATTGAAATTACTAATCATAAGTATTATCAAGCTACTATTGAATTTGCATCCGCAGCATCTCTAGAACCATCAAATAATGCACATTGGTATGCTTTAGCAAAAGCTCAAATGGCTTTGGAAGCTCCTCATAAAGCTCTCAAAGCTCTCAGAGCAGATTCATTACAAAATACCTCAGATATTACTCAAAAGATTATTAGATTTATCTATACTCATGATGCTCTTTTAGAATTAGGAGACATCCAGACAGCAAAAGAGTATTTGCAAAAAGCTTTGGAAATAGCACCGCAGGATATACAAGTATTGAAGCGGATGGCTGATTTGCGCTGTCGTATGAAATTAGTTCATGGTAAAACCGGTAAATATACAAAGCAGCTAATTAGACATGCCCTCAAAATAGCACCAGCAGCAGCATTCGTCTATAACTCCCTAAGCTATTACTATATTTTTCGAGGGAAGTGGGAAAGAGGAAGATCTATTCTAGAGAACTTTGTTTCAGAATATCCCCAAAACCCTTTGGGTTGGTATTACTATGCAGTCTGTCTGTTTCACACGGGAAATAATCAAGCAGCAACAAAAGCCATAATGCAAGCATACAAGCTTTATCCCCAGGACTGCGAAATATACCGAGCATTATGCGAGATTTTACCAGCCTCTGGAGAGATAAATTTATTACCTGAGATTATTCATCAAATGCTAAATTTATTTAGCGATCGCCCTAGTGTATGGACAATAGCTGGAAAGATATTGGTAGACTATTTTCAGGAAATTCAAAAAGGCTATACTTTATCGGCTAAAGCTATCAAACTTCAACCTGATTTAAGTAGTACTTGGTTTGATCATGGAGGGATTTTAGCTTCTTCTGGAGAATATTATCAAGCAATAGAAATTATCAAACAGGGATGGCAGAAATTATCCACGGGTGATAATAGCCTTACATCAATTGCTACTCCTAGATTAATTGTTGCAGCATTCTGGCTAGGAAAAAGTTATCAACAATTAAACGACAATATTAATAGCGATCGCTGGTGGAAGATTGCTCTGAATTATTCCCATCAGCTATCAAAATTTGATATAGCCAATGGTTATTACTGGCAAGGTAAAATTCTAGCATCCTTAGGAAATATAGAAGACTCAATAACAGCATATCGAAAAGCTTGTTCTAATCACTTACTATATCCCGCTCGTCAGGAGGTAGAAAAAATAGTCTCCGAATAAATATAAAGATTGAATATCTATTTTCTTGAGTAACCTTGAATATCCTCTGAAAAAGATAGAGACGTAGCATTGCTACGTCTCTAAGATTGTAGATTAAATTAAATTAAATCAAATTAAATTAAATCAAATCAAATTGCTTAACCTAAACCTAATCCAAACTTAAACAGCCTCAATGTAAGACTGATCTAACGCTACAGGACCATTCATCTGCCAGATAGCATTGTTGCTAGGATCAACTAAGTTCTGATTGCGGAACATCAGGTCAGCATTTCCATCACCACCAAAATCACCAGTACCGACTATATTCCAATCAGTATCTGCTAAAGTATCGATGGAAGAGAATTGCTCTACAGTTGTACCATCCATTGTCCAGATAGCATTCTCTCCAGTGGTATCATTACGCCAAGAAATATCAGCCTTACCGTCACCATTGAAGTCATCAGCACCAGCAACCATCCAGTCACCACTTTCTATACTAGGAATATAGCTATACTCTTTGACTTCAGTTCCATCCATCAACCAGATAGCATTCTTACTGGGATAGTCAGCAGAAACATCACCATCACTGGAATTCCGCCACAGTAAGTCTTCATTACCGTCACCGTCAAAGTCCGCAGCACCAACAATTTCCCAATTGGTATCAGCTACTGTAGCAATAGTATTTTGCTCAAGTATTTCCTGACCATTTAAGCGCCAAACACCATTCTCTCCAGTGGTATCATTACGCCAAATTATATCGGAGTTCTTGTCACCGTCAACATCTGCCATTTCCACAATTTTCCAACCAGAAGCAGGGTTAACAGCATCTCCGATTGCATTTTGTGTAAGAGCAGTCCCACCATCCATTTCCCATAGACCAACTTCACCGCTTGTGTTGTTGTACCAAAGAATATCAGCCTGATTGTCTCCATTGGTATCAGCAGCATCAGCAATCATCCAGTTGCTAGAAGGAGCAACTGTGTCAATTAATGTTTTAGATGTTGCTGTAGTTCCATCCATCTGCCATAAACCAACTTCACCAGTTGTATTTTCATACCAGAGGATATCAGCTTTGGAATCAGCACCAAAGTCTTCTACAGCTTTAACTTCCCAGTTACTAGAACCAGCCTCATCGGCAACATTAAGAGTAAGATTAGCAGTGAAGTTTAATTCTGGGTCACCTTGACTACCACCGTACTCAACTAAGTAACCATTGGATTCAAAACCTGCAAGAGTTTCATTGTTTTGAAGGTCGTTCCACTCTCCGATTGTACCTGCTGTTTGATTACCAATGATATGAGCATAGTCTTCAATCCCATTGTTATCATTGGGTTCTAACTGGCTAATATCATTAGGGTCTCCTGGATTTTCAACTCTTCTCCAGTTATTGTACTCATTATTAACAGGAGCACCAGCGTTTCCATTCCCAGACCAGAAAGTAGTACCAGCTTCGGGACCTGTGACCCACTTCCATTCTCCTTCGGTTTCAGCATCGCTACCACCGATCCAACCATTACCATTAACATCATCTATAATAATGTCTTGCTCTTCTTGGGAAGTAATGGTTGCTAAATAACCCTCACGACCAAAGTGGGTTCTACCCTCTGCTGCGTCTTTAGCATCAGTCCAGCTAATTCCAGGATCTTCAACGAATTCGTAATATCGTCCGTTATCTGAATCTAATCCAGTAGCGTTGAGGGAGTACTGAATGTCACGTGGGGTGTTATCAGCATCACCATTAGTATTTTGGAAAGCAACTTGTTGTAAAGCTAGCTCATACTCAGCAACAGTGGCTTCACCAGTTATAGTTAGAAGACCAGCATTATCGTAAGTTAATGTATAAGTTTTACCACCAAAAGCAAAAGTACCAGTACTTACAAACTCACTTGTGGAAGGGTTTATAACACCTAAAACATCACCAGTTTGAAAGTTATTAACCTGAACTGTAGCACTTTCAAAAGTTTCACCACTGGAAGCGTTAAAAGTTAGATCTAAATTGGAGTCTAGTAATACAGCATCACTACCTGCTGTGTATGATTGTTGACCGGAAGAAAAAACTAATCCTGACATATTAATCCTTTTAATTCATTTAATTCAATAGATATATGAAGAGATAAAAATTAAACGGTGTTGAGTTAAGCAAAGCAAATGAAAAAGCCTAACACAACGAATGCATGAAGATAGATTAACCAGCATACAAATTTAATTTTCATCATCGATATCCCTATTGCTAATTCTGTGAAACAGCAATAGAAGATTATTTGAACATATTTATAGAAGAATCGTAGATATTTTTAAATACCTTTTCCCTTCGATTTACTAACTATTGTGTCAAATAATTTGTGTAAAATTACTGAACTTAAAATACAAAAAATTTAAATTCTTTGTAAAGATTAATACTAATTGTTCAAGTATTTGTAAATCAGAATATTTTTAATATTTTTTTCCGGAAAGTCCGCTTTAAACAAGAATAATATTAGTTAATGATCAAATAGCTTTTCAAAAATACCTCTAATTCATCTTATTTTTTATAGAAGTACTACTATAGAAGGTTGACAAAACCAAATTTACTTGGACGGTGATTCAATTATTTTCGACTTGAAATTCAATCTCTTTTTCAAATTTTCAATCACTAAATAACTATCAATATATCCAATGTATATACATCAAAATATAAATACATCCATAGGAATCTACCCATATATCCTAGAATAACTTTGATTTCTCAAGAATGAATTTATGGCTATGTAGAGCTAAAAAGTAAAATTAAAATTTACAACTATAGCCATTCCAAAAAGAAAACATAGGATAATCATTGGTACTATTTGCAAAGATTTTAGGGGAGAATCCCCAATTCTTTCAGTGTTTGATGCAAAAGCTATACTAATTAAGATACAGAAATTAATTGGAATGATTATACAAGTAAAAGGTTGAAGATTTATCCAGCAACTTTTTGAATTTTAGGCGATCGCAATTGTCCAGTTTCGCCAAAATTTAGTGAAGAGATATCTTCTGGTTTTGCAAGCTGTACTGCTCTGAGAATATCGGTACTCTCGTCTAATAATTTATCTACATCTATCCCACTATAGGTAGAAGGGTAGCGTCTGAGACGATTGCTCCCTTCCCCTAAAAGAATAGCTGCACCTCTAATATTTTCATTACCAAGGTGATATAAGCCGACAGCTATTTGCAATACACCTTGGTAAAATTGCTTATCTGGCTCTGAGGCTTCCATCCACAGAGCTTCCAAAGTATCATGACAAGCGTAGAAATCTCCAGTATTAAACTGTTCTACGCCTTCCCAGAATTCCAACGGTATAGTTTCCATCAACCCATACTATCTCGTACATCTTTAATAGTATCTAGGGTAATCTCTTGTTGTTCTCCTGCAAATTCATTATCTGGAGTCAAAAATAACATGCAGTGACATTCTTTACGTTCTCGCATGGGTACGCAAGGACAATTCCAAAATGTAGCGCTGACTTCTGCTTCTTTGTCTTCATAATGACGACAAGGACATAAAGGAGCTCCTAAATCGTCTTTATGTTTTGCCAATCCTTCGATAACAACTGCGGTCACTGATGGTTCCGAACAAAAATAAGTTCCAGTCCGCTTTGCGTACTGCTCGGAAAAATGACGCATTGCCTCGAGGTTTTTATCAGTGGATTTCGTATTAACTTCTGATGTTGATGTCATTACTAAAACGCTATCGATTAATTTAGATATATCTTTGCATTGTACCGCTCGTAAAAATCTGAACATATCTATTAAGAGACATATTTAGACATTTACGTTTATGATCTTAGTCAAAATTTCTAAAACCACAGGGATAAACGGCTATCCCACGCCAGTTGCTACAACGGGGGGAACCCCCGCAACGCACTGGCTCCCCTATCCCCTCAAAAATATTGGGGATTACTTTCTTGCTTACTTAGCCTTTTGGATTCAACGCAAATCGTTGTCTTGGCTTATTCTTTAGGCAAAGAACTGCTTACCATCCGACTTAACGGCGGCTTTGCCTATTAAAATCTTACCAGGTTTTCGACTATGGCAATATTTACCTTAACTATCAGGACAATATCTATAGAAATGTCATACAAACCTTTTAGAGGTCAACAAAGCCATCGCAACCTGCCCAAAACTTCCCCCCCCCCAATTTTCCACAATCAGTTCAATGCTTTCTGTAATTGTGGTTGTAGCTGTTCTTGAGAATTGATAATTAAACCGGAAGAATCCTGTTTGAGTACTGTATTTTTCTCTGCTTCAGATGACATTTTATCCCATATAACCCACCTACTGCCTTGGGGTAAAGAAGAAAGTGTCAGGGGATTTTGAGTTAACCAAATAATCGGAGACTGGGGTCTTTGAAGTGTGGTATCTGCTTTAGAATTAACTCCGGCTAAAGTTTCTAATACGGTTTTTTTACCACGAATTAGACCTGTTGACGCTGTCCATAATTGTACTGGCATTAACATTTTACTTGCATAGTTATAAAGAGATGCAGCCGTAATTACAGCTTGTTCAAAACTATCTTCTTCCCATTCAAAACTGTTAATAGAGCTATTACTATAACTATTGTCAAGGGCAATAATGATATCTTTTCCCCCAGTAGTAAGTTCTAATTCTCGAACTCTCAAATCATTATAGCGAGCGCTAGAACGCCAATGTATTAAACGTATGGGGTCACCGACGCGATATGGTCGCAGAGAACGAGTAACTCCTGCTGTAGCCATTTGGAAGGGTTTTCCACGAGGGTCCTTTCTCTGGGAATCCTCTTGTCCAAGTTCGTCAACTAAGGGACAGGTTGCTAAAGGTATTACTGTAGGATAAACAATCGCTTTAGCATTTGCTTGACGCTGACGACGACACCAAAATAAACCCAAAGGTGCCCCTGTAGCAAGTTCAACGGTTTGCCAACGGAAGATACCCCGACGTTGAGTTGGATAATAGTATTTCCACCGATATGTCTGCTGTGGAAAGATGTTTTCAATGCTTTGAGTAATAGATTTCCCTAAAACAAAGGGGACTATATCTTTTATCTGTAACAAGCTTACAGTTGTCTTGCTACTATTTTCCACTTCTATCTCCACCACTAAATCATCACCAGATGTAACTGGTGTGATGGGAAGACGAGTGACGTTGATATTTGTAAGCGATCGCGGTGGTAAAAATGCGCCTATACCAAGGAGTGCAAAGCTGACTCCACTAATAACATATAGCCAACCTGCCATAGTATTGATTGCTGCACCAAAAAAACAAATGGCTATCATACATAAAACTAAGCCACTGTAGGCGGGGATGCAAGCACGGGTTTCGAGATAATTGGTGATATATTTAAGAATTTTCATAATCACTAAGCTAGCTCACCCATACTTATAATTAACATGGTGCTGTCACCGGTTTAAAATGGAACTTATCTTGGGAGGACGGACGCGATGGCTTTGCTAACCCCCTAAAAGAGTATCGCGTTCTAAGTTCCTGTGAAATGGTGAATCAACAGTTTGAGATTTATGAGATTAGTTAAAAATAACAAAAATAAATTTTTTCTTTATGTAAATTAATAGACTATTTATCTTAAAGGAGTTACCATACTCTCCACGGGTTTAACCGGGGTAATAAGCAATACTGGATTAGTAAGTTTTTTAGCATATAATCCTGTTTCTTTTGTGATTTTATATTTTAAGGTTTTGGTGCATCTGCCAAACCTGATCATTTACTAAGGGCGAAAATATTTGGTAAGTAATTAAGAAAATTTTCCCAGGAAGTTCCTGCTGTTTGCCAAAAATATCTAAAAACCCTGAAACTGAAGGGTCAATAATATATTTGAATAATTGTCAATTTACCAGTGTTGTCAGCCACTTTATCACTATTTGTGACTTGATTTAATCATGTGAATTAACCATGGATAGCTCCAATTTAGGTTTTAATTTAAGTTTTAACTTGAGTTTTAACTTGAGTTTTAATTTGACTTTATTTCCTTAGATTTTGACTTTGGAGACACTTCTAAAGATGATTGCTGCTGCTGCTGATTTTGAGAATTTTGATTTTCAGAACTTTTATCAGCTTCTTGTAAACTAACTAATTCTTGCATTGCTTTCACCAAAACTGATATAGACCGTTGACTTGTATCAATGTTACTAGTCACTTTAGTAATTTTTTCTTGATTAGTGGAAATTTCTGCTTGCATGTTCGGGATAACAGTTTGACTTAATTCTTGAATATCAGCTCTAGTTTTTTCAAATTCCTGTATTTTTTCTGGTGAAATATTAGCTAACTGTTTTTGCATTTGCATTTGGTTATACCACTGGAAACTGAATATACCAAAAGTACCACTGAGTATCAAAACTGTAAAAAACCAAAAAAATGAAAATAAACCCAAACGAAATCTTAGCCGATTAATAATTCTCTCTTGCTTTTGACTATCTTTTTCGGCAGTTATTTTTAATTCCGATATTGTCTTATTTAAATCATCAATATACTGTTGATAATAATTAGGGATTTCGCAAGTATCTGTTATAGAGACAGCTTGTGTATTGGAATCAACAGAAGTTATATTACTAGCTGGCTTATCACCAAAATCCTCAGAAAAAATATTATTCACTTTCATCTATTTATTCACCGCTATTATACTAAATCGATACTGGAAATAATACTTAAATTTTTCAGTATCTCATATGTAAATAAATAATTGTGTATTAGCTGTAATATTTTGCACTGCAAGTTCTTCACATCTCAATACAGTTCAGTTAAGTCTCAAAAATATAAATAGCGTAGGTTGATTTTCGCTATCCCTGTACTCAACCTACAATATTCTTAACTAAATTGTATTGCTTCACATCCAAGAACCTTACTGGGTAAAATGGTTGTCAATACCTAAAATAGGGTGAGATCTCTTTCTGCAAATAATTAAACGGGTAATTTGACTGTATCATCAATATCTTTACTTAAGGCTTCAGTTAATAAAGTATCAGCTTGCTTATAATCAATCCAGCCTAGAGCTAGTAGTGCAGAAGCTGGAATTTTTGGTTAGTCAGATTTTGTGAAAGGTGCGATCGCTCTAACTGTAGCTAGACTGGGGATTAGTACTGATAGATCCTCCCAGTGATCACGAACTAATGCTGACTGTGCTTGAGGGTTTCCTGCATTAGCTAATGCACCTGATATTATCTGCATACTCAAGCTATCGGGTTTGGCTTTGAGGAGTCTTTCGCCTAATATTTTACTGGTTTCGGGTTTTAGATATACCAGAGGTTTGATTTTTAGATATAAAGAAGTATTATTCTCACTTTGGGACGCTTCAGCTTTTTTCATCTCGTTGAGTAAACTTTCTAAAGTTGCATCTCCTAGTTCCTGACGCTGAATTTTATTCTCTATCTCTGCTTCGTCTGGTTGAGTGGGAATTTCTTGGGGTTTTACTAATTTTTGATTTTCTATATTTGCTAATCGTAGTTTTTCTAAATCTGCATTATTTTTTACTCCCCAAAAACCCAAAAAGTACACAGCCTAGTCACAAACTGGGCTAAACTTAAAAGCGATCGCCCGAAGTTTTGAGCTATTTCACTGACTACTGGGTTAAAGCGCAAGGCTACTATTTTACCTGTCTCTGGGTCTTTGATTTCAAAGGATTTGAATCGAATAGGAGCTTTTTTCAGAACTCGAACCTGACTTTGATTAATCTCTGTAACAGGTACTGGTTCTTTTCCCAGGGGTGTATTAATAATTCTAGCGTTTGTAGGACGTTCCAAACCCTCTACAGTAGAATTATCTGGAGTATTTCTATCTATCTCTTGACCAAAAGCTGGTAATGTAGATGCTACATTTAGAGTGGATACTGCTAACATAGCAGTAAGACTTATAAAACGTTTAGACATAGTAAATATTTCTCCTTAATCGGTAGACATATCGGTTTATTTCAGCTTTGCAAGAGCCAAAGAGCATTGCTAATTGAAATATTGTTAGAGGTATTAAAGATGAAGTGCATAATCTTTTATACTTCTTTAAATATGAAACATTGTAAGGAATTGAACTTGAATTCTCTCTTTGTATACCTAACATTAGTAAAGTCAGCTTTTATGCACAAATATGATTTATTTTTCTTTTTTAGGTTTGAATAAATGACCGAAAGCTTTCTACAAGTACGGTTAAGAAGTATTTTTAATGATTTATAAGACTCTATGGTCAATAGTTATTAGTTCTCTGAGCTTAGGAATATTAGTAACTAGCTGTTCTTCCGTTGATAAAGACTCAGCTCAAGCGAGGTCTGGTAATGGAAATGCTGCAAGAAGGGAAAATCTTCCTACATCTGTAGATATTGCAGTTGCTCGCGTGAGACAATTAAGAAAACCTCTAGAGTATCCTGGAACTACTGCACCATTTCGGGTTATTTCCTTGCGATCGCAAGTTGAGGGACGTTTGTTAGGTTTAAATGTGGATGTTGGAGATAAGGTTAGACAAAATCAAGTCATTGGACAGGTTGATGATACGATTTTACGCACCGAATTGAACAAAGCAGAAGCAGAATTAGCAGCACAGCAATCGGAAGTTTCCAAAGCGATAACTCAAGTTAGAAATGCCCAAGCTGAGGTAGAGCAAAAGCGCTTAGAATTATTACAAGCCCAAATAGACTCCCGCAGACAGCAGGAACTAGTAAAAGAAGGTGCGATCGCTCTTCAAGCAGCAGAACAAGCAAAGACCACAGCAGATACTGCAATCCAAGCTCTCAAAGCAGCTCAAGAGGAAGTACGGACTCAACAAGAAGCTGTAACAGCAGCGAAAGGTGGGGTGATTGCTCAACAAGCTGTAGTCCGTCAAGCACAGGAACGTCGCTCTTTTTCTAGACTTGTTTCTCCTATATTGGGTGTAGTAACAGAGAAAGTTATTGAACCTGGTGATTTATTACAACCTGGTAATGAAGTTTTAAAAATAGCTGATTTTAGTCGCGTTAAAGTATTAGTACAAGTATCTGAGTTGGAGTTAAGTAAAGTAAGTGTTGGTCAATCGGTACAGGTAAAGCTAGATGCATTTCCTAAGCAAGTATATACAGGAAAAGTTACCCGCATTTCTCCAGCTGCTAATGCTCGTTTGATTCCGGTAGAGGTGTTAATTCCCAATAGCTATCAAAGAATAGGTAGCGGACTTTTGGGAAGGGTTAGTTTTACTAGTCAAGAAACTCCACAGGTTGTTATACCTAAAAAAGCAGTTGCGAATCAAGCTAAAAAAAATACAAGACGTGGTAGAAGAAGTAGTAAAGGGGGTAGTGCTGCTCAGACTAAACAAGGTAGTAGTCCAAATCGCAATTTAGATAGTAACTCAGAGAATAATCCCAAGAACAATCCCAAGAATAATCTCAAGAATAATCCTAAGAATAATCCTTCTACTACAAATAATGATTCTGGTAATAAATCATCACCTGGTGTCCAGATATTTGTACTCAAAGATAACAATGACAAATCAACGGTAGAAGCAAGGACTGTATTTCTCGGTGAATCTGTTGATGGTTATGTACAAGTTCTCTCTGGTTTAAAAGCGGGGGAGAAATTTGTGGTAACTAGTGGGTCAAAACCTTTAAAGGATGGTGATACTGTGAGAATTTCTATTATTTCAGAAACAGAGTAATCTCGAAAAATTAATCTCAAAAAAGTAATTTCAAAGGATGTGAAATAAACGATTATGATTGATAATCAAATACGTTACGATATATAAATTCTTATAAATTTTTTGAGAGGATATATTTCCTCACTTAACCAAAATAGCCTCGTCTCCATGAAATGAATGCAGCTAAATATACTACGACTGCATGAACCAGATTTTTGTATATATTATTCCAACCTTGCAAGAGTTTAGGCGGGAAAATACGGAAAATTAGAAATTTCTATATGAAGACTAAATCAACTTCCGGGTTCAGTATTAGCGCTACTTCTATCAGTCGTCACATTGCAACACTGATGTTGACCATAACTGTAATCATAATTGGGATTTTTTACGTCAATCGTATACCAGTAGATTTATTACCTGCCATTACTTATCCTCGTATTGGGGTACGTTTGGAAGCAGAAGGAATCTCACCAGATGTAGCAGTTGATGAAATTACTAGACCCCTTGAAGAAGCTTTTTCTGCGACAGAAGGAGTAGTGCAAATATATTCTAGGACTCGTGAAGGTAGGATAAGTTTAGATTTATATTTTGAAGTCGGAGGTAACATCGACCAAGCTCTCAACGATGCAACTGCTGCTTTTAATAGAGCAAGAGGACGCTTACCAGACACTATTGAATCCCCTCGTCTTTTTAAATTTGATCCTTCCCAATCTCCTGTTTATGAATTTGCTCTGACTTCACCCAGCTTAAAAGATGTGGAGTTAAGGATATTTTCAGAAGAGGAAATAGCAAGGGAACTGAGCGTTGTACCCGGAGTTGCAGGAGTCGATGTATCCGGTGGAGTGCAAGAAGAAGTCCGAATTAATGTTGACTTACAACGTCTGCAAGCATTTGGGGTGGGTCTAGATAGTATCCTTCAGGAATTGGAAGATCGCAATCAAGATATTTCTGGAGGAAGAATATTAGGAACAGACTCCGAACCTCTGACTCGTACTGTTGGTAAATTTAAAAATGCACAGGAAATTCGAGATTTATCTTTTCCTATTGCTTCCTCTAACTCCGATAATCAGCAACAGGTTTATCTACGGGACTTAGCTGAGGTGATTGATGGGACTGAAAATCAAAGAGTGTTTGTTCTCCTAAATCGAGAACCATCTGTGAAAATTAGCGTCGAAAAGCAACCAGAAGCAAACACTATTGAGGTTGTGGATGGAGTCAAAGAGAAGATAAAGCAATTGCAGAAAACAGGAGTGCTTTCCCCAGAAGCTATTGTCACCCCCACCCTAGATGAATCTAAATTTATTCGTAATTCCATTCAAAATCTAGCAATATCAGGATTAATCGGAACCTTACTTGCAGCGATCGCGGTTCTGATGTTTTTAGGTTCTTTACGACAAACTTTCATTATTATTATTGCTATTCCCCTAGCGACTTTCACCGCTATTATTTTGATGGGTTTATTTGATTTATCCTTGAATATCTTTAGTTTGGGTGGTTTAGCTCTGGGTGTGGGTATTGTGGTGGATAACTCTATTGTGATGTTGGAAAATATTACCCAAGGTGTAGAAAAAGTTAAATATGAGAATAAAATTCGAGGAGATAAAAATCAAGATTCAGAATTTTTAAGAGAAGAGAATCAGACTAATAATTTAACTAATAATCAAGCTAATAATCGAACTAACAATCTAAATAATACAATTATTCAACAAGCAGCAGATAGCAGTACAGAAGTAGAATCAGCACTAGTTGCTTCCACAAGTACTAACCTAGTTACAGTATTACCCTTTTTATTAATTGGGGGATTTATAGCTTTATTATTCAACGAATTGATATTAACTATCAGTTTTGCGATCGCTGCATCTATAGTGATTGCAATTACCGTAGTCCCAATGTTGGCTTCTCGAATGTTAACCTGGAAAATATCCAGTAATTTTCAGAGATTTTGGCTGATAAAACAGTTTAATAAACAGTTTGATGCTGCAACTCAAAGTTATCGCTCCATACTTGCTCAAGTTATCCACTATCGTTTCTTAACTGTTGCGCTGACAATTTTGATTTTTGGTAGTAGTAGTATGTGGATGGGAGGACAAATACCCCAAGAAATTTTACCAACCATAAATACTGGACAAGTAATACTCTTTGCCAGATTTCCTTCTGGAACTTCTGCTGAGGTAAATCAAAAGGTGATGGGAGCAGTTGATGATATTTTACTCAGACAACCAGAAACCGAGTATGTATTTTCTACAGTTGGTGGTTTTCTCTTTGGTAGTACTACTATCCCTAATCCCTTACGGGCTTTAAGTAATATTACTGTGAAACCTGGAACTAATATTCAGGCTTACAATCAAAGAGTTAGTAAAGAGTTTGCTAAGCTTAATTTAGCCGGAATTAGACTGCGTTTATTTCCTGGAAGGGTCAGGGGTTTAGTTCTGAGTAACTCTCCAATTCGTGGTGCTGATCTTGATGTAGTTTTACAAGGACAAGATGGAAAAACTTTGACCCAAGCGGGAAGACAAGTACTTGCAGCTTTAGATGAAAAAGTTACCCTAGCGAGATTCCGTCCCGACGATGACCCAGCAGAACCAGAAATTCAAGTTCGTCCAGATTGGGAAAGGGTTGCAGCTTATGATTTAAATGTCAAAAATATTGGAGAAACCATTCAAACAGCAATTAGCGGTAGCGTACCAACTAGACTACAGCGTCAAAATCGTCTAGTAGATGTACGAGTACAATTAAATGAAGATTCTATTCAATCACCATCTCAGTTAGCAGCTTTACCCTTGATGGTAGAAAACAACTATCCGATTCGTCTAAGCGATGTTGCAGAAATTAAGCAAGCTACTAGTCCCAGAGAAATTAAGCGTATCAATCAACGTCAAGTATTCTTAATAGCTGGTAATCTAACTGAAGGTGCGAGTCTCAGCGATGCTGCTGCACAGGTAGAGCAAGTTATAAGTGAGTTAGATTTACCATCTGGGGTAAACCTCTTACCTAGTTCCACAGCTACAGCTAACCAGCAGTTACAGAATTCACTTAGTCTTCTGAGTGGACTTGCAGCATTTTTGGTATTTGTGGTCATGGCTGTACAATACAATTCTCTTATTGACCCCCTAGTAATTATGTTTACCATGCCCTTAGCTTTAGCAGGGGGTATTTTTGGTCTATATATCACTCAAACCGCAATAGGAGCAACTGTCATCGTCGGTGCAGTACTATTAGTAGGTATCGTGGTTAATAATGCCATTATCATGATAGAACTTGCAAATCAAATCCGCGATCGCGAAGGTTTTGATAGAAGAACTGCAATAATTAAAGCAGCACCCCAACGCTTGCGTCCAATTATGATGACTACTATTACTACCGTTTTGGGAATGTTTCCCTTAGCTTTGGGTATTGGGGAAGGGTCAGAATTTCTACAACCTTTGGGTGTGGTAGTATTTTCAGGATTGTCTTTAGCTACTGTACTGACATTATTTATTATTCCTTGTTTCTATATCTTGCTCCATGATATTTTCAGCTTCAGATTCTCAAGAAAAGATATGGTTTTTAAAAAATAATTTATTCTTCATTTTTTTCTTCTAACTTCGCCTCTTCTATCTTTATTACTTATTACTTATTACTCATTACTTAGCCCACACAGTTATGACTACTGTTTAACCTGACATGATATTATTCCTTGTTTCTATATATTGCTGCATGATATTTTCAGCTTCAGATTCTCAAGGAAAGATATAGTTTTTAAATAATAACTTCTTTCTTCCTTCTTCTTCCTTCTTGCTTCTTCAATCCATTACTCATTAGGTGTACTAAACTCAGTTGCAAAATTTTCTTTTCTCGAAGGTGATAAAGTTCTAGCTTTGAGAATAGCTGCGGTTAAGAAAGCATAAGATAGAACCCCAATACCTATAAGCAAAAATATTCCTACAAGTCCAAAGTAGGTCATTGAGTTCCATAAGGCATGAATCAGCGACGCAGTAAAATACCCCACAGCTAATGTCTGTAAAGCATTACGGGGCTTTAGTATACTCAAACCAATAAAATAACCAAAATAACCGCTATAAGCCATATGTCCGGCTATTTCCCCTAAAATACGAGGGATAAGTAGCTGTAAACCAGCTAAAGCACCACTTCTAACAATAGTTTCTGGTACATACTGTGCTAAGGTTTCAAATAAAGTAAAACCGACAGCTGAGGCACTACCTATCAGTATGCCATCTAAAGGTTCCCAAACTCCTATAAGTTCCCTTTTTGGAGAAGAAAAAGCTCTCCCCAACAGATAAAAACCCAATATAGGTAAAGCTTTAAGTAACTCTTCCAACATCCCTGCACCGAAAAACATACGGACAAAAAATTCAGGAAAGCTAATATCTGTTACACCATTGCGGATTAGATCAATATTTCCTGGTAAAATCCGTCGAAAGAGGATAAAGAAAGGTAAAGAGATGGGGGTTATTAAAATTAAAATACAAGCGATCGCAGAACCGATAAGTACCCACCAAGGCTTTTTCTTTCCGCACAAACGATAGACAAAATAAAAACCACCACTAGCTAAATAAGTGGCTAAAATCAGAAAAAAGAAAGGGGAACGTACAGTCAAAAACATCAACACCACAAAAACGACTGTAATAATACCTGGAATCAAAAAAGCTTTACGACGTAAGTCTTTTCCCGTAGAAAGAATAGGAATCAACTGAGATAAACTTGCTTCATCAGAAGCAGAATTAGGAAAGTTGGATTTTGAGTTAGATTTTGAGCTAGATTCGGAAGAATTTGCGATATAACTTGGTGGTGGTGACTTCTGAGGATTTCCTTGATTTGCTCCTGCTGGAGATGGAACTGTATTATCGGAATTATTGACATATTCAAAAACAAACTCTGCCCCATCAGAACCAAAAACTATGCGATCGCCTATTTGTAATTCCTGACAGCCAAATAAGCGTTGACCATTTAAATAAGTTCCATTAGAACTATTGAGGTCGCATAAAATAAAGCTTGTTCTACCTTCTACAGAAGCAGATGAGCGGATAGTAGCATGACGACGCGACACTGTGGCATAGTCTTGAGAATTTAGAACCACCTGACAGTTCGGTTCTCTTCCAATGACCACTTCTGTATAGTTAGATAAATTATAGGAAGAGTGGTGTCCTACAGCTGGATTTTTACGAGAAATCAATCGCAGCACGGGATAGCTCATTTTACTTATTTACCAATATTTTCGTGAAAGCAGTTAATAAATACGTTAAATAATTTATAAATAATTTATAGATAACTTGGATAATCTAACTTTTAATATTTTTCTTAATAAATACAGGATCAATACAGGTAAACTATTTTTCTAAAATCAATTTAGACGCTTATTATATAAGTATTTAGAATTTCGTTGCAAGATATCTCTTCAGTCGTAATAATTTCTACCTTTCGCGATCGCCAAGTACTATATCAAAGCTATTCTGTACCTAGAAAAGTCCGTATTTAGAATATATAAAGATAATATTTAACCCGCAAAGCATAATCATAATCCAAATAACTATATATTTATACAAGTATATTACTCTGCTCAGAAAAGATACTAAAATATATTTAAAAGGACAAATTTTAATTTGATTTTCATGATTAATTAATCAGTATATTCTTGCGTACTCTGTAACTATTAACACCTAATCTTTTTAATAAAAAAGCATTAACTAAAATTAACAATACTTTAGGAGAAAAAATGCAGAAATCAAAAATATTTTTGATTTCTAATAAATTTTGATGACGAATTGCAATTAATAACCAATGCAGCCTGAGATAATTTTTAATATCGTCGAACTTTGGCATATAACAATTGTGCTGCTTGTCAACTAGTGTATAAATTTTCTGCTTCATTAAAATATTTGTATTCAAGCGCTTAGTTAAAGAAAATCTTTGATTAAAAGCTCCTAACCAAATAGTTCTGTATGCTAAACATTTATTAATAAAGATTGCATCGCCAAATTTTACTGTATCAATCCAAGAATCAATATCATCGCAGTTAGTATCCAAAGCACTTTTCCATCCACCAGTTTCTAAGAAAGCAGTGCGACGACAAGCAACCTGAGCAGGGGTGCCAAAAGGAACTTGTTCTAAGAGCATTCCGTAATGAACATCAGCCTGTGGGATATAAAAAGCCGTACCAGGACCAATTACCGGAGTTCGACTTAACTCCACCTGATTGCTATCAACCTGGGCAGCGATACAAGAGCAAATAGCAGCTTCTGGACGTAACGCGATCGCTTTTCCCATTTCTTCCAAACAATCTGGTGCTAAATAATCATCATCATCTAAGAATTTTATCCAATCTCCAATAGCTGCTGCAACACCCACATTCACAGAAGTAGAATGTCCTTGGTTAGAAGCATTCCGTATGTAAATTAAACGAAAATTGTTTCTGGCATACAGTTTTACACTCAAATTCTCCAAATATTCAGATGTTCCATCATCAGAAAAATCATCCACAACAATCAGCTCACACTCAATTGTTTGATCCAACACCGAGTCAATAGCTCTTTTTAGCAATTTCAGACGATTGTGGGTGGTAATTATGACACTAAAATAAACCATCTTGAATTTCTCAATTGACTCTATCTTTAACAAATTTCAATACTGTTTCTGTTGTAACCGAAAAAAAAGTAGCAATCTTTGATACTTTACGACTAGACTTAAAGAGTTTTTAGATTTATCATTAGCGATCGTGAGTTTTTTAGTTAGCCATGAATGCTCAAGAGGTTATTCGCTCCTTAGAAGCGGAACAAATTAAAACAAATCTACCTGATATCTATATCGGTGATTTAGTCCGAGTCGGAGTCAGAATTAAAGAAGGTAATAAATACCGGGTGCAGCCCTACGAAGGGGTAGTCATCGCTAGACGCAATGGTGGAATTAACGAAACCATTACAGTCAGACGTGTATTTCAGGGTATTGGTGTAGAAAGAGTATTTCTTCTGCACTCTCCACGAGTTGACAATATAAAAATTGTTCGTCGCGGTAGAGTCAGACGTGCAAAACTTTATTATCTACGTAACCGTGTTGGGAAAGCTACCAGAATCAAGCAACGCTTTGACCGTCCTTTATAGAAATCAACTAGAGCGGCAGAGAAATTTAATATTTAGCGGCATCTGCCGCTAACTTGATTGTTTATTAAAAAATTGTTTATCAAAAAAACACTATTTACAAAAAATAGTCACAAAAGAATAGATTATTTTTGTTATAGTGTGAAAACTTTGCTATATTGCGATAATATTATTAAAGTCTGACTACTCAAGCCACTTGTTAATCCGATTTAATGAAGGTTACGTAAAGGCTTTATGCGCTCTTAGTTCAGTTGGTAGAACGCAGGTCTCCAAAACCTGATGTCGGGGGTTCAAGTCCTCCAGGGCGCGTTGTTATTTTTCCGGTTAAGCTTTAGAAGAATATTTGGTAGTAACTGCTAACATATTTATTATGGTTAGTGGTTTCCTGGTTTTCATGAGGTACTAAAGAAAGCAACTAGCGATGAAAGCATATCTTGCTCAAATCAAAAGCTGTTAGTACTACCGGAAATTTTAGATGTTATAGCTGTAGAAGAATTTAGGGGACAGGCGATCGTGGCAAAAAAAAGTGAAGCAGAAATTTCAGCAAAAGATGGCGGATTTAGCGCCGGTGATTTTTTCGAAGGAACTAGAGAAGAACTTGAGAAAGTTGTATGGCCTACTCGTAAACAATTAGTGAGCGAATCAGCTGGTGTACTACTTATGGTCATTCTCTCTGCTGGAATCATATACGCCGTTGATTCACTTTTTAATAGGTTGAGTGAAGTAATTTTTACAACAACTAACCAAGCAGCATTTATCAATTTATTCAATGGATTTATTTAATGAATTTATTTCATGGATTTATTTCATGGATTTATCTTATGGATATATTTGATTTGATAAATTATCTACTTTGATTTGCTTTGAGTGTAAGTAAGGTATTGTAATGACTTCTTCAACAGATGAAGGACGCGACTCATTCGTGCAGTCCGAGGAAAATGTCGAAACAGCAATTAATGCGTTGAAGGAGGCGCGTTGGTACGCAGTACAAGTAGCTTCTGGATGTGAAAAGCGTGTTAAAACCAATTTAGAACAACGCATACAGACTTTTGATGTTGTTGATAAGATTTTTAGAGTCGAGATTCCCTACGCAAAAGCCATAAAGATACGTAAAGATGGTACTCGTCATCCTACAGACGAAAAAGTATTTCCTGGCTATGTGTTAGTCAAAATGCTAATGGATGATGAGTGCTGGCAGGTTGTTCGTAATACTTCCCATGTGATTAACTTTGTGGGAGCCGAACAAAGAAGAGGTACAGGTAGAACTCGCGGACATGTTAAACCTGTACCTCTTTCTCATACGGAAGTAGAAAGAATATTTAAACAAGCTGCTGAACAAGAGCCAGTAGTCAAAATTGATATGGCTACAGGTGATAAGATAGTTGTGCTTTCAGGTCCATTTAAGGATTTTGAAGGCGAGGTGATTGAAGTTAGTCCAGAACGGAGTAAACTTAAAGCTTTACTGTCTATATTCGGACGCGATACACCAGTAGAATTGGAATTTAATCAGGTACAAAAACAGAGCTAGTACAAAATGGCGAAAAAAGTAGTGGCGCTCATTAAGTTGGCACTCCAGGCTGGAAAAGCCAACCCAGCGCCTCCTGTGGGACCTGCACTAGGTCAACATGGCGTTAACATCATGATGTTTTGTAAGGAGTACAATGCCAAAACAGCTGATAAAGCTGGCATGGTAATACCAGTAGAGATTTCGGTTTATGAAGACCGCAGCTTTACATTTGTTCTGAAAACTCCTCCAGCATCAGTATTGATTACCAAGGCAGCTAAAATTGCTAAGGGTTCAAGTGAACCGAACAAAACCAAAGTTGGTTCAATTACCACTGAGCAACTGCGAGAAATTGCTGAAACTAAAATGCCTGACCTCAACGCTAATGACGTTGAAGCAGCTATGAAAATTATTGCTGGAACTGCCAAAAATATGGGAGTCACGGTCAAAGATTAGTTTTAGATGATCAGAGTAGAATGCTCGATTGAATAATTCATTTGATTAAATTCATTTGATTAAATTTAGAATTTTAGATCCAGAATTCTGAAATCTAAAGTTTTAAATACAAAATCTAAAACTCAGAATCTAAAACTCAGAATCCGTATATCCAGATTCTTAAGTCCAAAATTACCAAAGTTAATTATTTGGGGGAGAGAATAATCCTCGCTAGTTACCCCAGGAGAAAGTAATGGGAAAGAAAGTATCACGTCGTTTGCAAGCGCTTTTAGATAAAGTCGAAGATAAAGATTATGAGCCTACTGAAGCGCTTAATCTGCTAAAGGAAACAGCAACAGCAAAATTTCCAGAAGCAGCTGAGGCTCATATCAAACTAGGAATAGATCCTAAGTATACAGACCAACAGTTACGGACAACAGTAGTTCTACCAAAAGGAACAGGACAGACAATCAGGGTTGCAGTAATTGCTAGAGGTGAGAAGGTTACAGAAGCTTCTAATGCAGGTGCAGATGTCGCTGGTTCGGAAGAATTAATCAACGAAATTCAGCAAGGTCGAATGGACTTTGATAAGCTTATTGCTACCCCTGATGTAATGCCGCAGGTTGCCAAGCTTGGTAAATTACTTGGTCCTCGTGGTTTAATGCCTTCTCCAAAAGGTGGTACTGTGACCACTGATGTTGCTTCTGCGATTGAAGAGTTCAAAGCTGGTAAATTAGAATTTCGTGCTGACAGAACCGGTATCGTTCATGTGATGTTTGGCAAGGCTGCATTCTCAGCAGAAGATTTGTTAGTAAACTTGAAGGCATTGCAAGAAAATATTGATAGGAATCGTCCTTCGGGTGCAAAAGGTCGTTATTGGCGTTCAATTTATGTATCGGCTACAATGGGTCCTTCTATTCGTTTAGATGTAAGCGCTCTTAGAGATTTAAAGCTTGGAGAAACAGCTTCATAGCCGAAATACACTACCAAAATACAATAATGTACACATAAACTGAAGCTGACCCCTGCTTGTTATGGTAAAAATATTTTTTTCTCAAATTTGAATAGAGATAATCAAATTTAAATAGAGATAAAGTAAAAAACCTAGGGCAAATCAGAGAGAAGTTTTGTATTTTATTTAATGTTGAATCCCCAGATTCTATAAATTTATTTGAGTCAAAGTGGAATTTATCTGCTAAACTCATAATCTATGACTAGAATCTAAAGATTCAAAAAGAAGTCAAAAATAAATATCTCAAAGCCGGAGACAGCAGGTGCCTTGAAAAATTTAGCTAGAGACCTAGTTTCAAATTTAATTTAGGGCTTAATTACCTGCCTAGGTTAGCATCCTTATTACCTACAGCTTCAACCGCAACAGCGATCTTATTCACTGCGGCAATTGAATTTCTGTTGCGTAAACCCCGGCTAATAAAGCTGGGGTTTATTGTTTTTTATTAATTATGCAGAACTATTTAGGTAGGTAAAAGAGATTTTTTAAGGAGGTGATATGTAAATGGGTAGAACGTTAGAAAATAAACAAGCAATAGTTGCCGATCTCAAAGAAAAACTGAGTGAGTCTAACTTAGCATTAGTGATTGACTACAAAGGACTCACTGTTGCTGAAATCACCAATTTGCGACGAGAATTACGACCTAGTGGTGCTAGCTGTAAGGTAACTAAAAATACTCTCATGGGTCTTGCCATCAAAGATGATGAGCAATGGGAACCTATGTCTGAGTACCTGAAAGATTCTTCTGCTTTTTTATTGATTGGAGAAGATATATCTTCAGCCATTAAGGCTTATCAGAAGTTTCAGAAAGCCACCAAGAAGACAGAAATTCGTGGTGGTGTCATGGAGGGGAAAATCCTCACTGAAGCCGATATTAAGGCTTTAGGAGATTTACCTTCCAAAGAAGAACTCATTGCGCAAATTGCTGGTGCTATCAACAGCGTGACTGCCAAAATCGCTATTGGTATCAACGAAGTTCCAAGTTCTTTGGGACGCGCTTTGCAAGCTGTTGCGGATAAGGAAAATGGTAGTGCAGAGGAAGATAGTGCTGCCTAATTTTTCCTGTCTTTAACAAAAAATTCTTCTACACATTCTGTTAAATATAACTTTCACTTTAAGGAGAAATACAAATGTCTGCTGTTACCGACGAAATTTTGGAAAAGTTGAAAACTCTAAGTTTACTTGAAGCTTCTGAGTTAGTTAAGCAAATTGAAGATGCCTTCGGCGTTAGTGCTGCTGCTCCTGCTGGCGGTATGATGATGATGGCTCCTGGTGCTCCTGGTGCTGCTGCTGAACCAGAAGAAGAAAAGACTGAGTTTGACTTGGTACTTGAAGAAGTTCCTGCTGATAAGAAAATTGCTATTCTTAAGGTAGTACGTGGTATCACCGGTCTAGGCTTGAAAGAAGCTAAAGAATTGGTTGAGTCTGCTCCCAAACCCATTAAAGAAGCGATCGCTAAAGAAGCAGCTGAAGATGCTAAGAAGCAGCTTGAGGAAGCAGGTGCAAAGGTATCTATCAAGTAATTGGCTGACATATTCTAAAAATAAGTTTGAACTTAATTTTTAGTTATTTTCAAAATTAGAGACGCTATTTCGATAGCGTCTCTAATTTTTACCTTAAATAATGGCTGTCTTCATCCCCTTGTTTCACAGACAAGGAAAATTTTGCAAGTTATTTGAAAATTTTCAACTACCTTTGTGTTGGGAATGCTTATTAGAGCAAAATGATGGACTATTTTGGTCCCATACCAACAGAACCAGCATACAAAGCGCGATCGCCTAATTCATCTTCGATTCTGAGTAAGCGATTATATTTAGCTACACGTTCACTACGACACAGAGAGCCAGTTTTGATTTGACCCGCACGGGTAGCAACAGCTAAATCCGCAATTGTGGTATCTTCGGTTTCTCCAGAACGATGGCTGATTACTGAGCGGAAGCCGTTACGAGTTGCTAAATCAATAGTTTCCAGGGTTTCCGTTAAAGAACCGATTTGATTTAGCTTAATCAGAATTGAATTTCCAGCCTGCTGATCAATACCCTTCTGGAGGCGTGTAGCATTAGTAACAAATAAATCATCACCAACCAACTGTACCCCAGAGCCAATTTTTGCAGTCAGCGATCGCCAATTTTCCCAATCTTCTTCATGTAAACCATCTTCAATGGAAACAATTGGGTACTGATTAACCAACTGTCCTAAATAATCAATAAATTCACTAGGAGCGTGGGGTTTACCATCATAAACATATTGTCCTTCTTTATAGAATTCACTAGCAGCCACATCTAAAGCTAGAGCTACTTCTTCACCTGGTTTATAACCAGCTTTTTCAATAGCAGCCACTAATAATTCTAAAGCGACTTGATTAGATTCTAAATTAGGAGCAAAACCACCTTCATCACCCACACCTGTGAGTAAACCTTTCTCATCGAGCACTTTACTCAGAGTTGAGAATACTTCTGCACCCCAACGTAAAGCTTCCCGAAAGGACGATGCACCAATCGGTACAATCATAAACTCTTGGAAATCTACATTGTTTGCAGCATGAGCACCACCATTAATTACATTCATTAACGGTACTGGTAGCAAATTAGATAAAGGTCCTCCCAAATAGCGATATAAAGGAATATCTAAAGATATAGCTCCAGCTTTTGCAGCAGCCAAAGATACAGCTAAAATAGCATTAGCGCCTAGATTAGCTTTATTTGACGAACCATCTAAAGCCAGCATAGTCTGATCAAGTAATTCTTGATTCAGAGCATCCATATCCATTAGCTCAGGTGCTAATTTATCATTTACATTCTCAACGGCTTTAAGAACTCCTTTACCCCCATAACGGTTTTTATCTCCATCACGTAGTTCATGAGCTTCAAAAGTCCCTGTAGAAGCACCACTAGGAACCTGTGCTAATCCTATAGCACCATTTTCCAAATGTACTTCTGCTTCAATAGTTGGTCTGCCGCGAGAATCAAGAATTTCACGAGCAACAATGGATTCAATGGCAGTATCAATCATCGATTATTTGTCCTTTTTATGAATAAGTTCACAGCAGATGACAATGAAAAACTTCTCAAAATAAATCGGAGAAGGAAAAGATTTAGATCGCGATTAAATCCCTTATTTGTGCTGAATTTATCAGTTTTGAGCAGCAAGAACATAACTGATAACGATGGAATCTCATCAAAACAACCAAATGTTTCATTCCATCGTTATTCTAGGTTCTAATTGCTAAGCTTAAACGATTTTTTTATTTAGAACTTAAGATTTGTTTGTCCTGTTTGTTAATTGCGGTCTGTATCTAATCCAAGATTGGGCAATAGTTAATTTAGTACTCAGGTATCAGGATAAGGGGAATTGAGATATTTATTACTCTACTCTGAGTCACTTCTTTTAACCATTCACCATTAACCACTCACCAATCAAACCTATGAATACACAAAATTTATCTCAAAATCAAGAAATTCCTTCAGGATACTTGAACATCATGGGGTATGTAGATGAATCAGAAGTAAATGGACCTGGATGTCGTGCTGTAGTTTGGGTACAGGGATGTTTGCGGGAATGTCCGGGTTGCTTTAATACCGAATCTTGGTCATTTACGGTCAATCAACTTATATCAATTGATGATTTGGTAGAAAAAATTCTCAGCAAGTCAAAAAATCAAGGCATAACTTTTTCTGGTGGGGAACCATTTTGGCAAGCACCTGCTCTAGCTGAAGTTGCAAAAAAGGTTAAAGCTGCTGGTTTAAATGTAATGTCATTTACTGGCTTTACACTCGAGCAATTACAGTCAAAGTTTGCTCCCCCTGGTTCCCAAGATTTACTGGAACAACTGGATATTTTGATAGATGGACCCTATGTGGAATCTTTAGCAGTGAATTCACCTAACTCTCCTGTATCTTCCAGTAATCAGCAAGTCCGGGTTTTCAATCCCGCTCTCCAAGATCAAATTACCTGGACAAGCGACCAAATAGAAGTTCACATTTTTAAAGATGGTCGTCGTTTAGTTACTGGTTATCGTGGAGGACTGGAACTGAGTGATTGAGGAGGAGTAAGAGAGTTGTTATTTGTTGATAATTGTTATTTATACATTCTTGTGTACAACTGAGTTCGCTATTACCCATAAACCATTACCTCTTTCCTTTTTACATCAAGCTAACAGCTAAAATATTCATAGGAGAACATAAATAAAAGGTCAATTCATATGCGTCTGCTACACACAATGCTGCGAGTTGGAAACTTAGAAGAATCACTGAAATTTTACTGCGATGTCCTGGGCATGAAGTTATTGCGACGAAAGGATTATCCAGGGGGCAAATTTACTTTAGCATTTGTAGGTTATGGTGAAGAAAAAGACCATAGTGTATTGGAACTTACTTACAACTGGGGTGTTGATACATACGATTTAGGTGATGCTTACGGACATATTGCTCTAGGTGTCGATGATATATATGGCACCTGTGAGAAAATCAAGCAACTTGGCGGTAAAGTCGTTCGAGAACCAGGACCAATGAAACATGGCTCTACTGTCATAGCTTTTGTAGCAGACCCAGATGGATATAAGGTTGAGCTTATTCAACTTGGTACTCAAGGTTCTGCTACAAGTCAAACTAAGGAACAGGTGGCATCTTAAGGTAAACAAAAATAATATGTGTAGGTGATGGAGTTGAGTGTCAAACACTTGCGACAAGCAAAACTTATTTTTCAGTATAGTTTTCAGTGTAGTTATCAAGATACCTTATCTAAAAGATTTGCTGTTCATAAGAGTCACAAGCTGAAATATTGGATCGTTTCTGGAACTTTTCTTGCAGGTGTTTGGCAAACTGGTTTACCATCAAGGGCTGGTTCTTCTCCAGAACCACAATTAGTAGATAAGAATACTAAATCTGATACTAAATATAATATTGATGAAGAAGTATCAGTAGAATCTGCTTCTGAGAAATATGCTTCTGAGAAATCTGCTTCTGAGAAATATGCTTCTGAGATTTTCTCAGAAGCAGTTTTTCCTAGGGTAATAGACATATCTCCACCAGAAACAGATGAAAACATATCAAAAGCAGAATTTTCATCATCAGATTTTGCGTTCGCTTCCAGCGGGTGCTACTGCACCATCGCTTCTTCAGGGCATCAATCTGTTATTACTCCTTTGGAAGGATATGAAGAAGATACTCAGCAAGTAAATAATAAGAATATTCAAGATATAAATAATAAAAATAAATTTATTAGCGATAATTCTATCAAAAATCCTTCTCTGAAAAACACCTTACGGATAAAAGAAACGGAAGAAAATCCAACTTTTTCTACTTTTTATGAAACAGAAAAATTTGATATTGGTGGGTCGAATTCGTTAGTTGCGGTGAATGGAGCAGAACAAATAACGATCCAAGATAGCATTAATATTGTCACCCAATTAACTTCCGTATCCGAACTTTCTGATGTTGAACCTACGGACTGGGCGTATCAATCACTAAAGACTCTTATAGAACGTTACGGTGTACTATCAGGTTTTCCTGACCGTTCTTTCAAAGGAAATAAGGCTATCAGTCGTTATGAATTTGCCGCAGCCTTATCAGCTACTATCGATAAATTAGAAGACTTGTTAGCGAAATCTCTGGGTAATGAATATATCCAGCAGGATATGATAATTGTGCGGAGATTACAGAGAGACTATAAAAATGTTTTAGAGCAAGTTAGACAGCGTTTAGGAAGGATTGACCAAAAAGTTTACGACTTAGAACAACAACAATTTTCTCCTACGACTAAGCTTAAAGGAGAACAGATATTTGCTATCACAGACGGTAGTGCAGCTAATCAAACAGTAATCTCTCGGACTCGTTTAGAACTTTCTACTAGCTTCAATAAAACAGACTTACTGGTTACACAATTTGAATCGGGGAATAACGGTGGTGATGCGATCGCTCTAGAGCAAAAAGAGGATTTGAATCTTTTGGGAGTAGATGGAGCGATCGCCAACGGTGGAGGTCTTGATTATGCAGAAGTAGAGAGTGGTTTGAGATTAAGACGTTTATATTATACTTTTCGTCCGACCAGAGATACAGCAATCAGCCTAGGAACAAAAATGTCTCCCAGAGACTTTATCGATCAAAATAGTTATGCAAACAACTCTTCGGTTGACTTTAGTTCCGGTTTTTTCCTAAATAATCCTTTGATAGTCCAAAATCAAATCGATCGTCGAGGAGGTGCAGGAGTTGCAGTCCTTTGGAAACCCAAAAAGCAAAAATTTGCCGTGCGATCGCTCTACATCGCAGGGAATGGAAATCAACCATCCTCTACAAGTTCTAGGGACAATGGTTTATTTGGTGACCCTTATCAAGCTAGTCTGGAGCTAGAATATGCAGCGAGTAAAGAATTAACATTCCGCTTACAGTATACGAATTCCGAAGTTAACAATACTGATATAAATGCATGGGGACTTAATGCTGAGTATGTGATTAATCGTAATGCTGGAATTTTTACTCGTTTGGGATACGGAAGTTATCAAGGATTTAATACAGTACTAAACCGAGATTTAGATTTAAATCCACTCAGTTGGAGTATAGGTTTAGGAATACGTAACTTATTCTTACCTGGTACTACAGCAGGTGTTGCTCTGGGTCAACCTTTTGTTAGTAAAGGGTTGGGAAATTCTACACAGACTAATTTTGAAGCATTTTATAATTTGCAATTTACAGATAACATTAGCATTACACCCACTTTTTCCTTAGTAAATGATGCAGATAATGAAGATTCAAACGGTTTGATATGGCAAAGTACTTTAAGAACTGTTATTGGTTTTTAGTTGGTGAATGGTGAGTGGTGAATAGTTAGGGGGTGAATATTGGGGGGTGAGTAGAATAAACATAACAATTGATTAGCTACTTGACTTCTTTCCTTCTTACTCTGTGTTGGTCTGTCTGTTCCCTATCCACTCTTACTACTCCTGTATTCTTCCTTTGCTGCTAAATTAAGAACTGGGGCAAACAAGAACTGGAGAAAAAAAGTTATTTGTGCAATTGCAAGCGTAAATACACGCGATCGCTGAGAATTAATGCTTGGATAATAGATTAGTTATGGATATATTTTTACGTCCTGTAATATTCTAGACCTAAAATAAAATCTAAAATCAGACCTAAAACCAAATCTAAAACCAAATTTAAATTAGATTCTAAAATTATAAGTATGCAGCCGACAGACCCGAATAAATTTACTGATAAAGCTTGGGAAGCGATTGTTAATTCGCAAGATATTGTTCATGCCTATAAACAACAGTATTTAGATGTAGAACATTTAATTATTGCCCTATTGCAGCAAGATAATGGATTAGCAACTCGTATTTTAAGCCGTAGCGGTATTGATACCACTCGATTAGAGCAGCAGTTAGAAGAATCTGTTCGTCGTCAACCTAAAGTAGGTCAAACAGACCAGCTTTATCTTGGTCGTGGTTTGGATAAGATGCTCGATATCGCTGATGCTGCTAGAACCAGAATGCAGGATAATTATATTTCTATAGAACATATATTGTTGGGTTTTGCCGAAGATGAACGTATCGGTAGACGCATATTTAAAAATTTTAGTGTTGATACAGCCCAGCTAGAGACAGCTATTAAGGGAATTCGCGGTAGTCAAAAGGTAACGGATCAAAATCCAGAGTCACGCTACGAAGCTTTGGAAAAGTTTGGTAGAGATTTAACAGAGCAAGCAAAAGAAGGTAAATTAGATCCAGTTATTGGCAGAGATGATGAAATTCGTCGCGTCATTCAAGTATTATCCCGTCGTAGTAAAAATAACCCAGTTTTAATCGGTGAACCGGGAGTCGGAAAAACAGCGATCGCTGAAGGTTTAGCTCAACGGATTATTAAGGGTGATGTCCCGGAATCTCTGAAAAATCGTCAACTTATCACTTTGGATATTGGTAGTTTAATTGCTGGAGCAAAATATCGCGGTGAGTTTGAAGACCGATTAAAATCTGTTCTCAAGGAAGTTACGGAATCGAATGGTCAGGTAGTTCTATTTATTGATGAATTACATACGGTGGTTGGTGCTGGTTCGGGACAACAGGGAGCAATGGATGCTGGTAATTTGCTCAAACCCATACTTGCAAGGGGAGAACTACGCTGTATTGGAGCGAGTACTTTAGATGAGTATC
The DNA here is from genome assembly GCA_050042865.1 of Mastigocoleus sp. Lineage (GTDB taxonomy): Bacteria > Cyanobacteriota > Cyanobacteriia > Cyanobacteriales > Nostocaceae > JBCCDM01. The sequence goes on from JBHJJE010000034.1 coordinate 119,377, forward strand.
GCAAATATATTGAAAAAGATGCAGCATTAGAAAGACGCTTCCAGCAAGTTTATGTGAAGCAACCCAATGTAGAGAATACTATTTCTATCTTAAGAGGACTCAAAGAACGTTACGAAGTTCACCATAATGTGAAAATTTCTGATAGCGCTTTGGTCGCTGCTGCGACTCTCTCTGCGCGTTATATTTCTGACCGTTTCCTACCAGATAAAGCCATTGATTTAGTAGATGAAGCAGCAGCACAACTGAAAATGGAGATTACCTCCAAACCCGCAGAGCTAGAAAATATCGAACGACGACTCATGCAGCTAGAAATGGAGAAACTTTCCCTAGCTGGAGAAGAGAAGGAAACTCCCCAAACCCAACAAAGATTAAAGCCAATTGAACAAGAAATTAGCAATTTAACTAGTAAAAAAGAAAACTTTAATCAACAGTGGCAAGGAGAAAAGCAACTTCTTGAGGCTATCAGCAATCTCAAAAAAGAAGAAGATAATTTGCGGGTACAAATTGAACAAGCGGAACGGGACTATGATTTAAATACCGCAGCTCAACTTAAATATGGGAAATTAGAAATTGTTCAGCGCGAATTAGAAGAAAAAGAAACACAATTTATCGAAATTCAAAGTAAAGGCTCCAGTTTACTTCGGGAACAAGTAACTGAGTCAGATATTGCCGAAATAGTTGCTAAATGGACAGGAATTCCGGTAAATCGACTCTTAGAGTCCGAGAAAAAGAAATTACTACAACTAGAACAGCACTTACATAAAAGAGTTATCGGACAGCAAGAAGCAGTTACGACTGTTTCAGCAGCCATACGTCTTGCCCGTGCAGGAATGAAAGACCCCTCCCGTCCCATCGGTTCATTTCTATTTATGGGACCCACAGGGGTAGGAAAAACTGAATTAGCCCGTGCCTTAGCTGAATTTATGTTTGACTCAGAAGATGCACTGATTCGCCTGGATATGTCTGAGTATATGGAAAAACATTCAGTTTCCCGTTTAGTCGGTGCTCCTCCAGGATATGTTGGTTACGAAGAAGGGGGACAACTATCAGAAGCCGTACGTCGTCGTCCATACTCAGTAGTATTGCTAGATGAAGTTGAAAAAGCTCATGCGGATGTATTTAATATATTACTACAAGTACTAGATGATGGTAGAATTACGGATTCTCAAGGTAGAGTAGTAGACTTCCGTAACACCGTCATAGTAATGACAAGTAACATCGGTAGCGAACATATCCTAGATATTTCCGGAGATGACTCCCAGTATGAAAAAATGCGTAACCGAGTCATGGAAGCATTGCGATCGCACTTCCGTCCCGAATTTGTAAATCGTATTGACGACTTGATTATATTCCATCCATTAAGTCGTAAAGAAATGGGGCAAATTATTCATATTCAGCTCAAACGAGTAGAAAATCTGTTAGCAGATCAAAAAATCAGCTTAGAAATATCCAAAGAAGCTTGCGAATATATTATAAAAGTAGGATACGATCCAGTATACGGCGCACGTCCGATTAAAAGAGCTATTCGGCGGGAAGTAGAAAACGCGATCGCAACAAAAATACTAGAAAATACCTTTGTTGCTGGGGATACCATAGTTATTAATAGAAGCGATACTGGTTTGAACTTTACTAAAAAGAAATCAAAACATTAAATATTTTATTTGATTAATTTGTATTTGATTAATCTGTATTTGATTAATTTTTATGGGATTAATTGCGATCCCACTACTGTCCCTGGGAACTATATAGCTGTCAAGCCTGATATCTAGAAATATATCAGATATTTTCAGCTTCAGTTTTCATGAAAACTATTCATTCCCTTGCTCGTTATTTTCCAGATAAATGTGGTGGTATCCAAGTAAATTTGGATGACCTCATACCCCATATTCAATCAATGGGTATGGAAGTTAAAATTGTTGCAGCGAAAACCGATAGGGAGCAAGAATCTTCTTATATCCATAAAGGGGTAGAAGTTTATAGATATTTAGTCGATCCTAAATTTAAAGTACAACCAAATCGACCGCAAATTATCTATAAAGGATTTGAAAACTTCGCAAACTGGTTGAAAAAGCAAAAAGTAGATCAACAAGCAGATATTTATCATCAACACCATTGGGAAGCTATATGTGGTTTGCACCATCTGCGTTTAGCCAAGGAAATTGGTCTGAGAACTGTAGTGACCATCCATTATCCACTACCTATTTGTCAAAGACATACATTAATGCTAAACGGAAAATCTGCCTGTGATGGAAAGATTGATATAGTTCGTTGCAGTCGATGTAGCGACAGTCTTAGTAAAAATTTACCTAACACAGCACTCAAAACCTTAAGTCACATACCCACATCTGTAATTAGTCGTCTGAAGCTTCCCGAAAGTGCTTACCTCCCATCCTCCCCAAAAAATAATGAACTTGGTAGCTTTGTTCGTCCCTTCGTTATTCCCAGCAACATCGCTTCACGTCAAAAAAATTTACAAGCAATGGCAAAATACGCGGACCAAATTATAGTAGTCTGCAATTGGCTTTATCAGTCTTTATTAATTAACGGTATCAGTGAAGAAAAAATCATTCTCAGCCGACACGGTATCACTTACGAAACCGATAATATGCAAGCTGGTAAAATTCAAATTGATAATACCGAAACTCAGAAAAATCTAGACATCAAAGAAAATAACAATAATAATCAAACCAATAATCAAATAAAATCTTTAAAAATAGTTTTCTTAGGACGTTGGGATACCTCCAAAGGCATAGATATCTTAGTCAAAGCCATTAAGAGCTTACCACCCGAAATCAAAATTGAACTATTCATTCACGCGATCGCTCAAGACAAAGCATATTACAACAGAACTATAGAACTCATTGATAAAGACCCCAGAATTCATATAGAAAAGCAACTGAGTAGAAAAGAATTACCGAATGTATTAAAAAATTATCATTTACTCGCTGTACCCTCCCAATGGTTAGAAACAGGACCCCTGGTTGTTTTAGAAGCACATACAAATGGTTTACCAGTAATTGGTTCTAATTTAGGTGGTATCGCTGAACTTGTTAAACACCAAGAAAACGGTTTATTAGTTCCATCCGACGATATAAATGCTTGGAGCACAGCATTCAAACGTTTATATTTCGAGAAAAATCTACTCAAACAATTACAACAAGGAATCAAACCTGTTCGACATATCAAAGAACAAGCAAGTGAAATAGCACAGATATACACCGCTATGCTTTCGAGTTAGAACATTTTTTAAGAAATGAAATAATAAATTATAAAAATTATCAAAATATCGATATTGCTCTTTAATTGTAGTTATTCACTCTCCCCCCGATAAAATGGTTGAAACCCTTGATTTATCGTTTAAAGGTAGAGAGAGTGTGAAAGGTTACCTTTAATTTTATATTTTGAATTGTTTTAGTCAGCCCGATGAAGTTGGACTTTGCTCTTGATAGCTGTATCCTCTTAAAAAAGAGCATCATATGCACAGTCTTAGGTAGGGAAATCCGAATTTGCTTTATGGTGCAAACAAAACCTTCAATCCAAAGCAGTTACATATATTTAATTTTATAATTCTTGATCAAGATAGAATTTACACTTGTTACTCAAAAAAGCCATTGGTACTTAGTTACTAGCTAACAACTTTGCTAGCAAATGTTCTAATTATCTTTTTTGAGGGTTCATTATTGAAGTATCTGTAACTCTAATCAGAAAATATGCTAGAACAAGGCACAATCAGTATCCATACTGAGAATATATTTCCCATTATCAAAAAGTCCCTTTACTCCGACCATCAAATTTTCTTTCGGGAACTAGTATCTAACGCAGTTGATGCTATTCAAAAATTGAGCATGGTTGCTCGTTCCGGGGAATACTCAAGTGAAATTCCAGCACCAGAAATAACAGTAGTGATTGATAAAGCTAAAAAAACCGTTTCCATTAGCGATAACGGTATCGGAATGACTGCTGATGAAGTCAAAAAATACATCAATCAAGTCGCATTTTCCAGCGCTGAAGAATTTATTCAAAAATATCAGGGAGAATCAAACCAGCCAATTATCGGTCACTTTGGTTTAGGTTTCTACTCCTCCTTCATGGTTGCAAAACAGGTGGAAATCGATACTCTATCTTACAAGGAAGGGTCTCAAGCAGTTCACTGGAGTTGTGATGGTTCTCCTAACTTTACCTTAGATGACTCATCCCGTAACACTCTTGGTACCACCATTACACTGCACTTGATGGAGGAGGAGGAGGAGTATTTAGAACCAGAACGTATCAAAAACCTGGTCAAAACCTACTGTGATTTTATGCCAGTCCCGATCAAAATGGATGGGGAAGAATTAAACAGACAAAAAGCACCTTGGCGGGATTCTCCCAATAGTTTAAATAAAGAAGATTATTTAGAATTTTACCGCTATCTGTATCCATTCCAAGAAGAGCCATTAATGTGGGTACACTTGAATACGGATTATCCATTTGTAGTGAACGGTATTCTTTACTTCCCAAAACTCAAACCAGATGTAGATGTCACTAAAGGGCAAATCAAATTATTCTGCAATCAAGTCTTTGTTAGTGACAACAGCGAAGAAATCATCCCACAATTCCTGTTACCCATGCGCGGAGTCATTGACAGCAGCGACATTCCCCTCAACGTTTCCCGGAGTGCATTGCAAGGCGATCGCACGGTACGCAAAATAGGTGACTATATTGCAAAAAAAGTCGGTGACAAGCTCAAAGGTATTTACCGTGACAGTCGTGAAGAATATGTTAAAGCTTGGAAAGACTTAGGAACATTTGTTAAATTTGGAGTGCTCAATGACGATAAATTCCAAAAACAAATGGAAGATATCATCATTTTCCGGACTACATACCAAGCAGAAGCTTCAGATACCCCCACAGTTCAAGTACCCAGTGAAGACGGAGATGCATGGGAAGATGTGACTCCAGCAAATAAATTACCCTATACTACCCTCAAAGAGTATTTAGAACGAAATAAAGAAGGTCATGAAAACCGAGTTTTCTACTGTACCGATGAAACCTCACAAGCTACCTACGTAGAATTACATAAAAGTCAAGGGTTAGAAGTCCTATACATGGACTCATTTATTGACACCCACTTTATCAACTTCCTAGAACGGGAATATTCCGAAGTCAAATTTACTCGTGTTGACTCAGATTTAGATAATACTCTCCTAGAACAGGACAAGAGTGGAGAAATTGTCGATCCAACTACTAATAAAACCCGCAGTGACCTAATTAAGGAAATATTCGAGCAAGCACTCAACAAACCCAAACTGAATATCCGTACCGAAGCATTAAAATCAGACAACCCCCAAGGAACACCACCTGCGATGGTACTTTTACCAGAAATTCTCCGTCGTCTGCGGGAAATGAACGCTATGATGCAGCAAGAGAACACAGAATTCCCCGAAGACCATATATTACTGGTAAATACCAACCATCCTCTCGTCCAAAACCTTACCGAACTTAACAAAGGTAGCATCATCCAAGGTGACGGTTCTTCACCAAATCAAATGATGGTAAACATGATTTGTCAGCACATTTACGACTTAGCATTAATGTCCCAAAAAGGTTTTGATGCAAATGGAATGAAATCCTTTGTCGAACGCTCGAATAATGTTTTGACAACACTTACACAAAAAGCTGTCAATTAGTAAATCTCAGGAGATTTAGTCAATAAAATATAAGACTTCTCTGGGGTTTTACCTCTTTCCCTCTCAAAGTTGGAGAGGGAAATGATTTTTATCATCTCTGATATCAAATCATCCAAAGCATGATATATCTCTAGGGACTTAACCAACCTTTACAGTAAAAAAAGTGTGATTAATCAAGTGAAATTGAGATATAGCAGTGCCAGGATATGTTAGGGCATCTTCATATTTTGTATTTACAGGATATTTTATATTTGCAGGGAATTTGCGGGAGAATACCCCAAGTCTTTTTTCTTGTGAAAAAACGTCCTCATCCGAAAGCATACTGCTAAGTGGATATTGCAAAATTATTTGTGTGTACCATGATATCGATTTATTATGCAACCACAGCCAGACTTAGATAGAATAAGAGATTGCATCCAAAATAATTGAGGTATTGTTATGTCTCGTCGTTGCCAACTAACTGGCAAAAAAGCTAACAACGGTTACGCTGTCTCCCACTCCCACCGTCGCACCAAGCGTCTCCAACACGTAAACCTGCAAAGCAAGCGGGTTTGGTGGCCCCAAGGGAATCGTTGGGTAAAACTGAAACTTTCTACAAAAGCTATTAAAACCTTAGAGAAAAAAGGTCTTGATACAATGGCTAAAGAAGCTGGGATTAACCTTAATTGTTTCTAAGGTAATACTTAAGGAAGTACTTCTAAATAAAAAATTTCTAGGGATGCGAAATTTTCGTATCCCTATATTTTCGTATCCCTATATTTTAAGGAATATAAAAATAAATTTACAAAGGGATTACGCGTAGTCTTCCATGCAAGTGATTCTTTAAGGGGGATAGCCAATAAGTAAATCCTACAGTCCTACAGTATGGGTAAAAATGATCATTTCATTTAAGGTTGTTACACCAATTCATTAAGCCATCATAAATACTTAGGTGCACAAAGTTTACATCCAATCTTCTAACGCGACTATGTTCATAATGATGGAATTACCTTTCCTTTTCCCAAGTATCCATCATAAATTATCAATTCAGTGATGATAGCTTTTACTCATCAGATGGGTAATATAAATTTGTTGTTTCAGATGTGTTGTTTCAGATGTATTATCTCAGGTATATTCTTTAATTTGTTTTTTTCAGCAATAGTACTTCAATCACCGAATTAATAAAGCAATTTCATAAAGTTTTCTGTAATAAAGACAAAAAATTTTGCAAAGTTGATGTGAAATGATGGCTTTATTTTTCTTTGTCGGATATAAATTAAGTAATTCAAATTAAATTTTTATTTTCCGGATTATTTTAACTCCGACTTTAGAAATCTGAATTTAAAGCTCTGAATAATATAGAACAATAGTTATCATTAGTATCTTTAATAATCTTTTATAAGAGATTGTTATTAGTTTTAATAAGTTTCGAGATAAAAAAATAAAACTTTCATATAAATCAAATAAATTGCCTATGATTTTTGTCAATAGGCAGATTTTTTCATAGCAGTTAAAAAAACTTTTCATCTATCTTTTTGTATTTAAATCCTCCACAGGAAAGCAGTTATGTCTTTGAATCGTCAGTTAGTCAAGGGAATAAAAAACTTCTACCGCAAGCTTAATCAAAAGTCTTTATCTACAATTGAAGAACAAAGAATATGGCTACTGCGAACTTTCCTCATAACAAAAAAAAGACAAGAATGGGTTAATTCAGGTTTCGTTTTACCAACAGTCGCAATGGTTAGTATAGTTGTAGTTTTACTGACTACAGCTATCATGTTTCGTGCCTTTAAGCGCTCAGAAAATGCCAGTAATGTTCGAGTGAATCAAGCAGTTTTAAATGCTGCAACTCCAGCAATTGAACGCGCAAAGGCAAAATTAGATAAGTTATTTACAAGTAACAGATTACCGCGAGCTACACCGACTGATACAGCGATACAAAATGAATTCAACAACTATATAGATGACTATACTTTCGGTGATGAGAGACAGTTACAACTCAGCAACAATGGAGATACTCATCAGACTGCATGGATGTATCCTGTAGATACTGACAATAATGGAAGATTTGACAGTTACACCATTTATGGTATCTACTATCGTACTCCCACCGGGAACGCGAAAAGGACTTCTTTGGAGGCAAGAACTCCACCGATGATTGGTGGTAGTCTTGGCGATCGCTGTGGAGATATCCTTGGTACTAGTGCAACTCTGGTAGGGGGTGGTAGCTGGTACAGAATCGGTGGGAAGCTGAAGAAGAGCTTTTTTGCATATACAGTTAATGTCCCGATTACTAATATTAATCAAGCACCAACCGGAAATTCACGGGCAAACTATGAAGAGTATCAGGGTAATCAAGGTTTCTCAGCAATCGAGTATCAGCAAGATCGGATTCAACTCCCACTAGTAAATAATGCAGTTCTTTACGAAGATGATATAGCTCTAGCTCCTGGTGCTGATTTTAACTTAAATGGGCGAATTTTCACTAACAGTAACTTTATTACCGGAGGAGTTGGTAATGCTAACGTCAGGTTATTTCAAGTAAGTAGTAAAGATTCATGCTTCTATGAAGAAGACAATGCCAAAATAATTATTGGTGGAAATATTGGTGCTGGTGGATTCACAGACGGAAGTGATTTACGAAACGGTTCTATAGTACATCTTTTTAAGGGTAAAGGAGTAAATCCTGACACGAACATAGCAAATACCATCAAAAATGATAAATCTGTAAATGCCAGTCCAAGAGATATTGCTTACAACAGTTTGGCTTATGTTCAACGCATTAACAGTTTAGTTCAAGCACAAATAACACGAGATCCATCAGGTAATACAGACCCTCAAGAAGTTAAAGATGGAATTGGGAATGATACAAGTGGGAAAGATCCACAAACTATCCGTGTAGAACAATTAGAAACCTATTTTGAAAGACGTACAAGAAAAGTACCTTATGCTGAAGTTGCTTTTAATGGAAATGCATTAGCAGGGGTTACTAATCCTCTCCAAGGAAGTGGTGATACATTGCGTCCAGTTGATAGATGGATTTATCCTTACAATCCCAATGATAATAAGACAAGCAATGGATACAGTAACTTAGCTCTCAAGACCAATGGTACAAGGCTTAAACCTGCTGCAACAGAAACAGAAAAGCAGCAGATAGAGTTGAATGGAGTACAGCAATATGTTGGGGATAGGGTTTTAGTTGGTAACAATTTACCAGAACTGTGGTGGGATAAGAATAAACAGAAATTTGTTGGACCCAATCAACAAGATACTCAAGAAATCTCAGCTACTACCTGGGATGATGGAGATGGTACTCGTACTCGTAACAGTCGTATAGAGGCATTAGTTGATCTAGGTAAAATAGACCGAAATGAAGAGTGGGAGGAAGCTGCTGCTGATGAACCCGCAACTCCGTTAGATTCTACTGGTGGTCTGCGAGTGATTACTGGTGCTGGTATTTACTTACCAGCGAATTATAGAGTTGGAAGTACTAATTTTACCAACGCTGAGGAAGAAATTTGGTCAGATATGATGCCTGTAGCTTCTGCTACTGCTACAACTGGTACAGTTAATGATCCAAGAACTGTTGGAAACTATGTAAATAGAGTCATATTACCCAACCCCAGCGAAACTCCTTATTTACGAATGCGAGCCACAGCAGTTTATCACTATAAGGGTAGTAATTATGATAAAGATAATCCCAAGCCTATTGCTTGTGTAAGTAGCTATTACGATCCTACAAATGCCCAGACTAGTAGAAATAAAACAGGTCTACCAGATATTAGTCGAAGAACAACTATTACAGGTTTAACAGGACTCCCTACAGTTACTAGTACAACAGCAGGTAATTCCAATAATGGTGTAGTTTACCGACCTCCAACTAGAACAGAAAATAATTATAGACAACTACTAAATTACCAAGCGACTCTGAGATACCCTAACGGACGTTTGGTAAATGAGGAGCTTCAACAAGCTTTAGCAACTACAGCATCTAATCGTACACTCTCGCAAAAGTCAGCGATTGATTCTGCCCTATGCGCTTTACAAATTTTAGATAATAGTATTGGTAGTCCAACAGATGGTGTTGTTCCTCACGGTGCAATTTATGAAACCAGCTTTTTGGATGGAAGACAAATCAAAGCTGTTCACCCAGACCAAGGAACTCCAGGAGTAGAAACATTTACTAATGCTGATGGTAATGGTACGGTCACAGCAGCAGTACCAAATACCGCAGACTATGACTTATCTATAGAAGAACGTCAGCCTTTAGAAATTCGAGCAACGGTTATAGATATCGATTTATTACGTCGGAAACCTATTGGTACCAATACCGGAACTGGTATTAATAGAACTCAAGAATATCTGTTACCAAATAGCGGTCTAATATATAGCAGTCGGGATGATGCTCTGCGAGATTTAAGTACAGCTAGAACTGGTACTAGTCAAGCTGCAATAGAGCAACAGAAGCGCGAGAGTCCTGTAGATTTCATCCTTGATCCCACCCGTCGTCCCAATGCAATTGTTCTAATCAATGGTGAGAAAATTTGGCGAACAAATACATATAGAGAAGTCGAAAAAGGATTAATCTTAGCTTCTAATTTACCTGTATATATCAAAGGCGATTTTAACCTTCATACTCAAGAAGAATTCACAGCAGCTCTAACAGCTAATTGGAGTAACTTTTATACTCGCACAGAAAATCAATTAAATACCCAATTTGCTTGTCGCAAGGACGATCCTAGACTACCAAACTGTAACACTGGTGATGAATGGCGACCTGCAAGTATCCTATCAGATGCTGTGACTCTCCTTTCAGGTAATTTCCGCTTTGGTTTCCGCAATGAAGGTGACTATGATTTAAATAATAATTTAGGTGATACGGATTCAATTAATGCATTTGGACAAAATGGATTGTCCAGAAATGCTTATGTAACTAACGCAAATTGGTACGATCCTGCAAACGGTTATCTTCCTAGAGACTTAGATACTAGTAGTGCAGGTTTTCAAGGTAGTTCCTACATCAATAACTTTGTCACACCAGTCCAGCGTAGAGCAAGGTTTAATGAATACTTAATGGAAGTTTGTCCTAAACTTCCGGTGTCTACTTGTCAACCTGATGACTGGGTAGTGACATCCACTGGAGAAAGAACATGGGATATTGCTGGAGGAATTGTTGGTAAAACCGTAGGTGGAGCATCACCACAAATAGAATCAGGTACAACAGCTAAACTTCCAAGCAATCTAGATTATCAAAACTTTGGTCGTCGTTTGGCATTTAAACGAGATAGTAGTGGTAACTTAGAGCTTGATAGTAGTAATCGTCCCATTCCTCTGGGAATAGATGCTAGTAACACAGTACAGGAGTATCCTTACGGAGGAAGCAGTAAACCCCGCTTAGATAATGCAGCACTATGGTTTAAAACAACAACACAAGCCACCACTCCAACCAGTGACAATAATACAACCGAGCATCCATCTGATCAATGGTTATTATTAAACAGCTTCCCATCGGCAACTCAAATAGCGGCAAATCCATCTTTGTTACAGGAAAATCCTCGCTTATCACCCGTTCTGCAAATTGATAAACCTAATACACCCCCACCTGGAACAAGTCGAAATAATAAAAGTGTAGGACCTGGTGACAGCCTTGGGAACAGACAAACCTGGTTACAGCAAGCTACGAATACCACATTTAATATCGTAGTTGCGACAGGAGACACACCTGCTCGTCCTACTGAAGATAACGGTGGTTTACACAACTTTGTAAGATTTGCAGAAAACTGGATTCCTAGTGGAAACTTTAACAATATGACGGTGGCTAGGATTTACGGTTCATTTATCCAAATCCAGCGCAGTAAGTATGCTACCGCTCCATTTCGATCACTACTCAATGGTGGGTACCGAATTGTAGGTAACAGTGGTAGAGCACCATTCTACATTGCTCCTGGGAGACAGTGGGGTTATGACGTGGGTTTACTATCTCAGTCTCCAGATTTGTTTGCACAGAAGCTAGTCAGAACTCCAGATGATTTACCTGATGAGTTTTTCCGGGAAGTAGGTAGAGACGATCCTTGGGTTGCAAATTTACTGTGTGCAAGAGAGGGGAATTCCTATGTTTTACCAGCAGATCAACGTCCTACTTGTCCCTAGGTTGAAGAGACCTACCCTAACTCTGCTTAGCAAGAGTAGGGCTTTCTCTTCTTAACAAGGCTATTTGTTTCATTCTAAAAAGGAAAAATTAAAGGTTTTCATAGTACGACTAAATTTGATTGTGAGATTTTTACATCTCTACTATTAATTTACGAATGAATTGAGTTCAAGAATGAATTTAATAAATTATGAAGGCAAAATATGAGGATAAAAAATGAAAACAAAATATACTATTGAAGCTGAAAATTCAACTCAAAATATATCATTAAATATGTCGTTTTTTTTTCAGAAATTACTGTTAAAAAGAAGTAAAACTAATTCTGAGGAGTCTGGTTTTACAATTATTGAGTCCCTGATTGCAATTATTGTAGTAGCGATTTTGATGACTGCGATCGCACCGGCAATTGTTCTTTCTACTGCAACCAGAGTTCAAGCTAGAAGGGTAGAAATGGCTACTCAAGCAGCGAGGTCATTTATTGACGGACTCCGAACCGGAAAAGTTGATTCTAGCAATATTCAAGATATTAATATTAATGCATCAGAATCAAGAAAAATTTCATCTAACAGCCTTGACTATTTAATTACAGCTAATCAGATGCAACTCCCAAGAAATACATCGGGACTATATTGCTTTAATAAAGATAGTACATTTGAAAATCCTGGTTCTGGTTGTACGAGCGATTTGTTTTACATCCAAGCTGCACGAATCAGGGTTACAGGTAGCGACCCAGAAGATGGTTATCGTTTAGCTATTCGCATTTATCGTGAGGATACTGAGTTTAATAGAATTCAAGACCCAAATGATAGAGAGAAACAAAGTACTTTTACAGGTGGACTTGGTAGTCGTCGTAAACCGCTTATGGAGATAACTACGGAAATTGCTAATGATGACACTTCTTTTGACGCGTTGTGTCAAAGACTTGGTTCTGCGAGTGGAAGTTGTGATTAGGTGTTGAGTAGTGGGTATTTAGTGGTGAGTGGTAAATATCTAAATCATTCAGGTTTAACCACTTATATCTTATTAGGAAGAATTTGTATTGGGAAGAATGTGAATCTAAAACTGGTGTATGTAACTTTGAATTTAGATTTATGCAGACTTACAGATTTTAAATAATAAAAAATAACTAATACAAATAATATAAGCAATACAAGTAATACAAATAATATAACGAATCAATACAGCTTCATATCTTTTATCTTAGGGGTTAAAACAAAGTATGAACAAAATAGACAGAATAACCAAATTTATTTTAGGTAATCATTTAAAAAGGTCTAAATTAACTGAATCAAAAGATGGTTTTACCTTAATTGAATTGCTAGTGGCAATGATTATAGCAGCGTTAGTTCTTACACCATTGCTAGGATTTATGATTGGTGTTTTAGATACAGACCGGAGAGAAAGTGCAAAAGAAAGTTCTGAACAAGAGATTCAATCTGCACTTGACTATATTTCACGAGATTTACAGCAAGCAGTCTATATTTATGACCCCACTGCATTAAGTCGAAATAACTCTACAACACCTAGTTCATCAGGAATTAGAAATCAAATTCCACCAATTAGGGGAGCAGGTAGCTGTAATAACGCAAATGAGTGTAAACCAATCTTAGTATTCTGGAAGCGACAATTCAAAAGCGATGTAATTCCTGCTGACAATAGCACAACAAATGATTCTTTTGTTTATTCTTTAGTGGCTTATTACCTCGTCAAAGATAACAATAATATTTGGTCAAATGCTGCTCGGATAGCTAGATTTCAGATAGCAGATGGGGTGAGACCAACAGATGGTAGTGGTATAACTTGTACGGGATATCCTAATGATAAATTTGTGTCAAGTCAATGTCCCAGTCAAGGTTTTCAACCATTTGATCTATCTTTAAGAGCAAGTAATATTCACGAAAAAATGAATAGCTGGAAAGCATTGGGGAATACTGCATATACTGATAATGCAAATGTACTTGTAGATTTTATTGACCAAACACCAATATCAAATCAAAATAATTCACCAAATAGAGTGACTTGTCCCACTGGAACTACCTTATCTGAAGGGGGAGTTGTAGGTTTTTATGCTTGCGTTGATAATATTAACACCACAGCTACAGTATTTTTACGAGGTAATAGTCTAGTTCGCTTACAAAAAGATTCAAACGTAGTTTATAGCGAAAAAAATAAGACTTATTTTCCTGCTGTATCCAGACAGGTTGAAGGACGTGGATATTTGTTTAATGAGTAATATTGCTTGTTTGGATGCTTATTATTGGGTGAATAGTGATTAATGAGTAGTGGGTGAGAAATCCGGGATTAATTGGAGTGGAGTTGATAGAAGAACTTATGACTGTGGTCTATTAGATGTTTTACAAAAATAATTATGATAAATGTAAGTTTTAAAAAATTAATTCTGGAAAAATATTTTTTAGCAATTAAAACTAAAAATAAGTCTGAAGATACTTCTGGATTTACCTTGCTAGAAGTGATTGTAGTGGTGGTAATAATTGGTATTTTGAGCGCGATCGCTGCTCCTAGTTGGATAGCATTTACTAAAAGACAACGTCTGAATAAAGCTAATGATATAGTGTTGAGTGCTATTCAAGATGCACAACGACAGGCTAAAAAAACAAAGGTTAGCTATAGTGTCAGTTTTGCTGTAAATGCTGATCAACCTTATTTTGCAGTTTATCGGAATAATCCTACATTCAATATATCTAGTAAAAATTTTAGCGATCGCGCTTATTGGAAACCTTTGGGTGAGGATATTGGTATTAAACCAGAGGAGATATGGTTAGGTTCAAAACCTCCCAATTCTCAATTATCTATACTAAATAATACAAATAAGATAGAAACAGTAACTTTTAATTATTTGGGTATTCCAGAAGATAGCGTACCAGTCAGTATTGTCACAGCGATACCAAAGCTAAACAATAAAACACAGGCTGGTGTTACAAAAAGATGTGTGATTATACAAACTATCTTAGGAGGAACAAGAATTGCTAAAGATAATGACTGTAATTGATATTCACACGTATAAAATAGCTTATACAAAATAATTTGCACAAAAAAATACAAAAAAATTATGCAAATTCTTAAAATTTAGCGGGAGTGGTTAGGGATAAAAATAGAGAGTAATTAATTTACTAATCTACTATTACGATAAAAATTTAAAGTTAAGCTTATCCCGTAGGTGTTGAAATAATAAAAAAACAATAAAAATACTGAAGACTAGACTGCACGATGTGAGGAAAATGAGAACATCAGGTGCAGTTTGATTTTTTTATAAAATATCCTTCGCCATGAAAAACTATGAATGAACAATTTAATATTACTGTGGCAGTTCCAACTTATAACGGAGCTAGTCGCTTACCAAAATTATTAGAAAGTTTACAAAAACAAACTGGAGTAGAAAATATTTGCTGGGAAATAATTATCGTTGATAATAATAGTAATGATAATACTAATGAAGTTATTAAAAAATATCAGTTTTCATGGGATAATTCTTATCCTTTAATATATTATTTAGAAACTAAACAAGGAGCTGCATATGCTCGACTATTAGCTGTGAAGAAAGCTAGAGGTAAAATTGTCGCTTTTTTAGATGATGATAATATTCCTGCAACTGATTGGTTAATACAATCATATAAATTTGGTCAGGAGCATCCGAAAGCTGGTGCTTGGAGTGGTCAAATTCATGGTGATTTTGAAGTACAACCCCCCAAAAAATTTGGGCAAATTCAGAATTTTTTAGCTATCAGGGAACATGGAGATAATCCCTATATATTTGATGCAGAAAATTTGAGATTACCACCTGCTGCTGCTTTAGTGATACGTAAAAAAGCATGGGAGGAGAATGTTCCATGTTCTCCAACTTTAACTGGTAAATTACCTGGTTTATTTATCCAAGGTGATGATTATGAACCATTACTATATATTTACCGTGGAAAATGGGAAATTTGGTATAACCCTAAAATGCATAGCTATCATCAAATACCAGCTTGGCGTTTAGAAAAAAAGTATTTATTAATTCTAGCAACTGGCTGTGGTTTGTCTACTTTTCAATTGCGCATTATAAATTCTCCTACTTGGAAAATACCATTTATTTTTATTAAAACTATCCTCAGTAATTTAAAAAGAGTTATTTCTCATATCATCATATATAAAAGTTATTTGAAAGAAGACTTTATTCCATTGTTTGAAATAAAATTTTATTTTGCTAGTATGATGAGTCCTTTATGCTCAATAAATTTATATTTAAGGCGCATGCACAATAAAATAAATGCGAATTAATTATTTTGATGAAATTAAGCTTATATTAGTTTATTTAAATATGTTTTATCTAAAATATCATTTATTTATATAATAAAAATTACATTATGATATCTAATAATCCTATTATTTCTGTAATTATACCAGCTTTCAATAGTGAAAAAACAATTAAAAAAACTATCAATTCTGTTTTAAAACAGTCTTTTAAAAATTGGGAATTAATTATCATAGATGATGACTCTGAAGATTCTACTGTAGATATTATTTCTCAGTTTAATGATAATAGAATTAAATTATTCTCCTACGAGCACGGTGGCGGTAATATCAGTCGTAATCGAGGTTTCTCTCATGCAAATGGTGAATTTGTCAGCTTTTTAGATTCTGATGATATATGGACATCAGATAAATTATTTAAGCAACTAAAAGCTTTACAGAAAAATCCAGATGCTGCTGTTGTTTACAGTTGGACAAACTATATTGATGAAAATGATAATTTTTTAGTTTCAGGTACTCACAACAGTTTCAATGGTGATGTGTACGAGGAGTTGTTAATAAGTAATTTTTTAGAAAATGGTTCTAATCCTTTGATTCGTCGGACAGCTTTTATTGATGTTAATGGATTTGATGAATCTCTTAAAGCAGGTCAAGATTGGGATATGTGGTTAAGATTAGCTGCTAAGTATAATTTTGTTGCAGTCGAATCTACCCAGATTCTATATCGTGTTAATTCTAACTCTGTTTCTTCTAATCTTGCTAGACAAGAAAAAGCCTGTTTACAAGTCTTGAAAAAAGCATACAAAAATAGAAAACCAGTTAGTAATACATGGAATTTAAGTCTAAAAAATATATATAAGTATTTAACCTGTAAAGCTTTACAAGAACCATACAATTATCAAAGAGGTTGGATAGCACTAAGATTCTTATATAACTATTTTATTCATGACCCTGCAAGGCTTAACAACTCAAAATTTATAATCATACTACTATTGAAGTCAATAATAGTATGTATAGCACCTAATTTATTAGCTATGAAAAAAAGGAGAAATTTCTACTATAAGTTGATACCATTTGTAAATTCTTCCGGAATTTTCTCAAAAAATTAATCAGGATACAGGTATTTAAGTAGGAAGGTGTAATTATTGATAAAAAAATCATCCTCTTGATAAAGTATCAAATCCTTGTGTAAGAAGGATGTGCAGCAAAAAATCATTTTATATTTAATTCAACCCACCTACTTACAAGAAATATTTATATATTAATTACTCAATCTGCTACTCATTTATATAACTGTTTTATATTTTTATTTCTAGATTAAATTTTGAATAAAATCTGTACAATAAACTAATATACGTGTTACGATTTTTGATTATTTTTTTAGTATTTATAAGACTTGATAGAAATTCATTCAATAAATAATGATAGATAAAATAAATTTTACTATTGCAATTCCCACTTATAACGGTGCTAAATACTTACCAGAGTTATTGGAAAGACTTAAAAATCAAATTGATACCGAAAGCTTTTCTTGGGAAATTATTGTCATAGATAATAATAGTACTGATAAAACAGCAGAAATTGTTAAAAAGTATCAATCTGACTGGAAAGAAAATTTTCCTTTGAAATACTTTTTGGAAACTAGACAAGGTGCCGCTTATGCTCGTGAATGTGCTATTAAAGAAGCGAAAGCTGATTTAATAGGTTTCTTAGACGATGATAATTATCCGGTATCTAATTGGGTGAGTAAAGCATATACTTTTTCTCAAAAATATCCTCATGCCGGAGCTTATGCTAGTCAAATTCATCCAGACTGGGAAGTCTATCCACCGGAAAATTTACAGCGTTTAATACCTTTTTTTGCTATTACGGAAAGAGGAAATTTACCTCTTTTATATGAACCTCAAAAAAAATTGTTACCACCTTCAGCAGGATTAGTCATTCGTCGTCAAGCTTGGTTAGAAAGTATTCCTGAAAAATCAATTTTAACTGGTAGAGCAAATGGTAATATGCTCACAGGTGAAGACTTAGAAATTCTTTCTTATATCCAAAATTCAGCTTGGGAAATTTGGTATAATCCAGAAATGGAGCTTTATCATCAAATACCTGCTTGGAGGCTCCGAGAAGAATATTTGCTACCGTTTTTTCGAGGCATTGGTTTGAGTCGTTATGTAACTCGCATGGCAAATTATGATAATTGGGTTAAACCAATTATTTTGATACTTTATATATTAAATGATATTAGAAAAATTATTTTTCATGTTGTTAAATATAGATTAAAAATTAAAAATGATTTAGCTGCTGCTTGTGAAATGAATTTATTTATAGGTAGCTTAGAAAGTCCTTTTTATCTCTGGAAAAATGGCTATCTTAGTAAAGATTAAAGGACATTTAACTATGTTTATTTATTTCCCCTTACTTAAGATGAACAAATAAAAAAATAGATAAGATTACAATAATGTATTAGATTTATTTTCTTATCTGATATTTATCAGAATTCAATTTTTATCAGGGATATTCACTCTTATCAAAGAGACCATCTTTTATGCATTTATCATGATGCAATATCTTAAATGGGAAAAAATCTACCAGATAACTTCTCTGACAGTGGTTTTACACTGTTAGAAGTTTTGACCGTAATCATAATAGTTTCTATTTTGACCGCGATCGCTGTACCTAGCTGGCTAAATTTTGTTACTATTCGTCGTCTAAGTGTTGCTCAAGACGAAATTTATCAAGCTATGAGAAAAGCTCGAAGTCAAGCAGAGAAAAATAAATTCACTTGGCAAGCCAGCTTTAGAGAGAAAGATGGTATCTTACAATGGTCTATTCATTCTGCTGCAATAAATCCAAATGATGCCATCTGGAATAATTTGGATTCTGATATTCGCTTAGATACAGAAACTACTCTTCAAGAGTCTCAAGGTATTCGACGTATTCAGTTTGATTTTCAAGGAAATGTCCGAAAACCACCTTTAGGAAGAATAAGTATCTCTACAAAATATGGTGGTAAAGCTAAACGTTGTGTGTATGTATCTACAATTTTAGGTGCAATGAGAAAAGCTAAAAACAGAGAGAATCCTAAGAATGGTGATTTTTGCTATTAATTGGCTATTAATTGGCTATTAATTGGCTCATTACTTTTTAATTTTATTTAAAATATTGCTGTTGCATATAAATTAGGCGATCGCGTGGTTCCATCACTAGTTAAAAAACAGCACTTAATTATATTTTCTCGTTATCCAGAATCAGGAAAAACTAAAACCCGAATGATACCAGCTTTGGGTGCTGATGGTGCTGCGAATCTTCAGCGTCAAATGACTGAGTTTACTGTTGCGACAGTAAAAAAATTACAGCAGGAGTTAGATATTTCAGTAGAAGTACGGTTCTCTGGTGGTAATTCTCAGATCATGGCAAACTGGCTAGGAAAAGGATTAATTTATCAGTCCCAAGGTGAGGGAGACTTGGGAAAAAAAATGGCACGAGCATCTCTGAGTACATTACAAGGTGGTGCCAAAAAATCTATAATTATCGGTACTGACTGTCCTGATATTAGTATTGAAATACTTACTAGAGCTTTTGATTATTTAGATCAATATAACTGTGTAATTGGTCCTGCTGTTGATGGTGGTTATTATCTTATTGGGATATCTGATGGAATATCTGAATTAATCCCAGAACTTTTTATGGGCATTGACTGGGGAACTTCTCAAGTACGACAGCAAACTTTAGATATTGCTCGAAACTTAGATTTATCTGTAGCTAGTTTACCACTTCTCAATGATGTTGACCGTCCAGAGGATTTATCAATTTGGCAAAAATATCAAGTTGGTAATTGAACTTCTGTAAGAATGTGCTGTATAAATTAGTATATTTTTCTAAGTTTGGAATTAAGTTTGGAATTAAAGTGTGGGGTCATACCCCCTGATATTTTTTAATTTTCTTATGTAGGATAGTTAGCGGACTTTTGGAAACACAGTATGTCCACAAAATTACGTATTGCTACTTTTAATCTGGAAAATCTAGATCAGGAAGCAACAAAGAAACCTAGTTTAGAAGAGCGTATTGCTCTAATGCGTCCTCAACTTTTAAGGCTAAATGCTGATATCCTTTGTTTACAAGAGGTTCACGGACAAGAAGAAAAAGATAAGCCTAGAGATTTATTAGCTTTAAAGAAACTTTTGGAAGATACCCCCTATAGTAACTACAATCTGGTATCAACCAAACTAAATGATAGTAAAGATGTATTTGATAAGCGCAATCTAGTAACTCTTAGTCGCTTTGAGATTACCGAACATAATCAGTATAAGCATGAGTTTGCATCACCACCTTTGTATCGTCAGGTAACAGCAGAACCACAACCCACCGAAGCAGACAAACTGACCTGGGAAAGACCAATTTTACTTGCAAAGATTCAGTTACCTAATAAAAGAATACTGAACATAATTAATCTTCATCTCAAATCCAAATTACCTACTCCTATCCACGGACAAAAAATTGATAGATTTACCTGGAAAACTTCTGCTGCATGGGCTGAGGGGTTTTTCTTGTCTTCCATGCGTCGTGTGGGACAAGCTTTGGAAACTCGTATATTAGTTGACAAGATTTTTGATGAAGACGAAACTGCTTTAGTTGCTGTGGTGGGAGACTTTAACGCTGAAGGTGATGAAGTACCTACAGAAGCTATCTGTGGTGCAGTTGAAGATACAGGAAATTCTCAACTCTCAAATAGAGTACTAATTCCATGCGATCGCTCGATTCCGGAATCTCAGCGTTACAGTCTATTTCATCAGGGTGCAGGTAAAATGTTAGACCATTTACTGATATCGCGATCGCTAATGACTTATTACCGGGGTGCAGAAGTTCATAATGAGGTCTTACATGATGAATCTATAGCTTTTGCAACTGACAAACTGTACCCGGAGTCCGATCATGCACCCCTAATAGCTGAGTTTGATTTGTTTGACAGCTAATGATGTCTTAAATATTTTTCTTTATACAATTAGAATCGAATCATTATATACAATATGCCACTAAAAAATTATGGCGTTCTTAAAGGTAAGGCTATAGAGAGTAAAATTGGTGAAGGTCCTAGCCCTCACTATCAGGTATTGATTGATGATAGTAATACTAAGCACCGTATTGCTATCAACGTGAAGTCAAAATTGAGTCCATCGGAATTACTCTACTCAGTTGATGAAAATTTTGAGCATCCGATTATTTCTGGAATTGTAGGTTTGGATTATGGTTTTACAGAATTAGAACGTAAACCCGGAACAGAAGCTTTAGATTATGTTCGTGGTAACTTACTCGATACTGAGAAAATGAAACCCCTACCACATGATGTTCCAGGACCGGACAACGATTTAAATGAGTTAATAGAACTGTATATCGCAAGAGCGATCACTAGTGATGATGCTTCGGTATATGCTTTTGGAGAAAAATGGGGTCCAGAGGAGAGTAAGAAAGACAAATATTTCGGATTCCTTCCTGGTAATGGTATCCATGATATTCATATGAACCAGGGTAATGGCGATAAGTTTAAGAAGGATAATGGTGTTTGGCAAGATGGAGGTCTATTAATTCACTATCCTTCACGTCAGCAATGGGTGGGTATCTTTCTAGCTTTTCAATCTCAATCTTTCCATACTGATGATACAACAGGTCATAGAATTAATGATGGTAAGCAAGTGTTACCAGAACAAGAGAATGAAGTAAGTATTGTAGCTGCAATGGTTAATCCTTATGGTGCTGATGAAGGTAAAGAAACCGTTACTTTGATTAATAGTTCAGCAAGAAATATAAATCTTGATGGTTGGATGTTAGCAGACCGTTACAAGCGCAAACAGCCTTTAAGTGGGATTATTGCAGCAGGAGAAGTTATGAAAGTAACTCTTGCAAAAAATGGTATTTCTTTGGGGAATAAAGGTGGAATAATTACTTTACTTAATACCGAAGGTTTGAAAGTAGATGGTGTTTCCTATACTAAGGAAAATGCCCAGAAGCAGGGGTGGACTGTGTTATTTTAGGATTAAATTGAACTAATAGCCACGCAAAAAATGAATTTTAGGTATGTTATGGGTAAAAACGATTCTTAATTGATTTTGCTAATTAAATTAAAACTCATTCCCCTTAATGCACCGTTCTTATATAAAACTTTTATATTTGACTTTTATATTCAACTTTTTATATCTAAGCTCAATTAAATATGAGTATAATTAATTCTCAAAAATTATCAATTCCTTCTCACTTTTCTCCCCAAAAAATTGGAGAAGTTTGGCGAGTACCTTACCAACAGATTGCTGTAGATGCTCGAAAATGGTCGGCAGAAAATAATATTCTTCCTGCATCAACAGATGAAAAGAAAGTTTGTCTATTATTAATTGATGTACAAAATACTTTTTGCATTCCCAACTTTGAATTATTCGTAGGAGGTAAATCTGGGAAGGGAGCTTTAGAAGATAATGTCAGAATTTGTGAATTCATCTATCACAATTTGAATCATATTACTACCATTATTCCCACAATGGATACTCATACAGCCATGCAAATATTTCACCCTATTTTTTGGGTAAATGAGAAAGGCGAGCATCCAATTCCATCAGCAACAAATATTACCTTAGAAGATGTTGAAAAAGGTCTGTGGAAGGCAAACCCAAAAGTAGCTTATAGCATCACGAATGGCGATAAAGACTTACTACAAAAACAAGCATACTCCTACGTCAAAAAACTCAGTGACAACGGTAAATACCCTCTTACCGTTTGGTCTTATCATTCTATGTTGGGAGGAATTGGACATAGTTTAGTATCCTCTGTGGAGGAAGCTATCTTTTTTCACTCTATTGCCCGTTATAGTCAAACTCAGTTTGAAATTAAAGGTGATAACCCTTTGACTGAAAATTATTCTGTGTTAAGTCCTGAAGTCTTAAGTGGTTTTGATAATCAACCAATAGCGAAAAAAAATAATAACTTAATCAAGCAGTTACTAGAATTTGATGGGGTGATTATCGCTGGACAAGCAAAAAGTCATTGTGTTGCTTGGACAATTGACGACTTATTAACAGAAATTAATCAGAGAGATAGAACATTAACAGAAAAAATTTATCTGCTAGAAGATTGTACATCTCCTGTTGTAGTACCTGATATTGTAGATTACACGAAAGCCGCAGATAGTGCCTTTGCAAAATTTGCAGATGCTGGTATGCATCTAGTTAAATCAACTCAAGAGTTTGGTGATTGGTAAAGGCTCATTTACTTTGAATTTTACTCCTCTTGCTTACTCCAATATTCTTGAGGATCTTTTGTTACCCATCCTAAAGAAGAATTAGAACGTATCTCAAAATGAAGATGGGACTGCTTGATAGTAGGCTCTCCTGTAAAGCCCACAGTTCCTATGGAATCCCCTCTATTAACTTTTTGACCTATATCTACCACAATACCTTCTAAATGGGCATAACGGCTCTGTAAACCTCCGCTATGGTTAATAATGATTAAGTTACCGTAGCTACCTTGCTCTCCCACAAAAACTACAGTACCTGGAGCGATCGCAGTTACGGAAGTTCCACTTTTCGCTAGTAAGTCTGTACCACTGTGAAAAAATACTTCTTTAGTAGTGGGATTAATTTGCCATCCATAAGGGAAACCTACTTTAAGATTCGCTGGAAGTGGATAACCAAATGATGCTGGAGGAGAAGTATTAGAAGTCGCAGATTGATTTTCTGTAGTTGGTGAAGATTTACCTAATTGGGGTATGAAGACTAATGTAGGTTTTTTCTGGCAACCATTTACCTCAAAAAGTACATCCGCACGAATTTTATATCTAGCTGCGATCTCCTTCCAAGTTTCATTTGGTGAAGCTCTGACAATGCTACCGTTAAAGGGAGGAATTAATATTTCTTCTCCTACAACTAGATTCCTACCACTGATATCTGGATTCATTTCTGTTATTGTTGCACTTAGGAGTTCATACTGTCCTGCAATGCTTTCTAATGTTTCTCCTGCCTTCACTTGATGGCTTTGAAAGCGCTCAATTGCTGGGAGGGGACACTCAGCAGCAGAGGCGGGCAATATTACTGAAAAAGAGCGTGAAAATATTATACTAATAATGCCTAGAAAACTAATGCCTAAAGAACTATAGAGCAGCCTTAGACAATTACGAATATTCATATGTACTTGCCAATATCAAGTCAATTTCTAATTTTAGATAATTTCCGTAAAGTCAGGGAGAAGTTTTTCGGTTATGACTTGATAGTTAAAGTTAATATCAGTTCTCATATTTCCCATCTGTAGGTATAAAACTGATTGTCACCGATAAAATTCTTCTAGTCTAATTATTCAAGCATACTTGTCTTGTTCAGTATAATTATTGAAGTGTTTTCACATATTTTCCACATATATTTTAATTTCCGTAACTGTCTCTAACACATTTTTATCGCTTTTTTATTGAGTCATAAAAATTAATTGGGTAATTTTATGGTTTGAAGTTGACTTGATTTAACTTGATAAGATGAAATTGATTTGAAAACTTTTCTAGTTCTTCCTAAGCTTAATAAATCTAAATCCCGAACCAATCTTTTTTTACATAAATCAGTGATTACTAAGAATTTTTAAGTTCACGAACTCATAAAGTTTACAC
Organism: Mastigocoleus sp.; assembly: GCA_050042865.1. Lineage (GTDB taxonomy): Bacteria > Cyanobacteriota > Cyanobacteriia > Cyanobacteriales > Nostocaceae > JBCCDM01. The sequence goes on from JBHJJE010000034.1 coordinate 144,059, forward strand.
TTTGTGATTTAGTCTTCAAATTTTGACCTGAGCTACCAAAGCAGATTTGAATAGTATTTTTAGCTCACTAATAGCCAATTTTGGGGTCAAATCCATCTGTCTGGTAGCTCCTTGCTTGACTAAACTTAAATAGAGCGCATCTGCATTGCTGTCCTAGAGCATTATGAATATGAAGTTATCGTTAAAGCAACTAACCGTTTACTTTTCCCTGGTCATGATGGGCGGTATAGTTGGCTTATTTGTTAGTCGTTATATCTTATTTTCTCGTCCCTCTTTTCCACAGTTCAAAAATGTCACTGTATCTTTACCTGCACAAAATGCTACTCCTATTCCTGTAGGACAACCGGTACAGATTAATAGAAGAAGTGAAACCAACTTTATTGCTACTGCCGTACAACAGACTGGTCCTGCTGTGGTTAGAATTAATGCTACACGCAAAGTTGCTAACCCAATTTCTGATGCTTTGCAAAATCCACTGTTGAAGAGATTTTTTGGGGATAATGATGAAGCTATTCCTCAAGAAAGAATTGAGCGTGGAACAGGTTCAGGTTTTATACTTAGTTCAAACGGACAAATATTGACTAATGCTCATGTAGTAGCAAAAACAGATACGGTAATTGTTACCCTCAAAGACGGTAGGAGTTATGAGGGTAGGGTTGTAGGTGTAGATGATGTTACGGATGTCGCAGTGGTAAAAATTGACGCGGAAAACTTACCTAACGTCAAAATAGGAAATTCTCAAAACTTAATACCAGGACAATGGGCGATCGCCATTGGAAATCCTTTGGGTTTAGATAACACCGTGACTATTGGTATTGTTAGCGCTACAGACCGTACCAGTCGTCAAGTAGGAGTTCCCGAAAGAAAAGTTAGTTTTATTCAAACTGATGCTGCTATCAATCCAGGTAACTCTGGAGGACCTTTACTCAACGCTAGTGGGGAAGTTATCGGAGTTAATACAGCTATTCGAGCAGATGCTCAGGGACTAGGTTTTGCTATACCGATAGAAACCGCAGCTCGTATTGCGAATGAATTATTTACAAAAGGTTACGTTGAGCATCCTTTTCTGGGTGTGAATGTAGAGAATCTGTCTCCGAAGAAAAAGAAACAGATAAATAAAGACAATAAATTAAATATAAAACAAGATTATGGAGTTGTAATTGAGGAAATATTGAAAGATTCACCTGCCGAAAAAACTGGACTGAGTGTAGGTGACTTGATTTTACAAATGAATCGCCAACCTATAAAAACAGCAGCTCAAGTTCAAAGAATAGTTGAATCCAGTGCTGTTGGAGATACTCTGGAGATTCAGCTTAAACGACAAGGTAAAATTCAAACTCTTAAAATCAAGTTAGGTGTTGCTGCTCGTTGAGATTAGTTAGGATACATTAGCTTTTAGTCGATAATCTCTTCCTAGCGAATGATGGTTTAACAGTTACCTAGCAAACCTTTCTCCCAAGATTTTACACAAGAAATTTTTGATCTGCTCTACTGATTCTATAAGGGTGGGTAAATTTCTTATGTCTGGATCTTACTTATTTTTCCTGTCTCTATAACTAAGGGAGATCAGAAAACTAAGATAAGAAAGAAAGAAAATAAACTGATTAACTTAATTATTCAGCTTTTCATACTCAGACTGCACCATAATTCCCCTTCCTCCCTCCACCAGGATTCTCTTACATTCATCAGGGTTAGATACTTTTAAGTAAAAATCCCTATTGAGTATCAGTTAGATGCTCTAATTGCATCCTTTGCTCCATTTGTTTAAGAAAATAACCCGTCATCATTGCCGATGCTAAAAGACCAGCCAAATTCTCTCTGTCCGTAGTTACCTGTACGTTAAAATTATCGGCTGGTAGCATTCCAAGTAATCCTTGAACATTTTGCGAGATTATCTGCTTAATTTCAGGACTTACAGATTGGGCTACTCTCGCCAAAACTTCTGGAGACTGATGTTGTAAATACTTTAGTAACTGATTAACATGTTCGTCACAGTGATCATTCAGAAATTGATGTGGCTGTCCTTCAAAATTGTCATTCAAAAAGTCAGGATTAAACACCATTAGTAATTTTAAGAAAGCTTAGTTGCTAATTCTACTCTAAACTATTTAACCCATCTGAGTCATAGTTATTTACACCTGAATATTAGCCCTCTTCAGCTACAGTCGCCATTTTCGGGACTTCAGAATTTAATTCTATATCAAATTCTGAATCTAGATTTAATTCCAACTGTTTCTCCTTGGGGCTTAAAGATACTCCCTGTGGTAGTTGCTCTATTTGAAAATACTGGTGAAATTTCGGAGTCACCTGTATTGAATAAGAACGTGACTCGCTATCTCGACGTTTTTTAATAAAACCTTGTTCTACAAGTTCTTGGACATGTTGATACGCTCCAGAGCCACGTACAGTGATCAAATCACTTTGAATTATTGGTTCATTAAGAGCGATCGCTGCCAAAGTTCTCAGAGCACCTACGCCTAATTCGACTGGTATCAGAGTATTCACCAACTCATGAAAATCAGACCTTAACTGTAAAGTATACCCCTTAGAAGTTTTTACCACTTCTAAAGCACTCTCTCGACGAGCGTAGTCATCAATTAGCTCAATGATACTTTCTTGTGCTTTACTGCGATCGCAAGCTGCATAATCGGCAATTTCGCTAAGAGAGAGTGGTGTGCCTTTGAGGTAAAGAATTGCTTCTATTGTACTTGCAAAGTTCATTGCTGGTTAGTTTATTACTTATGTCAGTCATTTGTTCTTCGACATTAGCCACGAGTTGTAGCTGTATTTATGAAGACGCAGTACAGTTGTATTATTCGCCTTTGAATAAGGATAAATGGAACAAAGGATAAATCAGACAAAGGTATAGATAACAAATTGTATGGTTTTTATCATTATTGGAGAGTAGCGTCAAGGGTATTCTCCGAATTGCACAATAATAATTGGGGATGATGAGAGTGTGAAGGAATTTTGACTTCCTAATTTTGAATTGGAGTATAAATTCACTCTGGGATAGCAAAATTTAAGACCTAGTCTCTCGTAGAGAAGGGAGTAACCGTGGGAAGCGAAATAGTCCTCAAATATTCCATTTCCCAAGTCTCCCGTTGTGTGAATATTGCCGCTTACTTTTTCTTATCCCTAGAGCTTAGAATAAATTCAGCCAAAGCTAGGTCTTGGGGAGTAGTAACTTTAAGATTAGTTTCCTCACCTTGAACAACTTGTACTTTATATCCACACTTTTCAAATAAAGCTGCATCATCGGTAACTTCCCAATTCTGACGAATACCTTCAGCATGGCATGTTTTCAATACATCAACCTGAAAGCCTTGGGGGGTCTGGGCTGCCCATAATTGCTTTCTATCAGGAGTACTCTCAATTGTGCCATTACCATTTACTACCTTAATGGTGTCCTTAACTGGTACGGCTGCAATTAGACCCTGATACTTGGTAATAGCTATAGAACATCTATCAATTAATTCTGGTGTAGCCAGACATCTGGCACCATCATGAATTAATACCTCTTTGGCTTCCTGTGGTAAAGCCTGCAAACCATTGTAAACAGATTCTTGACGTGTAGAACCTCCTGAAATTAGTTTAACGGGCTTAGTCAGTTTTAGCTGAGCAAGAATAAAATTTATTTCTTCCCAGTCATATTCTTGGGAAATAATACCAATCCAACGGATAGAAGGTGATGCTTGAGCAGCGAGTAAAGTCCAAGCAACAATTGGTTTTCCCATTAGATTTAGCAACAGCTTATTGCGATCGCTATTCATTCTTTTGCCGACTCCGGCAGCTGGAATTAGTAAATGCACAGAATTCCTCAATCATCAGGCTATATATTTTCCCCTAAAATAAGGAGCGAGTAAGCTTTTAATAAAACCCAAAATGCGAATAGTAGCTCTTGTACCTGGTGGTGTCGGCGACCAAATTATGTTTTTCCCGACTTTGGATAACCTCAAGCGCTGTTATCCCCAAGCCCAAATAGATATTATTACTGAACCCCGGTCTAAAGCCGCTTATCGGGTAAATACTTCACATAACAATGTAATCAATTTCGATTTTCGAGACCGCAATAGCTTAGCAGATTGGGGTAACTTGGTGGGTACCATTCGCGAACGCGAGTATGATGCTGCTATTACTTCACAACCTAGCTGGATTCTTGGTCTAATTTTGTGGTTGACTGGTATCCCTAAGCGGATAACTTTTCAAGGAAAGGGAAAAGGCTTTTTTTCAGATACTGTTCCTATGAACACGCAAAAATATGCAGCCCAAACTTACCATGATTTACTTGCAGGTTTAGGTATTTCATCTTCATGTCCCGATTTAGCTATCAATATCCCAAGAGCAGATATTGAATGGGCTGATAATGAACAAAAAAGACTTTTAGTGAAAGATTCTGGATATATTCTTATATGCCCCAATTCTTGCTCGGTAGCTCAAAAAAAACACGGAGACAGGATATATCCTTATGAAAATTGGCAACAAATTATTCAGAAGTTCCAAGAAAAACAACCTGACATGCAGGTTTTAGTTAGTTCAGATACCGAAAGTAATCAGTCAATTGAATCAATAAATACTTTTCAGGAATCTTTACCAGATACCAAACTGACTATCCCAGGGAATGTTGGTCAACTAGCTGCAATGATTGCTGGAGCTAATTTAATGCTGTGTACTCATAGTAGTGCAATGCATCTGAGTGTAGCAGTACAAACTTATACTATTGCTTTATTTGGCTCCACTGAACCAAATAGATTCTTACCCCCCCAGGACAAATTTATTGGTATCAAGTCACCTACTAGCAATGTTGCCGATATTTCTCCGGAAACAGTGTTAGAAAAAATTTTAGGGTAATTACTCTCCCCCATTATTCATTCTGAATGTGGAGGAAGAGAGTTCACTTGTCTTTTACAAAAGATATCTATCCATACTTACCGCTCCTGTGGAAGTGATAGATCTCTACAAACATTTGACTTTACTGCCCTCCACATCAAAAAACTTCGATATTAGAGACTTGAAAATGTTTAAAAAACTCTTTATTAGCTTCAGTTTAGGTTGTTGACTCTGTTACTTCTCTAGATTGAAAAAATAAAATTATACCAATTTCCAACTTAAAACATCTCTTCATTTGTTATCTAAAATACATATTTTACAAAAAATATTCTTATAGAAAGCAATATTTAATAAATTTAGTGTTAAATAGTCTACAAAATTGAACAATATATATGTAGCCAAGAGAACAAAATTGTTGATTGAAAATGTCAAATATCTCTTCATGAGAAAAAATAAATGTTTTGTATATTACATTTTTTCATATAATTAATGTTATTGAAAATATTAATTTTTGTCTGTACAAACATTTTTATACCAATTTATATCTTGTTAATAAAATTACTCTTATATATTTTGAGCTTTATCTAAATTTTTCTCTTTAAAATATTGATATATAAGGATTACAGGATATAATTCCATACATGTATTATCTGAAGTCAAGTAAAAAAAAATACATTATTAGAATTATTTTTATAAAAAATATAACGTTATTTTGGTAAGTAAATTTACCAAAAAAAATATTTTTTAGAAAAAAAAATGCATTTATTTAGAATAAATGTTGACTAGAGGGTCTCACACCTCTGTACAAAAAAATATAGGTAAATATACAATTTTATTCTGACAAAGAAACATACAATAAAATTCTATATTAAAGCTGTCAAATGCTTGACCATACAAAATTCTATTGTTCAAGCGATCGCGAGATCTATATATAAGAAATAATAAATTATTTTTAAAGAAAAATTAGTAAAATGTGAGGGCGAATACAACATCATAGAAAAAAAAATTTCTTCCCAGAAAATGTTAGATTTTAATTCCTTTTGGGAACTATATATAAAGGCATACAAATGCTATAAAAATCCTAATGTATAGGCAAGAACATTTGATGATTAATTTTCAAATTACTAACGCATCAGATAACTCTGTAAAAAGTAAAAAGATAATTGTTTTAACTTTTTGTAAATATATTTCTGGGACTTAGAGAGCAATTAGAAGCTATGAGATTTATAGGCAGGTTTCCATTAATGATTCAAATAAGTTAAATAGACTTTAATCTATGTATTTAATAGTCTTCTAAGAATAGTTCCACTCTATTAAAAATTAGAATCCTCTCAATGAATACTCCTACTTGTCATATGTGTTACTACTTTGTTTATTTGTTAACAATAGATATTTCCAGAAAATAAGTTTTAGTCCATGACTTGTCGGAGCTTGAGATTAATTATCGGAAAGGTCTAATGAATGATACAAAAATAGTACAGGTCGTTGAAATAAATAGGTAAAGTTATTTTTAATACTTCAAACTATCCAATAGGATGATGCCAGGAATTATTAACAGATTTAAGTTATTTAAATATTGTTATTGCCAAAGTTACTATTGCTAACAATTATGAAAGTAGATTCAGAATGTTAAATTATTTATAACTCACAATTAAGTTAATTAAACTACGTTTTCTATATGTTATTCTCAACAAAAAATCTTATTTTTAGTATTGACACTTCGTAAATTAATTTGACGAAAATAGAAAACAGAAGTTATTCGTAAAAGTAAGAAAAAATATTTTTATAACTTCTCTAAATATTTTCAGAAATGAAGCTCTGGACATCTGTTTATTAAAATATTGCTTCCTAAAGATTCGTGGTTTCTTTATACGGCATTGTCTTCAGCTAAATGAATTAAGTTATCACTGCATTTGTAAAAGTTAGAGGAGAATTGGATAATGATTAAGTTACATAGTCTTGTCAGTACTGGAAAACGTTATTTTCAAGTTGAAACACAGCCTCATCATATTATTAGTATTTTTAAAAAATATTCTTATTATAAAAATGTACGTAAAGATGAATTTTTAGATGAAAAATATATTCATTATGAATGTCAAGAAGACGGTACTATAACTTTTTATCATGTTGGAGAATCAGCTTCAGAATCAAATGGAATTTGGACTTATCTCACCTATGATTGTCCAGAAGGAGAAGAAAATATTGTTTCTGATTCTTTGGCTGATACAAGTACTGATTCTTTAAATAGATTGCTTTCTGGAGAGAAAATTGTTGTTATCGCCTCAAGTTTAAACGAATATGTTCAATATAGACTCAATAATAATGAATATTTAAATGTGGAACTTCCCTGTGCTTGGTATACTTCACCTAGACGGAAAATTACTGTTGCTTTTACCGAAGAAATCACAGCTCTAACCAATTGTGAAATTTTTACATCACATCAAGTAGGGAAAGATTATATTGAAGCTGTTTTAGCTGAATTTATTATTGCTGCTAACAAAATTATAGAAAGAGAGGGAAATTTAGCCGATTTTGAATTATTACAATATTTAGCTTTAAGTAAAATTGATATTGAGCCAGTTGCTAATTTGATTATTAAACAAAATGATTATCGTATTTGGCAATCAGCAATGCCAAGTAAATCAAAAGCAGTTGAACGTGCCTTCAATACTGCGTTAGAGTACATCAGCAGGGCTAATTAGATTAATTGAATTGAATTAAATTCAATTCCAGGCTTATGCATTCAATGTTTATACTGAAAACGGTTAATTTGTAGACTTTCCCTTAGAGCCTCAAAACTGGTTGCTCAAATTTTTTGCTTATTTGAGCAAGTTTAGCTCTGAGTTGTCCTTAGTATACATTTCAAACATTAGGATCTTTTAAGACCTGTGATAATTACACGACTAATATTAAGGTATATATTTCTACTTAGTGTAATTTCTATGGAACAAGCCCTATAAATTTATATTTCTATTCTTATAATTAGTCATAAAAAACAGGTGGAAGTGGCTATCAATTCTAGCTTTACCTCCCCTGAAGTTATTTTCCTGAATTTATTCATCGTAAATATTGTTAGTCATTAATTCATTAAGATCTGACCAACGTCTGAAATAAAGCATCGTCTAACTCATATCCTAGTAACTGTGCCATAGATTGCAGACGCGATGTACTAGGTATATTTTTTTGTATTAACCATTCATTGAGAAAAAATATTTTACTCATTAAGAAAATTTCTAGAGCTTCAGGATTATACTGTATACCTTCCTTAGCAGTGAATTGATGGGGGACTAGCATCGCTGTATAGCGACCCAACTCTCCGGATTGCCAATTGAGTAAAAACGGTAACCAAGGATAGTAAGTGTCGAGACGAATAAACCAAAGTCTAACTTCTGGTACCTCCGAAAGTTCTCGTGGGTCTCCAGTATCGAGGGGGTAATTCATTTCGAACTGTAGCTTTTGTTCTGAAGACTTAAGTTTTTCATCTGTTTCCAGTATCGGTTCTATTACATCTTTTGCAGGAGATAAATTCAGAGTATTTATAAAATCTGAATTAAGTATGATTTTCACCATAAATTAAAACTTGGTAATGGATATATGGTGATGTTACAGCTATAGATGCTATTTTCGTGTACATTTGCACATAATTATTTGATACTTTTATCTTCCCAGAAGCTTTGAAATATCAATCACTTGACATTTTGCCATTGTGACATTCAGGTAGTGTGTAAAAGCACAAGTAATTCAGAATATATTACGGCAATTTAATAAAGTAATTACATAGATTTTGTATAATTTCTCAAAGAAAAGACGCGATATCATAAAAGAATGACATCGCGTCTTGATAAAGATTTTTATTCCTAGTCTTGAAAACCTTACAAGTTTTTTGGAGTTGAAGCTTTTGAGATAATAGGACTTATGGATTGTTTACTTACGAATGCTCCCCAATCCCCTTAAAAAGGAGAGCTTGCATAAGTCCCAGAGAAATTTAATCTAACCAGCGATGATAAAGTGCATTATCACAACCAACTAGAAAAGTATCCAATCGATTCTCTCCCCATGTCGTTGCAGCTGGTGCAGCAATTACTGAACCTCCGATATTTTTCCACTCACCCCAGGTCGAACCGTTTAATCTTTTGCGATAAATAGCGTTATCAGTACCTACAGCAAAAACATTAAGATTTTTTGAGTTAGAAGCTGTTGCAGCAGGAGAATATAACCATAGTCCACCTAAATTTTCCCAATTATTACTCCAGTTTTGTCCATTCCAATGCTTATGATAAATAGCGTGGTTACTGCCTCTGATAAAGACATCAATCTGATTCTCATCCATGGAAACAGCAGCAGGTGACCCTAAACTGAAACCTCCTAAGCTATGCCATTTACTCCATTGAGAACCATCCCAATATTTGTGCCACACTGCATTATCCGCAGCAACGGAAAATAAGTCTAATCTCTGGGGGTGTGGAGCACTTACAGCTATACCGCGCTGACAAAGACCTTGCAAATCTTTCCATTCACTCCACTTACCGCAATCATAGGATTTATGTTGAATAGAGCGTTCTTTACCGATAATAAATAGGTCAATTTTATTCTCAGCAGAACTTACTGCTGCTGGAGCACTGAGGCTGAAACCACCCAAATCTGACCATTCACACCAAGCTTTACCATCCCAAAATTTATGATAAACAGCGCTATTACCTGCGATTACAAAAGTATCTAGACGATTTTCTCCCCAAGTTGTAGCAGCAGGTGCAGAAAAACAATTACCATCTAACCTGTGGGGTTTTGACCATTCTGACTTCTTATCTACCTTCCCTAAGCTTTCCAAAGCCGCTATTGGTTGAATAATTCCAAACCCAGAATGTTGGTCAAATCCAGGTTCTCCAATATTTTTAGCTGTATTTTGTAAAGCTGTTTTAGCTTCTTCTTGAGTTAAATCTGGTTTTGCTTGCTTAAGTAAAGCCATTACTCCAGCTGCTATTGGTGTAGCTGCGGAAGTACCATTATCACTATCAAAATAACCCTTAAAGTGAGTAATCGAGCAGAAATCTGGTTTTTGTGGGTCTAATGCAGCTGGACCTTGACTGCTATAACCAACAAACTGTTCATTTTTATTGACAGCTCCTACAGTTATTACTGATGAGTGTCCATTTGCACCCCAAATGCTTTTACCTGGTCCATTGTCAGAACCACATCTACCGTCAGGACAGCTATCACCACAGTTACCCGCAGCAAATAAAATCAGAATACCTTCATCAATTGCTTCGACTACTTTGCGAGTGAAAGGATGTTCTGGATCGGTTGCGTATAATTCATCCCAATTTTTTTGATAAAGACCCCAGCTATTGGTAAGTATGTGGGGTGTACCATCAGTTTGGTGTTGTTTGATTGACCACTCAAATATTCTTAAAGCATTAGATACAGCATCCCCATCTGCAAGACGACAGTCATAAAGCTTAGCCTCAGGAGCCATACCTAGAACATCAGTAGCGCACATATTACCATGTTCGCCCCAAGAGCGTGCTTTAGTCCCCCAATCTTGGTCTGGTCCTCCAATTACATTCTTGATGCGACGGTCAGTTTCTCCTGGTTCTACAGGTCTTCCCTCTGCTGTAATACCGCCATCGACTATACCAACAACTATACCTTCTCCCTTATATCCTGCTGACCAAATTTGGTCTACACCAAAATACTGAACGACATCAGCGATCGCTCCTTTTGCTTGAGTGGAGGAGCAGTCACACTCACCAATCGGACAGTTGTTTTCACCCTCTGGGGAATTGACTAAATCTTTTGGTGGATTATCTAATAATGTTGGATTAAAAGCAGCAATTGGCGTATCTTTATACACTTTTACTACGTTGGGTTGTGCTTCTAGCTCTGCAATCTGATTTTGAGCGATCGCACCGCGTATAATTACTGTTTTATCATTGGCTGCGATTAAGCTTCCAGCTAATTCCTGGGTAGGGTTAACTTCAATTGGCTGATAGTTTGTATCGATTTGCAAGCCACTTAAGTTTATCCCTCCTGCCATTTCATTAGCAGTTATTGATCCTCTATCTCTAGCGACTCTAAGTTCAATTAATACTCTTTCGGCTCGTTGGGATGATAGGTTAGAGTTTATCTCGCCACTCGGCATTTCTATAAAGTTGGGAGATGAATTCATACTTAAAGAAGGCATGGTATCGCCGGAAAATATACCATTCCCATTAGCGCGATCGCTATTATTTTCTGAAGCTTGGAATCCGTTGTTCTGCATACACCCTGTCCTTAATACAATCCTGAAATTGTGAAATAAACTTTCTGTTCTTCAGTAATTACTTTGTAAATCCCTGCCTAAATCGTTCCGCTTCATTTTTTGGAGCGAAGACCCTTTTAGGCTAAATATGTAGATGATTGATAAGTTAGTAAATAACTAAATAAATAGCTAAATATAGTTTTGCAATGGGAATCGCAAAATTCACAAGCAAATAATCTGCAAACAAATTAAAGCACTGTCTTGCTAAAGAACTTTGTTTTGTAGCTTTGCCTGACATTATGTAGATTAGAAGAGATGATGTGAATACGAAAATATACTTAAATAATTTTTAAGAAGTATCAAAAATCAGTATGTCTATCGTTATCTGAATAATATAAGCAGTGGTAAAAATATTATTTTTTGAGTGTAGTAAATCTTCACTGGGTCTGGGAAGTAGCAGAATAATAGAAATTTTTCTGTATATCTAAAAAGTACCCTCTCCACCATAATTGGAACGAAGAGGGTATCATATGTTGCATCAGTAATTTGTGTACATATTTGGTAGACACGTCTTTGCCGTCACACAAGAATATATATATATCTAAAAGCTAACTCTTGAAAAGTCGCTTGTTTGAAGGAAGCTTATGTTAGGTAACTCATTTGAGTGACAAAAGTAAAATTATTTCGTAGCTAGCAAAAAACATCATTTTATATACGTAAGTATAGATTATAGGATGCGTTATCAATTCATAAATGGTAATGATTCCTTAACATTAATATCAAAAAAAGAGATAAACAATAGACTGAGAATAATTTGATCCAAAAAATTATTATGTCATCTTAGATAGCTAAGTAAGTCGGCGTAAAAATTTAAAGGTATGTCCTTATAGAGTGTAAGGTGATAAAACGACGTAATTGCAATACTTGTGTTGATATTAAATTCTATTTAATGGTTTCGTTTATTTGTGCTGACTTAGTTACATAAGCAAGCTATAGCAAAAGAATAAGGCAAATTATGTGGTCTGCGGAGGTGAAAATCCCAGTATAAATTACGTAGTTTATACGTATTTAATTTGTAATTATTTAGGCAAAAAAAATTATACAAATATACTTTTAGTGGCACAATAGTAATAATAATTAGTCACATACAGCATCTACCAGTTAAAAAACTGTACTATGGTTTACCAGTTCAAGAAAATCTTGATATGTTGTCGAACTGTTACCTAAGTATCAAGACCTAAATTAAGGTTGACATTGAAATCTACTTGTAAATAACACTCTACAAGGATGAAGCAGAGCAATGAATATATTAGAACTGAAGAAACTGGTTGCGGTGTCTGACACTAATTTTTTACAGACATTTGATAAAGAATTATTATTAAAATTTTTGATTGAGCAGGTAATTGATTCTCAAACTGCTAAAAGAACTGATATTGAAGAATCAGAGGCAGATAAATTTGAGGTCGATAAGGTGATATTTGAGTCTGATATTGATGGTGAACATTACTGTGTGGTGCGCTGTCGTCCTAGTTGTAGTGCAAAAATAAAATCTGACAGTCGTCCCAAAACCGTTAAAAAGTCTAAGGTTCAGGATAAAGCTCTTATTGAGCAGTCCTCTGAACAAATTAGTCTAAGTCCCAGGGAAAAGGCGATCGCAAAATTGGTTGCTCAGGGTTTACCAAATAAATCTATCGGTTTGTTACTTCAAATCAGTCCTTGGACGGTTGCTACTCACTTACGTCGTATTTTTGGAAAGCTAAGGGTCTCTTCTCGTACTGCTATGATTACTCGCATCCTTGAAGAAGATTTGCTGCACAAATAATTTAGATATAAAGTAGATTGTTACCTCTACAGATTTAGTAGATTTATTTTTGATTGACTATACATCTTCATGTAGACGCTTACAGTAATTTTAAGCTAAAGTTGTAATGAGTTTGTTTTAGCTTAATAGTTTACTGCTTAGTGATTAATTTCATCAAAATTTAGTAAAGGTTTAGTTGTATATTCTGCAAATTCAGTAAAATTAATAAACTCAAGTGCAGTCATCTTAAATGGAGTAGTAACAGTAGGAAAAATGCTAATCATCTCTATGTATAGAATTAGACGATAAATCATACCTGATAAATCTACCCTTTAATATAGTTAATAAACCTGAATATGCAACAACAAGGGATATCCGCAAAACCAATTCGTTCTTTAGAAGATGCATTAGATCGTTGTCAGACACTTGGAATGCGAGTTAGTCGTCAGCGTCGATTCATATTAGAGTTATTATGGCAGGATCAAGAGCATTTATCCGCACGGGAAATATACGACCGACTAAATCAGCAAGGTAAAGAAATCGGTCACACCTCTGTATATCAGAATTTAGAAGCTTTATCGACCCAGGGCATAATTGAGTGTATTGAACATTCTGACGGTAGGTTATACGGAAATATCAGTGATATTCATAGTCATGTTAACTGTATAGATACAAAGCAAATTTTAGACGTACATGTGCAATTACCCGAAGAACTTATCCGCGAAGTAGAAAAGCAAACTGGTATAAAGGTGACTGAATATAGTATTAATTTTTATGGTTATCATCAAGAGACACATTAGATAGATCCCACATTCCGCACTTCATCTTGTAGTATCAATAGAGTGAGAGAAACTAGTACCTGGGTTCTACTTTGAAAAGCAGGAAAGAATAGTGAGTATGATAAAAATACTAATAATTTAAGAATTATAAGGTATTAATAATACATT